>JAMDBZ010000080.1 GCA_023488945.1 Deltaproteobacteria bacterium
AACAGTTTAATATCCGGATTTCATTAGAGGTCCGGAATCTGGAATTCATCAATTCCTTATATCGTAGTGTCGGTAGAGTCTGGTTGGCGTGGAATCCGCATAGTCTTCGCAAGGGAGATAACCTTGGCCCTGCATCGCATGTCAGGAAGGAGGGGAGATGCACCCGACGCCGCTCATACGCGAAGACATCCCTTGGTCGAAATACCACGACGCGCTGAGGCGGGAGGGAGTTCCGAAGGAGCGCCTGCGCTGGTACACCGGCTGGGTCGAGCGCTTCGCCCATTTTCACGAGAGCCAGCCCCTGTTGGGCAGGGCGCCGGAGGACGCGGACGACTTCCTGCGGGCGCTCTCGGAGCGTCCGGGGGTCGAACTGTGGCGCGTCCGACAAGCGGCCGACGCGCTGAGGATTTTCTATCGGAGCATCCTGGGAGCGCCATGGGCCGGGCAGTGGGAGGCGGCGGGATCCCGCCCTGGGAAAGAGGCGAACTTGACGCGCGCGGAGAGTCGCCCGGTCCAGATTGGCGAGAGGTGCTCTCCCGACGCGGGTTCTGCGGTGGAAGCGGCGTGCAATCTGGAAGACTGGCTGGCGCGCCTGAGGGCGCTGATGCGGACGGGAAATTACTCCCTGAGCACGGAGCGGGCCTACGCCGCTTGGATCGGGCGATTCCTCTCCTTTTGCGAGGCGCATTCCCGGGAGCCGGATGCCGAAAGCGTACGGGATTTCCTCGAATACCTTGCCCTCGAGCGTGAAGTCGCGGCGGCCACGCAGGGGCAGGCGCTCAACGCCCTCGTCTTTTTCTTCGAGCACGTGCTGGGTCAGCCGCTCGGGACGATCGACTTTCCCCGTTCCCGGCGCCCCCGGCACCTTCCGACGGTGCTCTCCCGCGAGGAGGTGCAGCGGCTCCTCGGTCATCTGACCGGGGCGTACGCGCTCATGGGCGGACTTCTTTACGGGGCGGGCCTGCGCCTCATGGAGTGCCTGCGGCTGCGCGTGAAGGACATCGACTTCGACCGGGGGCAGATCACGGTGCGCGACGGGAAGGGAGGCAAGGACCGGGTGACCGTTCTTCCAGCGCTCCTCCGCGAGCCGCTCCGCGAACATCTTGCGCGCGTCCGGGCCCGCCACGAAGAGGATATGCGGCGCGGGTTCGGGGAAGTCCATCTCCCGCCTGCCCTCGAGCGGAAGTACCCGGGTGCCCCTCGGGAGTGGGCGTGGCAATGGGTCTTCCCGGCCGATCGTCTCTCGGTGGATCCGCGCAGCGGCAAGGTGCGTCGGTGGCATGTCCACGAAAGCGCTCTTCAGAAGACGGTCAAGAGGGCGGCGCGTGCCGCAGGCATCACCAAGCGCGTGACGTGTCACACCCTGCGGCACTCGTTCGCCACGCACGTCCTGGAGGCCGGCTACGACATCCGCACCGTGCAGGAGCTGCTGGGGCACTCCGACGTGTCGACCACGATGATCTACACGCACGTGCTGAACCGGCCGGGCCTGGCGGTGAAGAGTCCGATGGATATGGGATGACCCCGGGGGGAGGGGCATCAGGACGCGTCGGGCCGGTCTCATTATCGGAGCCATAAGACCTTTCCGAGGGATTCCTGGATCCCCGGCGACGAGGTGCCGCGGGCGGGGCTGACCGGGGATCCGATCCTGCCGGAGTTCAAGGCTCGGCGCCAGTATACGTGCGGCGGCGGGGAAATGCATCCGGATTTGGTCGCCGTCCGCGATCTTCCGTTTTCCTGATCCTACACTTCTCTCGGTTACTTTGTTCGCAAGGTCTCGTAACTCGACCTGCGATCCCGGCGTCGTGCAATCTCGTTCGAGCATCGTCTCCCGGGTTCGCCCGCGTGCTCGGTCATCCAGGCCGAAAGCCGCGTCGATTGTCGGCGTGTTCCGGACCGCTTGGCCATGGTTGAAATCAGCGTGATCGGAACGAACCCAATACGTGTTGTAGAGGACGGCGGCGGGCGCCGCCGGCTTCAAGCCGTCAGGTTCCGCTGCACATCCTCCAATCGAATCCCCTTGCCGGCCCGCAGGCTTTTCCGCGCCGCTTCAATCCGCTTCAGAAACCGTGGATGGTTCAGATCGCCTTCCGCCAGGCGAGGCGCCTCTCGAGCCAGCGGGACAGCTCCGTGAAGGCGTAGCAGAGGATGAAGTAGACGACGGCGATGAAGAGGAAGATCTCGGTCGGGTAGATGAGGCTCCTGTTGTTCACCTGGGTGGCCACGTGGGTCAGCTCGTCGACCCCGACGATGAAGGCGAGCGAGGTGTCCTTGATCATCGAGACGAACTGGTTGACGAACGACGGGATCATGTTCCGGAGCGCCTGCGGGAGGACGATGTGGAGCATCGCCTGCCGGGGGTGCAGGCCCGTCGAAAGGGCCGCCTCGGTCTGACCCTTCGGGATCCCCTCGATCCCCGCCTTGACGATCTGCGACATGTAGGCGGAGGTGAAGATCGAAAGCGCCAGGATGACCGTCCGGCTCTCGGGGACCGGCCGGCCCAAAAGCGCCGGCATCAGGAAGTACATCCAGAAGATGACCATGAGCAGCGGCATCCCCCGGACGGTGTTGATGACGGCGGACGAGACCCACTTGACGGCCCGGTTGCGGGCGACGCTCAAAAGCCCCAGGATGAGCCCGCCGAGGAACGAGAGGACGAGCGAGACGATCGCCAGGTAGAAGGTGAGCGCCACGCCGCCCAGCGGGCCGTGCGGGTAGCGGCCGATGAAGAAGTAGAGGAGGTTGTCCCGGATGATCGAGACGTCGAGGCCCGTGCCCACGTCAGCGCGCCTTCATCGGGCTTAGGACCGTCCGGCTGTAGAGCGTCACCAGCGCCGTGATGGCGACGGAGAGGCCGAGGTAGACGAGCGTCGCCGCCGTGAACGCCTCGAACCCCTTGAAGGTGTAGCTCTCCACCTGCCGCGCCTGGTAGGTGAGCTCCGCCACGCCGATCGTCATGGCGAGCGAGGAGTTCTTCGTCAGGTTCAGGAACTGGTTGATGAGCGGCGGGATCGTGATCCGCACCGCCTGGGGGAGGATGATGTGGCGCATCGCCCCGAGGTAAGAGAAGCCGGCGCTGCGCGCCGCCTCCATCTGTTCCCTGGGGATCGACAGGACCCCCGACCGGATGTCCTCGGCGATGAAGGCCGAGGTGTAGATGGTGAGGGCGATGACGGCGGCGGCGAACTCGAAGTTCCCTCGAGCGAGCCAGTCGTTGACCGCCTGGGGGAGGACCTTGTACGAGCCGAAGTACCAGAAGAAGATCTGGACGAGGAGCGGGGTGTTCCGGAAGAACTCGAGGTAACCGTGGGCGAACCAGCGGACGGGCCGGAGCTGGCTCATCCGCATCACGGCGATGACCAGGCCCAGGAGGAAGGAGAGGGCGATCGCCACCGTCGAGAGCTCGATCGTGACCTTGAGGCCGGCCACGAGCCACTCGAAATACTTCCCGGAGGTGACGACCGCCCAGTCGAACTTGTAGCGCAGCACGCCGCGTGCGCCGGACCGCGGGAGCCGTTACTTGTCCGCCGTGATCCTGAACGTCCGCGGGATCGGCATGTCCGTCTTCGGGCCGAACCATCTCCCGTAGATCGTCTTCGCCTCGCCGCTCTTCTCCATCGCGAGGAGCGTCTTGTTCACAAAGTCGACCAGCGCCTTGTCCCCCTTGCGCATCCCGAGGCCGTACGGCTCGTCCGAGATCCGGATGTCGGGGACCTCGAACCGCTCCTTGTTCGGCGCCTTGGCGAGCATCCCGACCAGGAGCACCTCGTCGGTTGTCACGGCGGCCACCTTCCCCTGCTGGAGGGCGAGGAACGCCTGCGGGTAGTCGTCGAACGACAGGATCGTCGCCGTCGGGAGCGCCGCCTTCGCGTTCTGCTCCGAGGTGGATCCCTTGGCGGTGCCGATCTTCTTCCCCTCGAGATCCTTGAGGCTCCTGACCGTCCCCTTCTTCACGAGGAACTTCTGGCCGGTGAAGAAGTAGACGTGGGAGAAGTCGATCTGCTTGGCCCGCTCGGCGGTCTTCGTCATCGTGGCGGCGATCAGGTCGATGTTCCCCTCCTGGAGCTGCGGGATGCGGCTCGCCGAGGTGACGGCCTTGAGCTCGAGCTTGACGCCCAGCTTCCCGGCGATCGCCTTGCAGAAGTCGACGTCGTACCCTTCGATCTCCCGCGTTTTCGGGTTGACGTAGCCGAACGGGTAGAGCGAGTCCTTCACCCCGCAGACGAGGACCCCCTTCTTCTTCACGTCCGCCAGCGTGTCGCCCGCCATCGCGGCCCCGCCGAGCGCGGCGAGGAGCGCGACGGCGGCCGGAACGACCAGGAACCTTTTCATCGGTTTTCCCTCCTTTCGGGATTCAGTGCATCGGCGAGAGGATCTGCTTGAGGAACTGCCGGGTCCTTTCGTGTTTCGGGTTCCTGAAGAATTCCTCCGGCCCGGCGTCCTCCAGGATGACGCCGTGGTCGATGAAGACGACCCGGTGGGAGACCTCGCGGGCGAACCCCATCTCGTGCGTCACCACCATCATCGTCATCCCCGACTCCGCCAGGTCCTTCATGACCGCGAGCACCTCGCCGATCATCTCCGGGTCGAGCGCCGAGGTCGGCTCGTCGAAGAGCATGATCTTCGGCTTCATCGCGAGCGCCCGGGCGATCGCCACCCGCTGCTGCTGCCCGCCGGAGAGCTGGGCCGGGTAGGCGTCCCGCTTGTCCGCCAGCCCCACGCGCGCCAAAAGCGCCATGGCTTGCTCCCCGGCCTCCGCTTTCGGCGTCCTGCGGATCTTGATCGGCGCGAGCGTGATGTTTTTAAGAGCCGTGAGGTGCGGATAGAGGTTGAACTGCTGGAAGACGAACCCGACTTCCGCGCGGAGCCGGTTGATGTCGGTCTTCGTGTCGGAGAGGTCCATCCCGTCCACGACGAGACGCCCCCTGTCGATCGGCTCGAGCCGGTTGACGGTCCGGATGAGGGTCGATTTCCCCGAGCCGGACGGCCCGCAGACCACGACGACCTCGCCCGGCGAGACCGCGAGGTTGACGTCGTTGAGGACGTGGAGGTCGCCGAACCACTTGTGGACGCCCTCGAACCGGATCACGCCGCCTCCCCCGACGGTGCACGGATACTCTCCTGAAATGCAATACTTCCCCCGGGTCCGCAAGAGGCTACACTGGGATGGAGAATCATGACCCGAGGAGGTGGCGGATGGCCTCCGGACTGGCGCGCGATCCCGTCGCGGAAAAGGGGATGGAACTGTTCCGGCTCATGGAGGCCGGGCCCCCCGCCCTGTTCGACCGGCGGCGGTGGACCGGCCGGCTCATGACCTCCGTCTTCGCGCATGCCGACTGGAAGGTCCGGCTCTTCCGGTTCATCGACGTCTTCCCCGCGTTGCGGACCCCCGAGGAGTTCGCCCGCCACGTCCGGGATTATTTCCTCGCCGGGGAGCCCCCCTTCCCGTGGGCTGTCCGGAAGCTCCTCGCCGCGGCCACGCGCCCGGCGACGGCCGCCCTGGCCGTCTTGGCGACTCGACGGGGGATCGCCCGCCTGGGCCGGAATTTCATCGCGGGGAAAACGCCTGCGGACGCGCTGCCCGCCCTGAGAAGGATCCGGGACGGGGGGCGGTCGTTCACGGTGGACATCCTGGGCGAGGCCGCCGTGTCCGAGGAGGAGGCACTCCGCCATTCCGGGCTGGTCCTCTCCTTGATCGATACGCTGGCGGACGAGGTCGGCGGCTGGGGGAGCCGCGACGCGGGGCGGGAGGAGCGGTTCCCCCGGGTCAACGTCTCCGTCAAGGTCAGCTCGCTTTATTCCCGCATCGGGCCGGTCAATTACGACGACAGCGTGGCGCGCCTCCGAGAGAGGCTTCGCCCGGTCTTCCGGAAGGCCCGGGAGAAGGGCGCCTTCGTGAACCTCGACATGGAGACGCGCAACCTCAAGGACATCACGCTGGACGCTTTCGTGGCGCTCCTCGACGAGCCGGAGCTCCGCGGCTGGGAGGGCGCCGGGATCGCGCTCCAGGCCTACCTCCGGGAGACTCCCTCCGACCTCCGGCGGCTGGCCGCGTGGGCCCGGTCCGGAGGCCGGCGCATCACGGTCCGCCTCGTGAAGGGGGCGTACTGGGAGCACGAGACCATCGTGGCCCGCCAGAAGGGGTGGCCGCTCCCGGTCTTCTCCGAAAAGTCCCACACCGACCGGCAGTTCGAGCGGTGCGTGGAAACGATCCTGGACAACGCCGACTGCCTGACGCTGGCCGCCGGCACCCACAACATCCGGTCGATCGCCGCGACGCTCGTCGCCGCGGAGGGGCGGGGGATCCCGCCGGGACGTTACGAGTTCCAGATGCTCTACGGGATGGCGGAGCCCGTCAAAAGCGCCCTGGCCCGGCTGGGGCACCCCGTGCGGGAGTACGTCCCCGTCGGCGCCCTCGTTCCGGGGATGGCGTACCTCGTCCGGCGGCTCCTCGAGAACAGCTCGAACGAGGGGTTCCTCCGCAAGGCGTTCGCGGAGGGGACGTCGCCGGGACGGCTGCTCGCGGAGCCGCGGGGACCCGGCG
>JAMDBZ010000009.1 GCA_023488945.1 Deltaproteobacteria bacterium
CCGCACGGCTCGGAGAACGGGGCGCTGACGGTGGCGGCGGCGGAGACGCTGTGCCGCGGTTGCCACGATCAGAAAAGTTCCGAAAGGCATGTGAGGAATTCCCGCGGGAAGTCATGCACGGCGTGCCACGACCCGCACTCCGCGGACAAGCCGTTCCTGCAGAGGTAGGGGTCGGTCTTTCGTCGCCCGGGAGAGAGAAGACCCGGGTTTTGCTTTGAAGGGGGGACGATGGGAAGGACCGGACGGGCGGCGCGCCTCCTTGCCGCGCTCTTGCTGTTCGCGGCCTGGCTGTACGCCGCGCCGAAGGCGGCGGCGGCTTTCCGGAACATCCAGGGCGGGATGGAGGCGCCGGGGTTCCAGTTGAAAGATGTCGCCGGGAACGACGTCTCGCTGGACGCGCTGAAGAAGGAGAAGGCGGTCCTCCTGGTGTTCTGGGCGACCTGGAGCGGGCGGTCGTTGGAGGAGCTCGAGGATCTCCGGAAGCTCCAGGCGGAGTACGGCCCCAAGGGACTTTCGGTCGTGGCCATCAACGTCGAGCACGAGCACATGACCGACGAGGACGTGAAGGCCGTCAAGGCGAAGGCGGCGGAGCTTGCCCCTTCGTTTCCGGTTGCGCTCGACGCGGGGCTCGAGACGTTCCGGAACTACGGCGTGGTCGCGGTTCCCTCCACGGCGGTGCTGGGGGAGGGCGGCATCCTCAAGTCGGCCTTCAACGGCTACCCGACCTCCGCGCGCCTCGAACTGAAGGAGCGGGTCGAGGTCCTGCTGGGGCTCAGGAAAGAGGAAGCCGCGCCGGCGGTGGCCGGGGCGGAGGCGGGATACAAGCCTGCCCGCCGGGCGCTGTTGAATTACAACCTCGGCCGCCGGCTGTACGCCTTCGGGATGGCCGACAAGGCGGAGCCGAAGCTTGCGGCCGCGGCCTCCGCGGACCCGAACTGGGCGGCGCCGCGCATTCTGCTCGGCGACATCGCGATGCAGAAAAGCCGGAAGGATCCGAAAAAGGCGGAGGAGGCGAAGAAGGAGTTCGAGGCGGCGGTCGCGGCCGAGCCGGGGAACGTCGTGGCCCGCACGGGATTGGCGCGGGCCGACTGGAAACTGGGCCTGGCCGCCGAGGCGGAGAAGGAAGTCGGCGAAGCGCTCGGGAAGTCCGCCTCGTATCCCCCGGCCTTGCTCCTCAAGGCGCGGATCCTGGGAAAGAAGGGGAACCCCGCGGAAGCGGAGAAGGCGATCCGGGAAGCGATCGACCTGAACCCCATGGACCCGGAGACGCATGCCCTGGCGGGACGCGCCTGCGAAGAGGCGGGAGACCTTGCAAGGGCGGCGGCGATGTACCGGAAGGCATGGGCCTTGAGCGGAGAGTGACGGCATGGTGGACGGCATGGGGAACGGCAGGGGGAACGGCATGTCGAACGACAGGTGGGAATCGATCCGGCCGGCCGCCTTCGTCGTGACGGCGCTGGCCGCCGCGGCGATCCTCGGATACGGCATCTTCCGGGAGGAGATCGGCGAAGTCCTGTTCAACGCCGCAATGCTTTGACTGTCGTGCATCGGGGTCGGGTGATCCCGTGGCATACCTGAAGCGGCGGATCTTCCAGGGGCTCGGCGCCGTCCTGCCCAACTCCTACTTCCGGGGGTTCCTGACGGCGTCCCTCTACCAGGGATCGCTGAAAAGCGTCTGCACGCCGCTGCTCAACTGCTACGCCTGCCCGTCGGCGCTCTTCTCGTGCCCCATCGGGACGCTCCAGCACTTCATGGTGACGGGGAGCTTCCCCTATTACGCGTCCGGGACGCTCGCGGTCGTCGGCGCGTCGGTCGGCCGGATGACGTGCGGGACGCTGTGCCCCTTCGGGTCCCTGCAGGACGTCCTCTACAAGTTCCGGGCCTGGAAGGTCTCGATCCCGGCCTGGACGCGGTATTTCCGGTATGCCGTGCTCGTCGGGCTCGTTTTCATCATCCCGTACCTCACGCGCGAGAACTGGTTCTCCAAGCTCTGCCCGATGGGAACGCTCGTCGGCGGCCTGCCGTGGGTGACGCTCAACCTGAACATCCGGTCGATGATCCGGGCCCTCTTCTGGGTGAAGATCGCGATCCTGCTCTTCTTCGTCACGACCTCGATGATGGTCAAGCGGCCGTTCTGCCGGGCCGTCTGCCCGCTCGGGGCGATCTTCTCGCTCTTCAACAAGTCGAGCTTCCTCCAGCTTGCCTGGAACCCGGACACCTGCACCAAGTGCGGGAAGTGCCAGAAGATCTGCCCGGTGGACATCCGGCCGGACCGCAACTGGACGAACCCGGACTGCCTGCGGTGCCTGGACTGCACGCGGTGCCCGAGCCTCAAGCTTACGACCGTTTTCCACAAGAACCCGTTCCCGGTTCCGGCCGGGGAGGCGCTGGAAGGGAAAGGCATGGAGGTTCCCGCAAGTTGAGTCGTTGCCGTTGCTGGTTTTTCGTCATCCTTGCGCTATCTGCCGCGATCCCGTCGCGGGCCGCCCGGGAGCCGGCCGTCATGTACCCGCCGGACCTGACGCTCTCGGCGGCGGACAAGATCACGGTCTTCGCGTTCATCCCCGGGAAGGATCCGGTCACGGTCACGGTCAACGGGGTGAATCCCGTAAAGCTCGAGGGGGAGGATTTCCGGACGGCCGAGGTGCCCCTGTCCCCCGGGATGAACATCCTGAATATCGGGGGGAAGCAGGTCCGGGTCTACGACGCGCCCAAATCGAAAATGAAGGAGTTCGCCTATTCATCGCCCCGGGGCGCCCTCACGTTCCGGTCGTACAGACTCCATCCCGCCCTCGACGACGGGTGCACGGGATGCCACGGCGTCAAGGATGCGAAGTTGACGACGAAACCCCTCAAGGACGCGTGCTACGGGTGCCACGACGACTTCGAGAAGGCCGATGACGGGAAAAAGGTCTTCGTCCACCCTCCGGTGGCGGCGGGCGAGTGCACGGCGTGCCACGAGCCGCACTTCTCGGCCCTCCCGAAGCTCCAGAAGAGCGCGAAGGGTTGTTACGGGTGCCACGACCCGTTCCCGGACACGGGGGACGTTCATTCCCCCGTCAAGGAAGGGGAGTGCACCGGCTGCCACAGCCCGCACGCCGGGCCGGCGCCGGAGCAGCTTCGCCGCCCGGGGAACGCCCTGTGTCTCGGCTGCCACGAGAACCCCCACACCCAGCACCGGACGACGGAGATCAAGGGGACCCTGACGCAGATCCCGCCGGATTTCCCGACGGAAGGGGACCAGTTGTCGTGCCTGGGGTGCCATCGGCCGCACCAGTCGCCGGAGCGGCGGCTCTTCCGGAAGAGCCAGGGCGCGCTGTGTCAAACCTGCCACCGGGTTTGACGCGGTAGGGGGGCACGGATTGCCGCGGCGCCTCCTTCCCCGGTCGATCTTCATCAAGATGGCGCTTTCGATCAGCGCCGTGCTCGCGGTCGTTTTCGGGGCCTCTTCCTACATCACGTTCCGGATCCAGTCCGAGCAGGCGCTCAATGCGACCCGCAACCAGGCCATCATCCTCACGAAGGCGCTCAAGAACACGATCCGGATCGGGATGGAGAGCGGGCACGTCGACTCGCTCGTCTCGATCTTCCACACCGTCGGGAAGCTTCCCGGCGTGGAGAAGCTTCGCGTGTTCGACGACGAGGGACGGATCATGTACTCGGCCAGGATGTCCGAGATCGGGCACCTGACCGACGAGCTCGATTACGCGGTCTACCGGAGCCCCGAGAGGAGCACCCCTTTCAAAAGCGCGGACACGGGGCACCGGTCGTTCTGCATGGTGGAGCCGATCGAGAACGAGGCGCGGTGCCACCGGTGCCACAGGCCCGAGAAGAAGGTCCTCGGGATCCTCGACGTCTGCCTCTCGATGGAAGGGACGGAGAAGAACATCGAGTTCAACAGGGTCCTGATGCTCTCCTTCACGGGGCTGGCCATCCTCCTGACATCGGGGCTCACCAGCATCCTCCTGCGGCGGTTCGTCTCGAGGCCGGTCGCCAAGCTCGTCCGCACGATGGAGTCGGTGGAGACGGGGAAGCTCGACGGGCGGGTGGACATCCGCAGCGGCGACGAGCTGGGCCGGTTGGGGAACAGCTTCAACGAGATGATCCGGAAGCTCTCGGAGGCGCAGGCGGATCTCGATAAGTTCCACCACAGGCAGCTCGCCCGGGCCGACCGGCTGGCGTCGCTCGGCGAGATGGCCGCCGGGATCGCCCACGAGATCAAGAATCCGCTCGCGGGGATCTACGGCGCCGCCCAGATCCTCTCGCGGGAGTTTCCGGAAACGGACCCCCGCCGCGCGATCGTCGGCGAGATGATGGCCCTCGTCAAGCGGCTCGACGGCACCATCAAGGACCTTCTCAATTTCGCCCGCTACACGGAGCCGCACTTCTCGACGGCGAACCTGAACGACGTCATCGACAAGGTGCTGTTTCTCGCCCAGCAGATCCCGGAGGGGAAACGCGCCCGGATCATCCGCATGTTCGATCCCGCGATGCCCGGGATCGAGATGGACCAGGAGCAGATGAAGCAGGTGTTCCTCAACCTCGTGTTGAACGCGCTGCAGGCCAAGCCGGACGGGGTCACCCTGACCATCCGCACCTTCGCCGAGGTCCCGCCGGACTTGGCGGACATCAAGCCGAGAGCCCGCTTTATCACGGCGTCCGTCGAGGACGACGGGCCGGGAATCCCGGCCGAGCGGCTCGGCAAGATCTTCCAGCCGTTCTTCACGACCAAGGAGGGGGGGACGGGCCTGGGACTTTCCATGACCCGGAAGATCCTTGACCTCCACGACGGCTGGATCACCGCGGCGAGCGAGCCGGGGAAGGGAGCCGTCTTCACGGTTTTCCTGCCGAAGGTCAAGCTGTAGGGCGCCGCCCGGCGGCCCCCCCGTGTTGTATACCGTATACAATTTCGCCGGCGGCCGCCGATGTCGGGTATAATGGCCTGAATCCGGCGGGAGAAGGCGCGACAGGGACCCTTCCCGACCGATCCCCCGATAGGACCCGGAGATGGCGCGCGCGAAGGTTCTCGTGGTCGACGACGAGCGGATGATCCGCTGGTCGATCCAGCAGGCCCTCGCGGGGGACGGGCACGCCGTCGCCACGGTGGAGACGGGCGAAGAAGCCCTCGCCCAGGCCGCCGACGACACGCCCGACCTCGTTCTCCTCGACATCACTCTTCCCGGCATCGACGGCATCGAGGTCCTGCGCCGGCTCAAGGCCCAGGACCCGGCCGTCACCGTCGTCATGGTCACCGCGATGGACGACGTCAAGACCGCCGTCGAGGCGATGCGCCTCGGGGCCTACGACTACATCAGCAAGCCGTTCGACCTCGACCGCCTCAAGGTCCTCGTCCAGAACGCCCTCGACCGGCACGAGCTGCGCCAGGAACTGGAGTTCCACCGGAAGGAGTCGGTCAGGAAGTACGGTTTCCACCGGATCATCGGGCCCAGCCGCAAGCTGGCCGAGGCCGTGGAAATCGCGCGCAAGGTGGCGAAGTCCGAGGCGTCGACGGTCCTTCTCCAGGGAGAGAGCGGGACGGGGAAAGATCTCTTCGCCCAGGCGATCCACTGCGAGAGCGGGCGCGCCACCCGCCCCTTCATCCCGATCAATTGCACGGCGCTCCCGGAAGAGCTTCTCGAGTCGGAGTTGATGGGGCACGAGAAGGGGGCATTCACCGACGCCAAGGTTGCCAAGAAAGGGCTCTTCGAGATCGCCGACGGGGGGACGATCTTCCTGGACGAGATCGGCGACATGAAGCCGGGGCTCCAGGCCAAGCTGCTTCGATTCATCGAAAACAAGACCTTCCGCCGGGTGGGAGGCCATCGCGACATTTCCGTCGACGTCCGGATCATCGCGGCGACGAACCGGAACCTCGATGACCTCGTCAGAACGGGGGCGTTCCGCGAGGACCTCTACTTCCGGCTCAACGTGATCCCGATCCGGATCGCCCCCCTCCGGGAGCGTACGGAGGACATCCTCCCCCTCGCCGACTTCTTCCTCTCCGAGTTCGCGAGGGAGTTCAAGAGGCCTTCGCGCGGCTTCTCCGCGGTGGCGAGGAGAAAAATGGCAGGCCACCCTTGGCCGGGAAACGTCCGGGAGCTCCGGAACGCGATCGAGCGGGCCATCATCCTCGGATCGGATGGGCCGGTCGAGCTCGACGATCTGCCCACCCCCGCCCGGGGCGGCGATCCTGCCTTCGCGGCGGTCTCCGTTCCGGGGGACGTTCCGTCCGCCGGCGACGGCGCGGAGGGAGAGGCCCCGGCGTCCCGGCCGGTGTCCCACGCCCTTGCAGGAGATAGATGCCGCTTCATGCTGCCCCCTTCAGGCGTCGTGCTGGAAGAGGTCGAAAGGGACTTCATCCGCCAGGCGCTCGATCAGACCGAAGGAAACCAGACGCGGGCGGCCGACCTGCTCGGGCTGACGCGGGACGCGCTCAGATACCGGATGAAGAAGTTCGGTTTTTTGTAATGCCGTTCGCTTTGCGGCAGCCCCAGTTGCCCCCTGAATTGAAAAA
>JAMDBZ010000068.1 GCA_023488945.1 Deltaproteobacteria bacterium
ACGAGATGAAGAAGGCGATCTCGGAAAGCCGGTCGCTCCTGTTGCCGTGGGAGCAGATCGACACCGCACTGGACCGGGACCCGCTCGAATCCCTGGAAAACCGCGGCCTGCTCGGCTGGAGGGCGGAACTGGACGACGCGATCCGGAGGGTTATCGAGGGGCTCGTTCCGGTCACCGGGGCGCACTCCGTCTATTACGTCGCTAAGGAGATATTCCAGGGCGGCCGCTTTCGCCTGGTGGCGCCCGGTCCGGCGGGCGACGGAGGCGACGGCGTCACGGTCACGATTCCGGACGCCTACGTGCCGGTCAGGGAGGCTCTCATCTTCCGCCGGTCATTCTTTGCGGAGGGCGAGGAAGCCGCCGCCTGGGACCCGGGGTTCGACATCGGGGACCGGAGGATCACCGGTCTCGCCGCCGTCCCGGTCGTGAGCGGGGAGCAGGTCGAGGGCGCGCTGCTCGCCTTCCGGTGCGGGGGCGGACGATGGGCCGAGCCGGTGACGCCCGCCCTGGAGATGGGCGCCTATTTCATCGGGAGGGAGATCGAGCGGTCGCGGGAATGGTACACGGCCGCAAGATATCTCGCCCAGCGGGAGGGGCTGCACCGGACGATCCGGACGATCGCGGGGATCGCCGAGAGGGACTTTGCCGCCGGCGAGAGATCGGTGGTGCGGCTGGCGGTTTCGAGGGTGGTTCTCGATCGGGTCCGGAAGACGCTCGCGGTGGAGCGGGCGATCCTGGTCGAGTCGGACGCGGACGGGAGGAAGGGACGGATCGCGTGGGAGTGCGCTCCCGGCGTGGATCGCGAGGGAGAGGGTTGGTTCCCCCTCCACGACACCTACCTCGAATGGGTCCTGAAAGCGGGAGTGCACCGGATGTTCTCCGGCCTCCGGAAATCACCCGCCAGGCACCCGATCATTCCCGCCGAATGGGCCGACCCGCGCGACGACGGATACCTCCTGATCCCGGTCGGGGAGGTGGGGGAATTCCGCGGCGTCCTGGTTTGCGCGGCCCGGGAAGGCAGGTCCTTCCATGCCGGAGACGTCGAGACGGCCCGGGACATCCTTGCGGTGATGCGGATGGGAATCTCCCACGCCCTGCGCGAGGAATCGCTCCGGAAGGAGGCCACGCGGGACGGTTTGACGGGGCTTTACAATCAGAAGACTTTCCGGGAGAACCTGGAACGGGTGATCTCCCGGCTCGACGGGCGCTACCCCTGCGCCATCCTCATGCTGGACATCGACCATTTCAAGAGGATCAACGACGTGCACGGCCATCCCGCCGGCGACGAGGTCCTGAGGACGGTGGCGAGCGTCATCCGGAAGACGATCCGGAAAGGGGACATGGCTGGCCGGTACGGGGGGGAGGAATTCGTGGCCTACCTGAACATGGCGGACCGGGCCCAGGCGCTTCAGGGGGCGGAGAGACTCCGGATGATGATCCGCCAGACCCGGTTCCTTTTCGGAGGGAAGGAGATCGGCGTGACCGCTTCCTTCGGCGTCGCCTGCTACCCGGAGGACGGGCGAACGGGGGAGGAGCTCCTCAAGAAGGCCGACGTGGCGCTTTACCGCTCCAAGAACGCCGGGCGGGACAGGACGACGATCTTCTAACGCGGCGTCTCGCAAATGAGCCCGCCTGGGGTAATCAATGAATTTAGATATATTGACAAAAGGAAACGGCCCGTGATAGGTCATCTCTCGTCAGGCATGCCGAGACGGGAGGGCAGGCGATGAAACGGGTCGGCAAGGTGAAGTGGTTCAACGAGACGAAGGGATACGGGTTTATCGAGCAGGACGGGGAGCGGGATATCTTCGTCCACTACAGCGCCATCCGGATGGAGGGGTACAAGACGCTCCATGAAGGTCAGAAGGTCGAGTTCGAGATCCTCGAGACGACGCGAGGTCTCCAGGCCTCGGACGTCGTCACCATGTCGACATAAACGAATTCCTGCAGGAATTCCCCCGCATGCACCAAGGCCCCGCCCAGGCGGGGCTTTTTGTTTACCGGACCGGTTCCGGACCCCTTTTGGCGTTGACTTGTCCCCGGGATAGGGGCTAAGTTATCTTTTTTCAATTGATTTCCCGTTGTTTCGGGGAGGAGCGTGGACGTCCGTCAGGTCGCAGAGCGAATCGTCGGTGCGGGGATCCGGAGGAAGCTTGCCGAGTGGGGTATCGAGCAGGACTTCCCTTTCACCGTCGATGTTCCGAGGCAGGGACAGCACGGAGACTTCACGACGAACGCGGCGATGCAGCTGGCCCGGCGCCTGGGGAAAAAGCCGCGGGAGGTGGCGGAGGCGCTGCTCGACGCGATCCGGGCGGAGGATGTCCGGGGCCGGTTCGCATCGCTTTCCGTCGCCGGCCCCGGGTTCATCAACATCACCCTGTCCGACGACACCTGGCGGGATCTCCTTGCGGAAGCGGTCCGGAAAGGGCGGCGGTTCGGCTCCTCCGATATCGGGGCCGGGAAACGGGTCCTCGTCGAGTTCGTCTCCGCCAACCCGACCGGCCCGCTCCACGTCGGTCACGGGCGGGGGGCGGCCGTCGGCGACGCCCTGGCGCGAATCCTCGCCTTCACCGCCCACGACGTCGTGCGGGAGTATTACGTCAACGACGTCGGGAACCAGATGGACAACCTCGGGCGCTCGCTCCGCTCACGGTACCTCCAGTTGTGCGGGTTGGACGTTCCCGTCCCCGAGGATGGATACCGTGGGGATTATCTCGTGGACATGGCCCGGGCGTTCCGGGAGGAGGTGGGAGACCGATACGTGAACGTTCCCGAGGATGAGGCGCTTCCGACCTTCCGGAGAGTCGCATGCGACCGGATCCTCGCCGGCATCCGCGAGGACCTCGAATCGTTCCGGGTCCGGTTCGAGAGCTGGTTCCGTGAGGAGGCGCTCCACGCGGGCGGCGAGGTCAGGGACGCCATCGAAGAGCTCCGGTCCCGGGGGCATCTGTACGAGAGCGAGGGTGCCGTCTACTTCCGCAGCGGGTCCCACGGGGACGAGAAGGACCGGGTCCTGGTCCGCGCAGATGGCCGGACCACTTACTTCGCCTCGGACGTGGCGTATCACCGGCACAAGTACCGGGCCGGCCACCACCGGATGATCAATATCTGGGGGGCGGACCACCACGGGTACGCGCCGCGCCTGCGGGCGGCCCTCGCCGGCATCGGGCTCGACCCCGAGCGGCTGACGATCCTCCTCGTCCAGTTCGTGACGCTCTTCCGCGAAGGGGCCGCCGTCCAGATGTCCACCCGCTCCGGCGAATTCGTCACCCTCCGGGAGGTCCTGGACGAGGTCGGGCCGGACGCCGCGCGATTCTTCTACCTCATGCGGAGCTTCCACTCGCACCTCGACTTCGACCTGACGCTGGCCAGGACGCAGTCGAGCGAGAACCCCGTCTATTACATCCAGTACGTCCACGCGCGGATCTGCAGCCTCTTCCGGGAAGCCGAGGCGCGCGGGGTCGTCCCGGAGGCGAGCCCGCCCTTGTCCGTCCTCACCCTTCCGGACGAGGTGGGGTTGATCAAGACGCTTGCGAGATTCCCCGATGTCGTCGCGGAGTCGGCGCGGTCGCTCGAACCGCACCGGATTCCCTTCTACCTTCTCGACCTCGCGCGCGCCTTCCACGCCTTTTACCACAACCACCGGTTCCTGGGCGAAACCCCGGAGCGGACCCAGGCCCGCCTCGCGCTGGCCCGCGCCGTCAGGGACACCGTCGGAACGGGACTCGACCTCATCGGCGTCTCCGCGCCGGAGCGGATGTGAAATCCCTGTACAATAGAAGGGGTTCCCGCCGGACGGACGCGGAGCGCCACCAGTTCGCGTTCTTCGTCGCCGGGGCCGTGGTCCTGCTCGCGGTGATCTTCGTCATCGGCATCCAGGCGGGGCGGGTCATCGAGCGGAAATGGGGGAAGCCCCCGGTCGCGGCCGGGAAGACGACGCCGGGGCCGATTGTGGAGGGACGTCCGGGAAATGCCGCGACCCTCAACGTGGGGAAGGAGATGGCCGCCTTTGCCGATGAGGCGGCGAAGGTCCCGCCGGTCAAGCCCCAGAGCGCGCGGGAACAGCTGGAGGAGACGGAGAGGAGCCTGACCTTTCGGCGGACACTGTCGAGGCGGGCGCCCGAACCCGTGCCCCTGACCGAACGCGCGGAGGCTCCCCCGGCAACGGCGAATCCGCGCGTCGCGGGCCGGACGGGGACGAGCGGCTACTCCGTGCAGGCGGGCGCGTTCCGGGACCGCGCGGGGGCGAACGCCCTCGCGACGAAGGTGTCGAAGATCGGCATGACCGGGACCGTGACGGAAGGGCGCGGGAAAAACGGGATGGCGTTCTACCGCGTCCTGGTCGGGCCGTTCGGAAGCCGTGAGAAGGCCCGCGCGGCGATCCGGACGCTCAAGCGACGGATGAAGATCGACGCATTCCTGACGAAGGGGTAGATCGGCATGATGATCCGTCCGGCGAAAGAGGCGTTCCTCGATCAGGCCCGCCCGGGCCATCTCATCCCGGTCTGGACGGAGTTCCACGCCGACCTCGAGACCCCGGTGTCGGCTTACCTGAAGATCGCCGCCCGGTTCCCGGCCGACCACTTCCTCCTCGAAAGCGTCGAAGGCGGAGAGAAGTGGGCCCGGTATTCCTTCATCGGGTTCGACCCGTACCTCCGGTTCACCGCGGGGGGCGGCGCCGTGACGATCCGGAAGGGAACGCACGAAGAGACGCGGAAGTCGGCCGGGGACCCGCTCGCGGAGTTGTCCCGGATCCTCTCCGGGATCCGGTACAGTCCCGCCAAGGGGCTTCCGCGCCTCTCGGGAGGGGCCGTGGGGTTCATCGGGTACGACTACGTCCGCCACATCGAGCGGATCCCCGACACCCACGCCGACGGGAGGACCCCGGACGCCGTCTTCCTGTTTCCCTCCCGCCTCGTCATCTTCGACAACGTCCGGCACACCATCCTCATCGTGGCGCACGGCGAGGTCGGGCCGGGTGGAGACGAGTCGGAAACGTACGAAGCCTGCGTTTCGGCCATCGCGGATGTCCGGCGGATCCTCGAGGGACCGCAGCCGTGGTCGGAAATCCCGGAGGGAGAGGAAGTCGGGCCCGAGGAGCCGCTGTTCGACATCCCCCGCGACGATTTCATGGCCCGCGTCCGGAAGGCGAAAGAGTCGATCCGGGACGGGGAGATCATCCAGGTCGTCCTGTCCAACCGGGCCCGGGTCAGGACACGGCGCTCCCCTTCCGAGGTGTACCGGCTTCTGCGGGCGCTCAACCCGTCCCCCTACATGTACCTGCTCCGGCTGGACGGGCTGACGGTTGTCGGCTCCTCGCCCGAAGTGCTCGTCCGGCTCGAAGGAGACCTGGTGCAGCTCCGGCCCCTCGCGGGGACGAGGCCCCGGGGTTCCTCCCCCGAAGAGGACCGGCGGCTCGAGGCGGAGCTGCTCTCCGATCCGAAGGAGCTGGCCGAGCACGTGATGCTCGTGGACCTGGGGCGCAACGACGTCGGCCGCGTCGCCGATTGGGGGACGGTCAAGGTGGACGAGCTCATGGTCGTGGAGCGATACTCCCACGTGATGCACATCGTCTCGAACGTCGTCGGCCGCCTCCGGCGGGGAAAGACCGCCTTCGACGTGCTGCGCGCCGCGTTCCCGGCGGGAACGGTGACCGGCGCGCCCAAGGTCCGGGCCATGGAGATCATCGAGGAACTCGAGCCGTTCCGGCGCGGCGTCTACGCGGGGGCGGTCGGCTACTTCGACCTTCAAGGGAACATGGATTTCTGCATCGCGATCCGGACGATCGTCATGCGGGGCGACGAGGCCGTGATCCAGGCGGGCGCCGGGATCGTGGCCGACTCGGACCCCGCGAAGGAGTGGGACGAGATCCTCGCCAAGGCCAGGGTCCTGTTCCGGGCGATCGGGCGGCGGGATGGAAAGGAGCGGCCGTGATCGCGGTCATCGACAACTACGACTCCTTCACCTACAACCTTGTCCAGTACCTGGGCGAGCTGGGGGCCGACGTGACGGTCTTCCGGAACGACGAGATCTCCGTGCCCGGCCTGCTCGACCTGTCCCCCGCGGGGCTCGTCGTCTCGCCGGGGCCCGGCGGACCCGACGACGCCGGGATCTCGATGGATGCGATCCGGGCGCTTTCGGGACGGGTCCCGGTCCTGGGGGTCTGCCTCGGGCACCAGTGCATCGGGCAGGCGTTCGGCGGGAAGGTCGTCCACGCGCGCGCGCTGATGCACGGGAAGACGTCCCGGATCCGGCACACGGGAAAGGGGATCTTCTCTCTCCTCGAGAATCGATCGGGCGGCGGGATGGAAAGGAGCGGCCGTGATCGCGGTCATCGACAACTACGACTCCTTCACCTACAACCTTGTCCAGTACCTGGGCGAGCTGGGGGCCGACGTGACGGTCTTCCGGAACGAC
>JAMDBZ010000013.1 GCA_023488945.1 Deltaproteobacteria bacterium
CACAACGTCATAGTAGACTATTTCATCCGACGCGGGTCCGCCCGCAGGGCGGGTGGAAACTGGTGAGAAATGCGGGCTAGGCCGCCGGCCCCCCGCGGGCGGCGTCCGGGCTCGAAGGGAGAAAGACCGAGAAGGCGCTCCCCCCCCCCGGCGTGGAGCGGACCTCGATGAAGCCCTTGTGGAAGTGGACGATCCGCTGGGAGATGGCGAGCCCCAGCCCCGTCCCCCCTTCCTTCGTCGTGAAGAAGGGGGTGAAGATCTTTCCGATGATCCGGGAATCGACGCCGGTCCCCGTGTCGGCCACCGTGACGACGACATGTCGCTCGCTGTGACGGACCTGCGGGAAGAGGTCGAGCGTCACGCGGCCTCCGGCGGGGGTCGCCTGGATCGCGTTGCGGACGAGGTTCCACAGGACCTGCTTGAGCTGCTCGGGGTCCCCCTCGACGAAGAGGCCGTTGCGGCGGGAACACCCGACCTCGACCCCCTTCTCGCGCGCCTCGCCGGCGCGGACCGCCTCCGCCACCTCCTGCACGATCTCCGAGAGGCTCACGATCTTCGGGTTGCGGAGCGACATCCCTGAGAACGCGAGGAAGTCGGATATCAGGCTGTTCAGCCGCGTGCTCTCGCGCTCGATGATGGAGAGAAGCGTCCGGGAGTCCTCCGAGATCTCCGGCGACTCGCGCAGCATCTGGGAGGATCCGGCGATGGAGGCCATCGGGTTGCGGATCTCGTGCGCAAGCCCCGCGGCCAGCTCGCCGACCATCGCGAGACGGTCCGCGAGCCGGATCCGGTCCTCCATCCGTTTCACCGGCGTCAGGTCCTGGAAGATGACGACCGTCCCGATGACGTGGCCCCCCTCGTCCCGCAGCGGCGAAGCGGAGAAGCCGAGGAAGATCTCGGCGCCGTCGGAGCGCCGGAAGACGATCTCGGGACGCGGCACGCGCGACTCCGCCGCAGGAGGCTCGGCGGAAAGCCCCGCGAACACCTCTTCCACCCGCTTCCCGGACGCCTCCTCGCGCGCGACGCCCAGGATCTTGCATGCCGCGTCGTTGATGAGGTTCACGCGCCCCCGCATGTCCGCGGTCAAAATCCCGGAGGGGATGTTGTCGACGACATACTTGTTGACCAGCTCGAGCTTGCGGAGGTCGACCTCCCGGTCCTGGATCCGTTGCCGCGTCCTGCGGATGTCCTCCCCGAGCAGCCCGGACAGCGCCCCCGTCAGGAGGAATCCCACCGCGTTGGTGAGGATGGGCCGCATGACGTCGTGCATCCGGACCAGGGTCGCCTCGGCGCCCGGAGGGACGAGGATCCCCCGCGCCTGGAGGACGAGCATTCCCGCATAGGCAACGGCGGCGAACGCCGCCCAGAGCATCGCCCCCTTCATGTACATCTCGAGGCTGCCCAGGAGGATCACCACGACGTACACGAAGGAGAAGACGCTGTCGTAGAGTCCGGTTGCGAAGACGATCAGCGAGATGAAGACGACATCGGCCAGCGCCTGGAGGAGGGCGGCGGGGAGACGGAGGACGCGTGTCTCCCAGAGCGCGTACCGCAGCAGGAGCCAGCCGTACGAAAGGACCAGGGCGGCATAAAGATACTTGAAGCCGCCGGACAGGAGCAGTTCGGGCTCGCCGAAATGGACGGTGACGACGGACGCCAGGAGGGCGAAGGTGATCCCCGTCCGGACGAGGAGGAGGTTCCGGCCCCCGGCCGCCTCCCCCCCGCGCGCGCCCCCGGGGTCTTTAAGCAACGCCTACCCTCCGACGACGCCGGCCAGCTTGAAGATCGGCAGGTACATCGCGACGACGAGCCCGCCGATGACAACGCCCAGGAAAATCATCAGCATCGGCTCGAGGAGCGACGTGAGCGCCCCGACCGCCGCGTCGACCTCCTCGTCGTAGAAGTCGGCGATCTTGTTGAGCATCGTATCGAGAGCGCCGGTCGCCTCGCCGACGCCCACCATCTGCGTCACCATCGGCGGGAAGACCTTGCTCTCGGCAAGCGGGTCGGCGATCGTCTTCCCCTCGCTGATGCTCAGCCGCGCCTTGACGATCGCCTCCTCGATGATCTTGTTCCCCGCCGACTTGGCGACGATGTCCATGCTCTCCAGGATGGGGACGCCGGAGCTCACCATCGTCCCGAGCGTGCGCGAGAAGCGCGCCACGGCGATCCGCTGGAGGAGGCTCCCCACCACCGGCAACCGGAGCAGGAGCCGGTCGATGTTGCGGCGTCCGTTCTCCGTGCGGCGGTACGCCCGGACCGCGAACCCGGCGGCGACGACGAACGCCAGGATGAGGAGGAAATATCTCCGCGTCGCGGCGGAGAGCGCCAGGACCATGCGCGTCGGCGCGGGAAGGACCTGCCCGAAGTCCTGGAACATCTTCCCGAAGATCGGGATCACGTAGAGAAGGAGGATGATCGTGACGACGAGCGCCACCGCCAGGATGGTCGAGGGATAGACCATCGCGCCCTTGACCTTCTTGGCGAGATTCATCGCCTTCTCGATGTGGGTCGCCAGCCGGGCGAGGATCGTGTCGAGAATGCCGCCCACCTCGCCGGCGGCGACGAGGTTCACGAACAGCTCGTCGAAGACCTGGGGCTGCTTCGCGAGCGCGTCGGCGAAGGTCGCCCCGCTCTCGACGTCCTCCTTGACCCTGAGGATGACTTTCTTGAACGCCTGGTTCTCCTGCTGCATCCCCAGGATGTCGAGGCACTGGACGAGCGGGAGCCCCGCGTCGATCATCGTGGCGAACTGGCGGGTGAAGATCGCGAGCTCCTTTTTCGAGACCTTCCCCCCGAACTTCGGCAGGCGGATCCCCAGGTCCCGGGCCGCCGGCTTGACCTTGACCGGAACGATCTGCTGGCGCCGGAGCTGCGCCAGGACGAACGCCTCGTTGGGCGCCTCGAGCTCTCCCGTCGTCGCCGCGCCGGTCCGCGTCTTTCCTTCCCAGACGAATTTCGGCATCGCGCCTCCCTTTCGCGCCCCGGGTCAGACCCGACGCCCCGCGCCCTGCGCCTGCTGGCTGTTCGTGAGCAGGTTGCGGAACTCGTCGGGGTCGGAGCTTCTCCCGATCGCGTCGTCGAGCGTGATCTCCCGGCGCAGGTAGAGCGCCAGGAGCGACTGGTTCATCGTCTGCATCCCGAACTTCGCCTGGCCGACCTGCATCTGGGAGTAGATCTGGTGGATCTTCTCCTCCCGGATCAGGTTCCGGATCGCCGCGTTGGGGACCATGACCTCGAGGGCGAGCGAGCGCCCCGAGCCGCTCGCCCTCGGGAGGAGGATCTGGCTGATGACGCCCTCCAGGACGAAGGAGAGCTGGGCCCGGACCTGCGGCTGCTGGTATGGCGGAAAGACGTCCAGGATCCGGTTGATCGTCTGGACGCACGAGTTCGTGTGGAGCGTCGCGAAGACGAGGTGCCCGGTCTCCGCGACCGTCAGCGCGGCCTCAATCGTTTCCAGGTCGCGCATCTCGCCGATGAGGACGATGTCGGGGTCCTGCCGCAGGATGTGCTTGAGCGCCTTCTTGAACCCCTGGGTGTCGGCGTTCACCTCGCGCTGGTTGACGAGGCACTTCTTGTGGGGGTGCAGGTACTCGATCGGGTCCTCGATGGTGACGATGTGCTCCTGGCGCTCCTGGTTGATCTTGTCGAGCATCGCCGCGAGCGTCGTGGATTTCCCCGAGCCGGTCGGCCCCGTGACGAGCACGAGCCCGCGCGGCTTCTTGCACAGGTCCTTCATGACCGCCGGCAGCCCGAGCTCGTCGAACGTCCGGACCCGGAACGGGATCGTCCGGAACGCCCCCGCCACCGCCCCGCGCTGCATGTAGACGTTGCCGCGGAAGCGGGAGAGCCCCTTCACGCCGAACGAGAAGTCGAGCTCGAGCTCCTCCTCGAACCGGGATTTCTGCGCCTCGGTCAGGATGCTGTAGCAGAGCCGCTTCGTGTCCTGCGGCAGGAGCGGCTCGTACGGCAGCGGGATCAGCCGGCCGTCCACGCGGATCGTCGGCGCGATCCCCGTCGTGACGTGCAGATCGGACGCTCCCTTCTCGTTCATCAGGGAGAGCAGTTCGTGCATCGTGACCATGGTTTCTCCCCTTTTCGTCGAACGGTTTTCAATCCGGCGCGGTCACCCGGAGCACCTCCTCGAGGGTCGTGACGCCTTCCTCGAGCTTCGTGAGCCCCGACTGGCGCAAAGTCTTCATCCCCAGCCGCGCGGCCTCCCGCTTGATATCGAGCGCCGAGCCGCCGCGCAGGATGAGGTCCTTGATCTCCTCCTTGATCGGCATCACTTCGTAGAGCGCCACGCGGCCCCGGAAGCCGGTCCCGTTGCAATTGTCGCATCCCTTGCCCTTGGCGGGCTTGGTGTGCTTGATCCGGTCGGGCTTCATCCCCGCGTCGACGAGCGCCTTCGGGGGGATCGCCACCGGTTCCTTGCAGCTCGTGCAGACCCGCCGGGCCAGCCGCTGGGCCAGGATGAGGTTGAGCGAGGAGGAGACGAGGAACGGCTCGATCCCCATGTTGAGGAGCCGCGTGACCGTGCTCGGCGCGTCGTTCGTGTGGAGCGTCGAGAGGACGAGGTGGCCGGTGAGGGCCGCCTTGACGGCGATCTCGGCGGTTTCGTAGTCCCGGATCTCCCCCACCATGATGATGTCCGGGTCCTGCCGCAGGAAGGAACGGAGCGCCGCCGCGAAGGTGAGGCCGATCTCCTCCTTGATCTGGACCTGGTTGATCCCGGCGAAGTTGTACTCGACCGGGTCTTCGGCGGTGGAGATGTTGTCGGTCGTCTTGTTGAGGTCGGACAGCGCCGAGTAGAGAGTCGTCGTCTTCCCCGATCCCGTGGGGCCGGTCACGAGGATCATCCCGTACGGCCGGTGGATCGCCTCCTGGAAGTCGGTGATCTGGCCGGTCTCGAACCCGAGCTTCGTCATGTCGAGCTGGAGGGAGCCCTTGTCGAGGAGGCGGAGGACGATCTTCTCGCCGTAGATCGTCGGCAGGACGGAGACGCGGAAATCCATCTCCTTCCCCTTCCCGATCTTGAGCTTGATCCGCCCGTCCTGCGGGAGGCGCCGCTCGGCGATGTCGAGAGAGGCCAGGATCTTGAGCCGCGACGAGAGCGGGTTGCGCATCTTGAGCGGCGGCCGCATCATCTCGTAGAGGACGCCGTCCACGCGGTAGCGGACGCGGAACTCCTTCTCGTACGGCTCGATGTGGATGTCCGAGGCGCGGCGCTTTATGGCGTCGGTCAGGACGAAGTTCGCGAGCTTGACGACCGGGGCGTCGTCGACCGCCCGGTCCGCCTCCCCGACATCGATCTCCTCCTCCTTGACGATCTCGAGCTCGTCCTCCAGGTCCGAGATGATGTCCCTCATCTCGATGGTCTGGTCGAAATACTTGTTGATCGCCGCGGTGATGTCCTTCTCGGAGGCCAGCACGAGCTCGACCGAGTAGCCGGTCTTGAAGCCGATGGCGTCGATGATCGCCATGTTCGACGGGTCGGCGACCGCCACGATCAGCTTCGCCCCGACGCGGTTGATCGGAAGCGCAAGGTGCTTCTGGACCATCTCCTCGGGGAGGAGGCGGACGACCTCCGGATTGATCTCGTACCGGGAAAGGTCGACGACGGGGACGTTGAACTGCCGGCCGAGGAAGGAGAGGAGCTCCTGCTCCTTGATGAAGCCCGACTTGACGAGGACAAGCCCGATCCGCTCCTTGGTCTTCTTCTGCGTGTCGAGCGCGGCGCGGAGCTGCTCCTGGGAGATGAGGTTCCCCTTGAGCAGCATCTCCCCGATCTTGGCGGCCATCACTGACATTCTGCCGTCGGCACCCCCCGGATTTCGATAATTTACTTAATTAGGAAATAAATTTAGCATAATTATAATCAAATTATACCTTTTTATTTCGCCGCCGCAATTTTTTTCCGCTTCCCCGCCGCCATCGCCCGACGCGCACCCCGGAGAAACTCCTCCGCAGGGACACGGACACCGGTCCAGAGAGCGAAGCTGCGCGCCGCCTGATGAATCAGCATCGGGAGCCCGTCGATCGCCCTGATGCCCCGCCTCCGGAGCGCGCGGACGACGAGCGTCCCCATGTCCTTGTAGACTATATCGGCGAACAGGGTTCCTTTCTCCACCCCCTCTATCGGGAATTCTTTCCATTCATCCCGAAGACCGAGCGAGGTGCACTGGACGATCAGGTCCGCCCCGCGGAACTGCCGCCGCATCTCGGCAGGGGTCAACCGGCCGGCCGCGATCGCCAGGTCCGGGAACCGGGGCGAAATAGATTCCGCAACCCGTTCCGCACGTTTTGCGTCCCTGTTCAAAAGGATCAACTCCTGGGTCCCCGTCCGTCCCATCTCGTATGCGATCCCCCGGGCCGCCCCCCCCGCGCCCAGGAGCACGACCCGCCGGAGGGCCCGTTTCCATCCGGCCTCCCGGAGGGCGTCCGTGAATCCCCGCCCGTCCGTGTTCGCCGCGTGGAGCCGCCCGTCCCTGACGACCAGGACGTTGGCCGCCCCGCAGAAGGCGACTTCCTCGGACCGCTCGTCCGCCTCGACCGCCGCGGCCTCCTTGTGGGGAATCGTCACGTTTCCGCCCAGGAAATTCCCGGCCCGGGCGACGCGCAGGAAATCGGGCAGGGCCGAAGACGGGATGTCGACCGCGATGTACCGGAGCGGAAGCCCGAGCCGCGCGATCACGCCGTTGTGCATCGCGGGGCTCAACGTGTGCGAAAGCGGGTGGCCGACGATGAAGAGGAGGGACTCGAGGGATCCCCGGCCGCCGGAGCCGCGGAACCGCATCAGGTCTCGAGCTCGAGGTTCCAGTAGGTGTAATCGACGAGGTCGAGGAACGGGAGCCATTCGCGGTGGATGGGAGCCCGAAGCGAGAAGGCGTACCCGGGGCTCCAACGGGGGCGCGCCGGCTGGGAGACCAGCCGCATCCCGGCCTCGGCGGGAAGCTTCCCTCCCTTTCGCTTGTTGCACTCGAGGCAGCTGCAGACGATGTTCTCCCAGCTGGTCCGCCCGCCGCGGGACCGCGGGACGACGTGGTCGAGGTTCAGCTCGCTGCGCGGGTAGTTCCGGCCGCAATACTGGCACCGGTTCCGGTCGCGGATGAAGATGTTGTGCCGGCTGAAGCGGACGTTCCGCCGCGGGACCCTGTCGTACGCGACCAGGACGATCACCCGGGGGACGCGGATCATCCGCCCGACCAGCCCCACCGCCTCGTCGTGCGCATGGACGGAAAGCTCGCTCCACGACTTGAAGTCGTACATCTCGTACTGGTCGTTGATGGCCCGGGCCAGGCCGGAATAAAGGAGACAGAATGCCCTCCGGACGTTCGTGATGTGGACGGGGAAGTAGGCCCTGTTGAGGACGAGCACGCCGGAATTCAGCATCGAGACCCTTGCGAAAGATAAATTAATACCAATCTACCCGCCCGGCCCGATGTGGTCAATCCCCTTGTCGGGCGGCCGCGGACAGGAGCGCCGCGGCGAGCTCGGGGACCTCGTCGTCCCGGACCGTCCGCAGGTCCAGCAGGAGCATCTCCCGGCTCACCCTCCCCACGACGGGGGGGGTCCCCCGCCGCAGCCGCTCCTCCAGTTGTTCGCAGCGAAGGCGGGGGTGGGTCACCGCGACGCAGGCGGTCGGGATCGTGATCCCGGGCATCGATCCTCCGCCGGGGGAGGAAACGCCCGTCTCCACGGCGACCGCGAGCTCCGACCCCGCCCGCTTCACGCGCCGGACAAGCCGGGCCGCCCGTGCCCGGACCGATCCTTCCTTCTCCAGGAGCATCCGCAGGACCGGCACCCGCGCGGCCGCCCGCCGCTCGTCGTCGTAAAGCCGCAGAGTCGCCGCGAGCGCGGCCAGGCAGAGCTTGTCGACCCGCAGCGCGCGGGAGAGAGGGTCCCTTTTCAGCGGCTCGACGAGGGAGGCCTTCCCGGCGATGATCCCCGCCTGGGGACCGCCGAGGAGCTTGTCCCCGCTCACCGTGACGATCCCGGGCCCCTGGGCGAGCGCCTGCCGGACGGTCGGCTCCCCGGGGATCCCCGCCCCGGCGAAGTCGTACAGGGCGCCGGAGCCGAGGTCCTCCATCACGGGGATCCCCCTCGCATCCCCGAGCCGCGCCAGATCGCCGGCGGCCGCCTCTTCCGTGAACCCGACGATCGCGAAGTTCGACCGGTGGACCTTGAGGAGGAGCGCCGTCCTGTCGGTGATCGCCCGTTCGTAGTCGGACAGCCGCGTCCGGTTCGTCGTCCCCACCTCGACGAGCGTCGCGCCGCTCGCCGCCATGATCTCGGGGATCCGGAAGGAGCCGCCGATCTCCACGAGCTCCCCGCGGCTCACGATCACCTCCCGCCCCCGGGCAAGCCCCCCGAGGCACAGGAAAACCGCCGCCGCGTTGTTGTTGACGACGTGCACCGACTCGGCCCCGGTGAGCGCGAGGAGCATCCGCTCGACATGGACGAGCCGCTTCGACCGCCCGCCCGCCGCAAGGTCGTACTCGAGGTTCGAGTAGCCCCGGGAGGTCTCGAGGACGGCGGCGAGCGCCTCCTCCGCCAGGGGGGCGCGGCCGAGGTTCGTGTGGATGGCGACGCCCGTCGCGTTGATCACCCGCCGCAGCGGGATCGCCTCCCCCGCCGCGATCTCCCCTTCGAGCCGGGACACGAGAAGTCCCTTCCATTCCTCCCGGCTCCTCGGAGAGACCGCCGCCTCCCGGCGAAACGACTCAAGAAGGCGACGGATCGCCGCCACGACGATCCCGCGGGGGTGGCGGGACAGGAGCGCCTTGATCTCGGCGGTCTCGAGCAGGGAGGCGACGGACGGGAGCCGGCGCAGCGGGTCGGGGGCGGCTTCGGACATGGGCGCGCGGCGCGCGGCTCAACCCTTCGCCTTCGAGAATTCCTTGAGGAGGATCTTCTTCCCGTAGGCGGCGTTCTTCTCGACGAGGGCCCCCGCCAGCGCGGCGTTCCTCTTCCGGAACGCCTCGATGATCTCCTGGTGCTGCCGGATCGACCCCTCGATCCGCCCCGGCATCGACAACAGGATCCGGAACCGCTGGAACTGCATGACCATGTTGTCCACGATGGACCTGAGCTTCTCGTTTCCCGAGGCGGCGAGGAAGATGTCGTGGAACTCGTTGTGCAGGGCGAAGACCTTCCGGACGTCCTTTTTCGAGGACGCCCCCTCCATCTGCCGGTTGACCGACTCCATCCGCGCGATGTCCCTCTCGGTCAGGTTCTTCGCCGCGCACCGCGCCGCGTACCCTTCGAGGACCATCTTGATGTCGTAGAAGTCGGAGATGTCCTTCTCGGAGAAGGAGGCGACGACCGCCCCCTTGCGCGGGATCACCGTGATGAACCCCTCCGACTCGAGCTGGCGGAACGCCTCGCGGATCGGCGTTCTGCTGATCCCGAACCGGTCGGCGAGATCCGGCTCCGCAACGCGCGTCCCCGGGGGGAGCTGGCCGTTGATGATCGCCTGCCGCACGGTCTCCACGATCTTCTCGCGCAGCGTCATGTGGTTGTCGATCTGCGCCCTCAGCTTTCGAAGCGTCAATGTTTTCCCGCCTTTCCAAGAACTTTCCCGCTAATGTATGCAGTATACAATGTCCTGTCAAGCGTTTCCCGCGCGTTTCCCGCGCGGGGCTTGCCCCGGGTCCCCCGATGGGGTATCGTCTCCGTTCACGATCTCCCCTCGAAGGGCTGACGATGGGCGCGAACTGGACGATCCACTCGACCGTGCCGTACCCGATTCTCCGGGAGAAGGAGACGCCGCGCCTGCTGGCCGGCCACGGCGTGGGGCCCGAGATCTACTTTCCGGCGGCGGCGCTCGACGGAATGAAACCCGGCGAGGCGGAATCGGCCGCGGAGGCGCTGCGGGCGGCCGGCGTGACGAGCGCGACGTTCCACGCCCCGTTCGAGGAGCTCTGGCCCGGGGCGCGGGACGAGGAGGTCCGGCGGCTGACGGCCCGGCGGCTGCGCCAGGCGGTCGCCCTGGCGCCCGTCTTCCGGCCGCGCGGAATCGTCATGCACGGGGGATACTTCCAGTGGCTGTACGACTTCGACCCCGGCAAGTGGCTCGATCCGGCGCGGCGCACCTTCTCGGATGTCGCCGAGGCGGCCGAGAAGGCGGATGTCGACCTGTTCATAGAAAATGTCTTCGACGAGATCCCCGATCACCTGCTCGCGCTCCGCGAGGCCGTGGGGTCGAAGAGGCTCTCGTTCTGCTTCGACGCGGGGCACGCGACCCTGTTCTCCCGGATCCCCGTCCAGAAGTGGGTCGAGGAGTTCGGCGCCGCCGTGCGGGAGATGCACATCCACGACAACCGGGGACTGCGGGACGACCACCTTCCGGCGGGCGAGGGAGCGATCAACTTCCACGGAGTCTTGCTGGCGGCCGCCGACGCGGGCGCGAACCCCATCCTCACCATCGAGCCGCACCGGCGGGAACATTTCTTCCGCGGCGTGGCGGCCCTCCGGGGGCTCCTCTCCTCCCTGTGACGGTTGCCCCGGGCGGAGGGACGCCTTTCAGGGGAGCTCGGCCAGCGCGCGGTCGATGGAGTCGAAAACCCGTTTCCGCCCGCCCCCGTCGCGGGGGGCGGTCGAGATGTCCGTCAGGAAAAACTCGTCCGCCAGGTCGCCGCCGTTCGCCATGTCCCTCCGCAAGAGCCGGAAGAAGCTCCGCGCGACCGTCGGGTCGAACTGCGAACGGAGGTTGTCGCGGATCTCCGCCAGGGCGTGGAGCCCGGGGAGCCCGTCGCGGTAAGGACGGTTGGAGACCATCGCGTCGAACGCGTCGGCGATCGCGATGATCCGCGCGCCCATCGGGATCTGGTGGTCCCGCTTCCCGTCGGGGTACCCGGACCCGTCGAGCCGCTCGTGGTGGTGCCGCGCCATCGCCGCGATCCCGGGATAAGGGAACCGGATCTCGGAGAGGATGTCGTAGCTCGTGAGCGGGTGCCGCTGGATCTCGCGGATCTCGCCGCGGGAGAGGGGCGTGGACTTGGACAGGATGACCCGGTCGGTGGCGATCTTCCCGATGTCGTGCAGGATGGAGGCGACGTGGATCGCCTGGACGTCGGCCTCCGGAAGACGCATCTCCCGCGCGATCGCGACGGAGAGCTTCGCCACGCGCTCCGAGTGGCCGTGCGTGTACGGGTCCTTCGCCTCGATCGCCGCCGCCAGGGCGCGGATCGTGTCGAGGTAGATCTCCTGCATCCCCTGGAGGAGGCGCGCGTTCTCCTGGAGCTGGACCCGGAGAAGCTCGTTCAGCTGGGAGATCTCGAGCACGACCTGGTGGTTGGAGATGGCGTTTCCCAGGAACGACGCCATCACGCCGAGCGTGTCGCGCTGGCGCTGCGCGAGCTCGCCGCCGGCAAGCGTGGGGCCCAGCAAGAGGAACCCGACCGGCCCCTTCTTCGAACCCAGCGGGCAGAAGGTCTCGACGAAGAAGGCCGGGACCGCCTTCTCGACCTGCGAGGCGATCCGGTGGACCGCCGCGGCGGCCCCGCGAACGCCGATCCGCGCCGGCCGGCGAGCGGCGCGCAGCGTCGCCATCAGCTCGCGGGTCCGCTCCACCGGCGGGATGCCCGGCGGCAGCCCCCGCGACACCCGCGCCCGGAACTCGCCGCCCTCCTCGAGGAACAGGACCCCCTTCCCGACGGCGAAGGTCCCCAGGATGACCATGAGGGCCAGCCGGAGCGACTCGTCGAAATCGCGCGCCCGCGTCACCCCGAGCGTGAAGTCGCGCAGCGCCGCGAGCTTGAACGCCTCCCGGTCGCCGCGCCGGGAGGGGGGAACGGGCTTCGCCGCCTTGCGGCCGTCTCCGGCCTTGCCCCTACCGGCCGAGGTATCCAAGTGCGTCCTCCTCGGAGGTGAAGGCCTGGAAGTAACGCGACACACCGGTCATCTCGAAGAGCTCCCGGTGGATCTTCGTCAGCGAGCAGAACGCGAGCGTCCCGTTGTGTTCCTGGACCTTCTCGACGATGCCGATGATGATCGAGATGCCGATGCTGTTGATGAGCCGGGTCTCCCCGAAGTGGAGCAGGACCCGCCGGACGCCCGCGTCCAGCGCGTCCGAGACGACCCGCTCGACCTCCTCGCCGAGCAGGCTGTTCAGGTAGCCGCTGATGTGGACGACGAGCGCGTCGCCCGCCCTGCGCGTCTTGACATTCAGATAGCTCACGTCGGTTCACCGCCCTGTTCCGCCGCCCCGGCGCCGTTTCCGTCCCGCTTGAAATCGAGGTATTTCACCATTCTCACCACCGTCCCCGTCTCCCCTGTCGTAATGTCGAGGTCGTCCACCAGCTCCCGGATGAGCTTCAGGCCCCAGCCGCGGCTCCGCCGCGACTCGTCGGCCGGCTTCGCGACCCGGAACCCCTTTCCTTCGTCCCGGACGAAAAGCTCGATCCTCTCGGGCGAGAGGACATACTTGAGATGGACTTTCCCCGTTTCGGAACCGCTGTGCTCGAAGGCGTTGATGCACGCCTCGATGATCGCCATCTTGATCCGGTCCACCGTGTCGGCGTCCAGCGACGCGTAGGACGCCACCTCCTCGGCCACCTTCGCGGCGACCACCTCCGTGTCCCCCTTCATCGGGAGGACGAGCTCGATCTCGAGCGGTTCCGTCCCCGCCGCCCGTCCGGCCGCAGGCGCGGGCTGCGGGCCCGCCGCCGGAACGCCCGCCCCCGGCTCGTCGAGCCCGAAGAGGTTGAGGAAGAGCTTGAGCTGGGAGCGGTGGGTGAGGAAGATCCCGTACTCCCCCGCCCGATCGAGGACCGCGGGTTCCGCGCTCCCCTCGAACAGGATCCACTTCCTGAGCTGTTCGGCCTTGAGCCCCTTCTCGATCGCGAGGAGCCGGCACCGGTTCTCGAAGTGCTCCACCATCGGCATCGTGAGCGCCTTCTCCGAGACGACGTCCACCGCCCAGATCACGAGGTTCGCCTCGGAGAAGTCGGCGTCCAGGAAGCCGTAGGCCACGAGGTCGAAGTCGAACCGCAGCCCCCCCTTCCGCGTCCGGTAGCCGGTGGAGACGGAGCTGATCTTGGGAAGGCGGAGGCGGACCGGCTCGTTCTCCATCCCGATCACCACTTCGAGCAGCCCCTTCCCCCCGAACTTCTCCCGGAAGGCGCGGAAGTCGAAGAAGAGCTGCGGCACTTCACGGCAGTCCCAGCGCCGCATCATCTCCTTCGCGGTCGCGACCAGGCGTTCCCGGCTGCCGCCGACCTCGGCCATCCCCGCGCGGGCGATCTTCTCCTGGACCAGCGCCGACGCCGCCTGGGAGGAGCTCTTCCCGAGGACGCCGCGCTCGAAGGCCCAGAAGAGGAAATCGGCCAGCACCGGGTCCTCGACGAACTCGAGGTGCTCGAAGTCGGACTTCAAGAGCCCCTTGAACTCGAGCGTGGAGAGGATCGCGGCCCCTTCCTCCGGGGTCACGCCCATCAGGGAGATCGCTCCCTCGTAAGTGTCGAGGGGGAAGCGGTCGCAGATGACGCGCTTGAGGAATTTGACCGCCCGGGCCCGCGCCACCCGGTCCGGGAAGGCGTTCTCGAAGAACTCCCGCCAGTAGCGGTTGAGCTTTCCCTCGGTGACGGAAAGGGCGTAGAGGTTCTCGAAGCCGACCTCGTCCCGGACGTCCGTGTTCCGGAAGGAGATCTCCTCCGCGAACATCCGCTGGTAGATCGGCACGCGTCCCAGCCGCTCGGAGGCGCACGGCAGCAGGTGCGCCGGGACGTTGATCTTCCGGCGCTCGAACAGGAGCGGCCACATCCTGACGGACGAGGCGGGGTCGAGCCCGCCGACCTGGATCAGCTGGAAGGTGCCGTAGAGCCCCTCCCGCTTGAGCGAAGCGGTGACATGGCCCGGCGAAGAGCCCGAGATGATCACCGGGTGGTGGCCCGACTTGATGTAGGGGCGCAGGATCGAGAGGATCGCGCCGTCGGGGATGTTCTGGAGCTTGATCGTGTACTGGAAGTCGTCGAACAGGAAGACCGGATAGAACTGCCCGCCACCGGTCGTGAACGGGAAGGAGAAGGCGTTCACGAGCGCGGAGAGCCCGTCCCCGCGGTCGGAGTACCTCCTGTGCGCGTCGAGAAGGTCGCGGCAGGCGGTCATCCCGTGCGTGCCGAGCCGCTCGCACAGGCCTTCGGTGTCGAAGCCCGACGCCGCCGTCTCCCCGAAGAAGGCGAGCAGCTGCCAGAGGTATTCCTGGAGGAAATGCTGGGAGAGCGCCAGCGGGTGTGACAGGATCTTGCTGAACGAGAAATAAAACGGAAACGGGCGGGGTGGGATTGCCCCCTCGGGGAGCGCCTGAAGCTCCGACTTGAGTTTGAGGAGGAGAGAGGTCTTCCCGACGTTCGGAGGCCCGAAGATCATGACGGAGGCGCCGACGCCGGAGCGCCCTTCCAGGCAGACTCGAAAGAGGGTGGCTCGCTCTTCGTCCCGGCCGAGGAACTCCTCCTCGCGGAACGAAAACTCGACCCCCTGATTCCAAAGAAGGCGCACTACGCCCTGACACCCCCGAGGCGTTTCCCTCATCAATTTAACTTGAAAGCGTTGATTTTTCAAAAATTAATTGGGATCGTAACACCATGACCCGAATCCCCCCGTCCGTCCAGAAGCCGTCCCGGTACAGCGGGGCCGAGGTGCGCCGGCCGCTCGTCCCGTGGGACGAGGCGCGCCTGAGGGTGGCGCTCGCCTTCCCGGATGTCTATGAAATCGGGATGTCGCACCTGGGGATACTGATCCTCTACGGCATCCTGAACGGCCGGGACGGGACGCGGTGCGAGCGGGTCTTCGCCCCGTGGACCGACATGGAGTCGCACCTGCGGGCCGGCGGGACGCCGCTTGCCGCCCTGGAATCCGGGCATCCCGTGCGGGAGTTCGACGTCATCGGTTTTTCGCTGAGTTACGACCTGACGTACACCAACGTCCTCCAGATGCTCGACCTTGCGGGGATCCCCTTGCGTCGTGAAGAGCGGGGGGAGAAGGAGCCGCTGATCCTGGGAGGCGGCATCTGTGCGCTCAACCCGGCGCCGATCGCGCCGTTCTTCGACGCGCTGCTCGCCGGCGACGGGGAAGAGGCGGTCCTCGAGATCGCCGGGGTGGTGGAGGATGGAAAGACGCGCGGGATGAACCGGGGAGAGCTGCTCCGCGTGCTCGCCGGGATCGAGGGGGTCTACGTCCCCGGCGTCTCGACGCGGGTCTCCCGGCGGGTCCTGCCGGATCTGGCAGGATCGCCGCTCCCCTCCTCGCCGATCCTCCCCGCGATGCGGGTCGTCCACGACCGGCTGAGCATCGAGATCTCCCGCGGCTGCACGCGCGGATGCCGCTTCTGCCAGGCGGGATACGTCTACCGCCCCGTCCGGGAGCGGGACCCCTCCGCCCTGCTGCGCTACATCGAGGAGGAAGCCCCGGGCACGGGGTACGACGAGATCGGGCTGCTGTCCTTGTCCGCGGCCGACTACGGCTGCATCGACCGTCTCGTCACGGAAGCGATGGAGACGCTCTCCCCCCGAAGGATCTCCGTCTCGCTCCCGTCGCTCCGGCTGGATGCGCTCCGGGAGAACACCGTCCGGCAGATCAAGAAGGTCCGAAAGAGCGGGTTCACGCTCGCTCCCGAGGCCGGGACCGAGCGGCTTCGCCGGGCCATCAACAAGGACATCCGGGACGAGGAGCTGCTCCGGACCGCCGACTGGATCTTCGGGAACGGCTGGCGGACGCTCAAGCTCTACTTCATGATCGGGCTGCCGGGCGAGACGGCCGGGGATGTGCGCGCCATCGGAGAACTTGCCGGGAAGGTCGCCGCGATCGCCCGCCGGCACGGCCGGAGAAACTCGGTCACCGTGAGCGTCTCGACCTTCGTCCCGAAGCCGCACACCCCCTTCCAGTGGGAGCGGCAGATCGGGCGGGACGAGATCGACGAGCGGGTCCGGATCATCCGGGACGCGGTCGGGAGGGACCGGAACGTCGAGCTGAAGTTCCACTCCCCGGAGATTTCCGAACTGGAAGGGGTCTTCTCCCGCGGCGACGGGCGGCTGGCGGAGGCGGTCCTGCGGGCCTACCGGCACGGGGCGCGGTTCGACGCCTGGACGGAAAGCCACGACCGGGAGGCATGGCGAAAAGCATTCGAGGAAACCGGGGTCGTCGTCTCCGAATACCTCGCCGGGCGCGACCCCTCGATGCCGCTCCCGTGGGATTTCGTCGACGCCGGGATCGACTCCGCCTTTCTCATCGCCGAGCGGATGAAGGCGGGCACCGGGGAAGCCACGCCGGATTGCCGGGCCGATCGGTGCTCGGGGTGCGGCGCCTGCCCGCCGGGGCTGTCCAACATCACGTTCTCGTCGATGCCCGCGCCCGAGGAGGAGAAACCTGCCCCGGAACCGGCCTCGACGGAGACACCGGGCGGCGGGGCGGAGATCCGCCACGTCCTGCGGATCCGCTACGCGAAGGAGGGACCTGCGCGCTACCTGAGCGGGCTCGAGATCCAGTCGCTCTGGGGGCGGGTCCTCCGGAGGTCGGGGTTGCCGGTCGCCTACAGCAAGGGATTCAACCCGGCCCCGCGCCTGTCGTTCTCCCCCGCCCTCCCCGTGGGGACGGAGAGCCGGGCCGAGTTCGTCGAGGCGGAGCTCTTTCTGCCCGTCGCAGCGGCGTCGGTCAGGGAGAAGCTGCCGGCGCACCTGCCCGAGGGAATCGTGCTCATGGACGTCACGCACGTCCCGCCGGGGCTGCCGCGCCTGTCCGACTACGACATCGCCTGCACGTACCGGATCGTCCCGGAGCGCTCCCCTTCCGCGACCTGGCCCCTCTCGCAGGAATCGGCGGCCGAACGGGCCGCCGCCTATGCCGCGGCCGAGACGTTCCCCGTGGCGGTGGCCCGCGAGGACAGGCAATCCGTCATCGACCTCAAGCCGCTCGTCCCGAAACTCGGGATGAACGGCGACGGGCTCTTCATGACGATCATCCAGGGGACGGGGAAGGGAGTCCGGCCGCTCGACGCCGCATCGGCGATCCTGGGCACGGCGCTGTCCCCGGACCGTTTTTCCCCGATCAAAATCTCCGCGGAGCTGGTCCCGCGCAGGAAGGGTTGAGCGATGCAGAAGGCCAACAAGCTGATCGTCGTCAACGCGTCGCCCTACGAGACGCGGGTCGCCACGCTCGAGGGGGGGATCCTCGTGGAGCTCCTCATCGAGCGGGGGAACGACCGGAACATCGTCGGCAACATCTACAAGGGAAAGGTCATCCGGGTCCTCCCGGGGATGCAGGCCGCCTTCGTCGACATCGGGATGGACAAGGCCGGGTTCCTCTTCGCCGGCGACTTCGTCACCCCGCAGCTCGAGTTCGACTCCGACGCCCAGGAGGACCCGGTCCTCCCCGACGAGATCGGGATCCGCGAGGCGCGCTACCCGCAGGAGAACTACGTCCCGCCGATCGAGGGGCTGATCCGCGAGGGCCAGCATATCCTCGTCCAGGTCGCCAAGGAGCCGCTCGGAACCAAGGGGGCGCGGATCACGAGCCACATCACGCTGCCGGGCCGGTACCTCGTGCTGCTGACCTGGTCGAACCATGTGGGGATCTCGCGCCGGATCGAGGAGCCCGGGGAGCGGGAGCGGCTGAGCGGGATCGTCGAGCGGATCCGGCCCGAGGAGATGGGCGCGATCGTCCGGACGGCCGCGGAGGGGCGGTCGGAGGCCGAGCTCAAGGCCGACATCGACTACCTTGTCCGGCTGTGGGAGTCGATCCGGAAAAAGAGCGAGTCGGTCAACGCGCCGACGCTCATCCACCGGGAGCTGTCGTTGTCCCTTCGGGCGGTGCGCGACATCTTCACGGCGGACATGGACCGGATCGTCGTCGACACCGAGGAGGAGCATGCGCGGATCCGGGGGTTCGCGTCGCAATATTTCCCCAGGATCCAGGACCGGATCGAGCTCCACGAAGGCCAGGTTCCGATCTTCGACCATTACGGGATCGAGATCGAGCTCGCCCGGGCGCTCGACAAGAAGGTGTGGCTCAAGAGCGGCGGCTACATCGTCATCGAGCAGACCGAGGCGCTCACCGTCATCGACGTGAACACGGGCAAGTACGTCGGCCGCTCGTCTCTCGAGGAGACGACGCTCAAGATCAACCTCGAGGCGGTGCGGGAGATCGTCTACCAGCTCCGGCTGCGCAACGCCGGCGGGATCATCATCATCGACTTCATCGACATGCAGAACGAGGAGAACCGGGAGAAGGTGTACCAGGCGCTCGTGGACGCCCTGCGCGCCGACCGGAGCAAGACGACGATCTGCAAGATCTCGGAGCTGGGACTCGTCGAGATGACCCGGAAGCGGGTGCGGGAGAGCCTCGCCCGGTCGCTCTCGGAGTCGTGCCCCTACTGCTCCGGCGAGGGGTTCATCAAGTCGAAGAAGACGATCTGCTACGAGATCTTCCGGGCCCTCGAGCGGCAGGGGGGGCTGCTCGCGGGGAAGCAGGTCAACCTCTCCGTGAACCCGGCGCTGGCCGAGGAGCTGTTCGGCGAGGAGCGGAAGTTCCTGGAGAAAATCGAGTCGCGGTTCGGGATGAAGGTCAACATCTCGGCGTCCGACAAGCTCCACGTGGAGCAGTACCAGATCGAGCCGGCGTAACCGGGGGAAACGGCTCCCGAGGGTCACCGAGCCGGAACCAGGCGCGACCCGGTCTTTCTCGACGAAGGCAACCGTTTTCGCCATGCGTCCCGGGCTGCGTCGGTCAATGCGCGCCGGCACCGTTCCGGCAAAGACGCCGATCCCGGTTCGCCCAACCTGCTGATCGCTCGATCGCCTACCCCAGAGTCCGTCGGGCAACCGCGGCCAAGCTGCGGTCGAGGGTCACCAACTCCGCGCGGAGGCTCCGTGCCAGCCACAAGTAGGAGGCGTCGTACACGGAGAGGCCGGTGTCCTCGGCAAGAAGCAAGGTTGCCTCTCCATCCACCCCATAGCGATCCATGGGGAGACGCATCAAAAGACGGTACGCGCCAAGCAGAGACTGCCGACGCTCGGGGTGGAGGCAGACCTTCTTCAGGCAGACGCTCGACACTTCGTAATCGATCAGGGCCGGCGCGGCGAGTCGGGCCCCCTCAAGGGATTCGGCAACCCGTGCGGCCTTCGGTTCCCCGAACAGGAGAGCCGAGATCGCCGACGCGTCGACGACCTTATCGGGCATCCCGGTCTTCCCGGATCATCCTTGCCGATTCCCCCGGCGTGCGAAGCCCGAGGCGGCGGACCTGCTGCAGGATGTCCACCGGGGAAAGCCGCTCATCGTGCTGCACGGCGTCTTCGAGGATGGCCAGGAGTTCTCCCTGGAGAGACCGGTGGTGGCGCTTCGCGCGCTCCTTGAGGCGCTGCACCAGCAGGTCGGGGGCGTTTTTCACCGAAAGGTTCACCGGCATTGCGCGTCCTCCGATTCGGATGCGTTTCGGATCCATTTTAGGACTTCTCTCCGCAGGCCGCAACGGGCGACGCCGGCTTCCAACCCGCGGCGCGGCGGAAAGCGTCCGGAGGGCTTGATCCCCCTGCAAGCCGATTCCTGGCCTGGCCCTCATCGCCGAATTCTGCGGTACGTCTCCAGGTAAATGACCCGGCGAGGGCCGATGGCGACGACCTCGACCAAGTCGCTCTTCAACCGGTAGATGATCCGGAATCGCCCGACGCGGTAGCTCCGGAATCCTGCGAGTTCTTCTTTCAGGGCCTTTCCCGATCCCGGGTCATTCAGGATCACCTGGAGGGCGACCCGGACCTTCTTCCTCAGATCGGGATGGAGACCGCGAATGAGCCCGACGACGTCATCGGGAATCCGGAGTCTTGCCCCACCCATCGGGGCGGTCTACCGGAAGATCTCGTCCAGGGAATAGATCCGGGCCTTCTTCCGGCGAAGGGACTCCGCCCCGGCCCTGATCTCGGCCATGAGCTCCGGTTCCGAGCGCACGGACAGGGTCTCCTTCCACCCTTCGAATTCCTCCGGGCTCACCAGAACCGCCGCCGGACGGCCGTTTCTCGTGATGACGACCTCCTCGTCGGTCTTTTCAACCTCATCGACGAGACGGCTGAACTTCATCTTGGCTTCCGAAAGCGACATCGTTCTCATCGGTGATGACCCCTTTTCGGGTTGACCAGAATTATGGTCAGTATATGCCCGCGCGGGGGCCATCGTCAATCACGGCCCGGATCGGCATGGGCAGGATCGGGCCGATTCCACCAAGCGTATCGACCAGCCATCTCCCGCACCCGTTCTCGGGGAGCCCGATCGCGAGCGAAACCGGAGAGCGAACAGTGCCGGTCGCCCATCTGCCGCCCCGCAGATGGCGCGGGCGCCACCTGTGGGAATCACCCCCTGTCGGGGTGCGGTTCCCCGCCCCGGCAGGCGCCCAGTCCGTAGATCTCCCGCACGCGCAACATCGCCTTTTCCAGGTGCTCGGCGCTGACGTGGATATACCGCTCGTGTGCCTTGACGGTGGAGTGCCCGAGAATCCGCATCGCGGTGGTCGTGTCCACGCCGGCCATCGTGAACGCCGTGCCCGCCGTGTGCCGGCAGTCGTAGAGCCGGAACGATTCCGGGAGTCCGGCCCTGCGGACGAGCCCCTTGAAGACGCGGCTCAAGGTCGTTGCGCATCTCCAGGGGAGGAGAAATTCGTCCGGCGCCCCGGTCCCCAGGACTTGGGCGCACTCCGCGGTGATCGGGACGCGGCGGCATTTCCCCCGCTTGCCCACAACCCGCAGGAACCCTTCCCGGATATCGCCGTATGTCGCCTTGACGGCTTCGAACGGCCGCAGCCCGGTCAGCAGCAGGAACAGGACCGCCCGCCTCTCCCGTGCGCCGGCGCAGGCCAGCAGCCGCGCGAGCGCCTCGCCCGCCACAAGCCCGTATTCCCGCTCGGGTTCCGGTTCGGACCGGATTCGGTCGAAGGGGCTCTTCGGAAGCAGCTCGTACCGGACCGCCGTCGAGAAGAAGGCCCGCAGATGCCGAAACCAGAGGTTCACGGAGACCGGCGACGCCGACCGGAGCAGCCGGGACCGGAATGCCTCCAGCTCCCGCACCGTGATCGTCCGGATATCCCTCCGCGGACCGAAGCGATCGATCATCTTTCCGATCGCCAGCCGGTCCGCGCGGCGGGTCGCCGCGGCCCTCGTTTCCCGTCCCGCGAGGTATTCCCGCGCGAACGCCCCGAGCAAGGCAGGGTCGCCGGCCCCCGGCCGTTCCGTGCTCCGGCGTCGCCTCAACCGCTCCATGGTATGGAAGTCCCTGCATTCGCGATGCCGAGAAAGACGAGCTGAAGGGATTTTGCGCGGCCCGTGGCGCAACGGGAAGGAGGTGGAGCCGACGGGCGGGCTTGAACCGCCAACCTGCCGGCGAGGAATCAGGAATCGGGGTCGCAATCCGGACGGCTTCGCCGCCCGCCACTTCCCGGAATCATGCGCGAACTACGGAAGCGCTCCATGCGACCACGGCCCCGGCGATCCGGACAGCCCGATCAAGCTCCTCTTTCCCGACCGGTTCATACTCGCCCGGATAACGGACGGTCACGGCGTAGTCGGTCAACTCCGCAGACTGCAGGATCTCCTCGGGAACAATCAGCATCCGGGGCAGGAATTCGAGCAGAATCTTGATGTTGTGGGTTCGCGGCGGCTCAATCCCCAGGTGGAGAAGGACCGCCTTCAAACTCTTTTCGACAGCCTGTTGGGCGTGAAAGGCGAGTGTTTCCGGAAGGACTTCGCTCGTGGCCGGAATCCGCGAGAGGGCGAGATCGCTCTCTGCGTGACGCAGCCAGTCGGCCGGGCTACCTGCTTCAGGTTGCATAGAGAACCCTTCCCTCCTTCAGTGCAGACCTGTAGATGAGGCCCGGATTGTCGCGGTGCCTTTCGAGGTCCCCAACCGTTGCCACGACCAGATCATAGGGAATCCGGATTCCGCTCAGCGAGCGATAGAGTCTCATCGCGGTCTGTCGCCGATGGCTCCCCTCCGGAACGACAACGAGAAGATCCACGTCGCGAGCGGTCCGCAGGTCGGTCCGCGCCGCCGATCCGAACAGGATGATTCTGATCGGACGGATTTCGGAGACGATCCCCTGGACGAGCTTGTCGATCTCTTTCTGATCAACACCCATGATCGCAATGTATCAGAAACGACCGAGGCGGTCGACCGCCTCGCCGTTGCCGTCCGGTCTGTCCTGCTCGCTGGTTTCGCATCAATGGATTGGAGCCGACGGGCGGGCTTGAACCGCCAACCTGCTGATTACGAATCAGCTGCTCTACCGTTGAGCTACGTCGGCCCGGGTTGGAAGGAAGCCGTTGCGGAAACAAAGCGTATTCGATCCGGGCTCCGAAATCAATAGCCAAATCGGCGCACCCCGCCGATCCACCGACCCGGAATCACCGTGGAGAACCGCGGAGCCGGCCGGCGGGCGCAAACGGTCGACCGGCCAAGTATCAGTCAAATGGCGATGAGGGGAATCGACGACGCCGTGGCGATCTCCCGGCTCCCGCTGATTGCAAGGACCAGGCTGCCCTGGCCCTCTGGTCCCGGGAGTTCTTCCACGACGTGGCAGGCAGGATCCGCTGTTCGGGATCCTGATGCATTGGGGGCAGGAAACATCTTGATTCCCGGGAGGTGTGGAGCCGACGGGCGGGCACCAGCCGCCAACACGCTGATTACAGAAAACTATTCCCCGCTTTGCGTGACACCGCCCAACCTGCCGGGCATGAATGCACCCTGTCCTCTCGGGCGTTTTCCTGCTTGCGCATGTTGTCGGGAGAGGATCACGACGAATCGTTGGAAGGATGATTCCTTCTTGTTAAGATGTGGAGAATGAAACGCGAAGAGGAAATCCGGTACTGGGCAAGAATCGCAAAGGACGATATCCGTGTCGCCCGACATCTCCTCGACGCCGGGGATCGCCTGCATGCGATGTTCTTCTGCCACCTCGCCGTTGAGAAAATGCTGAAAGCGCTCTTTGTGAAGAACCCGGATCGCCTCCACCGCCCACTCATCATCTTCCCCGACTTGCCATGGAATCCACGCTTGCCTTGTCGGAAGAGGACGTGGAGTTTCTCAACGAACTACTGAGGTTCAACATCGAAGCCCGCTACCCGAAGGATCGGGACAGGATCCGAAAGGTCTGCACGGCGCAGTATTCCGAGGGTGTCTTCAGGCGAATGAAGAAATGGCAAAGACGGCTGCTCGCAGAAATCCGAAAGTAAGACGTACTCTCTCGCTGCTTCGCAAGGCGACCGATCGCCTCGTCGCGAACGGTTTCCGCATCAGGAAGGCATTCCTGTACGGCTCTTTCGCGAAAGGCCGAGCGACAAAGTGGAGCGACATCGACGTCGCTTTCATCACGCCGGACTATCGGCCCTCCGATATCAAGCAATGGGTCCGGATCGCGATGATCTGCCAGGAGGTCGACATTCGAATCGAACCGGTCGTGTACCGCCCGGAGGATTTCCCGGGCAAGGATCCCCTCGCCGCGGAGATTCACCGCTCTGGAATCGCACTCGATTGAGGATTCGCCCGGCCTGTTTCGGGATTTCCAGGACGGTCCGTGGCGTCCGGGAAGGCAATGGAGCCGACGGGCGGGTGCAAACCGCCGGTCCGCCGATTGCGGTCGCTGCCTTTATCCCCGAATCCTGCGGTACGTCTCGATGTAGATCACCCGGCGAGGGCCGATGGCGACGATGTCGATCAGGTCGGTCTTCGACCGGTAGATGATGCGGAATCGCCCGACCCGATAGCTCCGCAATCCTTCGAGCTCTTCTTTCAGGGCCTTTCCCGAACACGGGTCGTTCAGGATCGCCTGAACGGCAGCCCGAACCTTCTTCTTCAGATCGGGATGAAGGCCGCGAATGAGCCTGGCGACGTCATCGGGGATCCGAAGCCTTCCCGGGCCCATCGAAAGGATCTACCGGAAGATCTCGTCCAGCGAATAGATCCTCGCCTTTTTCCGCCGAATCGACTCCACTCCGGCCCTGATGTCGGCCATCAGCTCGGGCTCCGAGCGCACAAACAGGGTCTCCTTCCAATTCTCGAACTCCTCCGGGCTGACCAGGACCGCCGCCGGACGGCCGTTTCGCGTGATCAGGATCTCCTCATCGGTCCGTTCGACCGCATCGACGAGGCTGCTGAGCTTCATCTTGGCTTCCGAAAGCGACAGGGTTCTCATCGTTCCGACCTCTTTTCGGGTTGACCTGAATAATGGTCAATATACACCCGCCTCGCGCCGTCGTCAACGACGGATTGCCACGACGGATTGCCGGGAAAACTCCACGGCGACCCGGAGGAGTTCGAAGGGCAGCGAAGGAGTTTCCGGCCGTCGTTCTCACCGGCCCCCGGCAGTCGGGCAAAACGACTCTCCTCAAGCATCTTTTTCGGGGATCCCACCGGTACGTGTCTCTGGAGCCGCCGGACGTCCGCGCCGCGGCCACCGAGGATCCCCGGTCCTTCCTCGAACTGAACAATCCTCCGGTCATCTTCGACGAGGTCCAGTACGCGCCGTCCTTGTTGCCGTATATCAAGGAGCGGATCGACGAGCGGCGGGAATGGACGGGCCAGTTCCTGCTTACAGGATCCCAGAACCTCCTGATGTCGGAACAGGTCACAGAATCCCTGGCGGGCCGGGAAGCTGATCCCGATCGAGGTCAAGCTGTCGGGCACGCCCGTCCGGGCGATGGCGAAGAACATCGAGTCCTTCCGCCGGGATCTGGGGGCCGCGACCGAGAAGGGCTACGTAATCCACCCGGGTGACACGACGCTTCCTGTCGGCCCGGATGCGGTGGCCCTTCCGTTCGCGCTGCTGTGACCGGGGCTGATCCAGAATCATCTGCTCTACCGTTGAGCTACGTGGGGCCAGGTCTCAGCCTCCCCCAACCCCCTTGAACGGAACCGCCGTCCGGTCGAAAATCCCTTCAGGTCATGAAGAAGTATTGGCGGATCTACAAGGTCAGCTGGCAGAGGCATCTTGCGTACCGGTTCAACTTCGTCCTGGGGCGGATCCGGAACGTCATCGTCCTGCTCTTGCTCTATTTCGTCTGGCTGAACCTGACCAAGGCGTCGGGCCGGTTCGCCGCCTGGTCAGGCCCCGAGCTGTTCACCTACGTCTTCGGGGTCACCCTCCTGCGATCGGTCATCTTCGGCGCCCAGTCCCGCGAGGCGGCCCAGGAGATCAACGACGGGACGTTCTCCACATATCTCCTGAAGCCGGCCAGCCACTTCTGGCTCGTCTTCTTCCGGGAGCTCGCCGAAAGGACTCTCAATCTCATTGCGGCGGTCGGAGAGGTGCTCCTTCTGGCGTTCGTCCTGGACGTCTCCTTCGTTCCGCCTCCCGGCGGGACGCGCCTTCTCTTGTTCGTCGTGTCGTGCGTCCTGGCGCTCTTCCTCTACTTCGTCATGAGCTACACCGTGAGTCTTTTCGCCTTTTGGTCGCGCGAGGCGATGGGGCCCCGCTTCCTCTACGAGTGGATCCTCGAGTTCGCCTCGGGCGCCTATTTCCCCCTGGACATCCTGTCCCGGCCATTCCGCATGGCCCTCCAGGCGCTCCCCTTTTCGGGCCTGATCTACCTCCCCGTCACGATATACTTGGGGAGGCATTCGGCCTCGGAGGCCGGCGCGATGATCCTTTTCCAGATGGTATGGCTCGCAGTCCTCAGCGCCTCGGCGCGCCTGGTCTGGAGGAGGGGGCTCAAACGGTTCACCGGCGAGGGGATCTGAAGGCGTGGCCAGATACCTGAGGATCTGGAAGCAGCTCACCCGGTGCGCCTTCCTCGCCTACGGAAGCAACGCGATCGACGCGGCCACCTACTTCCTCGGCAAGCTCGTCCGCTTCGGCTTCTTTCTCCTTCTGATCCACTCGCTCTTCGACCACACGGACAACCTCGGCGGATACGACCGGCACGAGGCGATCCTCTTCTTCCTGACCTTCAACCTGACCGACGTCCTGGCGCAGGCGTTCTTAAGGGGGATCTATCAGCTGCAGGGCGACATCCGGCTGGGGAAGTTCGACTACGTCATTTCCAAGCCGGTCGATCCGCTCTTCTACAGTCTGGCTCGCCTGACGGACATCCTGGACATCATCTTCCTCGTCCCAATCGTCCTGCTGATCGTCGTCACCGTGTATCAGCTCAAGGCCGCGCTGACCGTCGCGGCCGTGGCAGTGTACCTCCTGCTCGTGCTTCTCGGCATGGCGATCGTGCTCTCGCTCCATATCGTCTCCGGGGCGCTGACCGTCTGGACGATGGAGACGGAGAACCTGATCTGGCTCTACCGGGAGTCGATGACGATCGGCCGGTTCCCGCCGGAGATTTACTCCGACGTCATCCGGTTCATCTACACGTACATCATGCCCGTCATCATCATCATCGCCTTCCCGGTCAAGGGGATGCTCGGGAGGCTGGCGGCCGGAGACATTCTCCTGGCATTCGCGGCCGCCATGATCTTCCTGGCCGGCTCCGTCGTCTTGTGGCGGGCTTCCCTCAAGCGCTATTCGAGCGCCTCGAGCTGACGATGCCGGTCATCGACGTCCGGGGTCTCTCGAAGACCTACGAGTACCATCGGAAGCCGCCGGGGATCGGAGGAAGCATCCGGGCGCTGTTCAACAGAGAGAAGGTTGCCGTCCGGGCCGTGAGCGACATCAGCTTCTCGGTGGAGGAGGGGGAATTGGTCGGGTTCCTTGGGCCCAACGGGGCGGGCAAGACCACGACCCTCAAGATGCTCTCCGGAATCCTTTATCCGACCGCCGGAGACGCGAAGGTGCTGGGATACACTCCGTGGGAGCGGAACCCCGAATACCAGCGCCGGTTTGCCCTCGTCATGGGGCAACGGAATCAGCTCTGGTGGGACCTCCCGGCGCGTGAGAGCTTCATCCTGAACAAGGAGATCTATGGGCTGTCGGACCGAGAGTATCATAAGACCCTCGGCGAGATGACCGACCTGCTGGATCTTCGCGACGTCATGGATGCCCCCGTTCGCAAACTCTCATTGGGTCAGCGGATGAAGTGCGAACTGGTGGCCGCGCTGATCCATGAACCGAAGGTCTTGTTCCTCGACGAGCCCACGATCGGCCTGGACGTCGTGGCCCAGAAGAACATCCGCGACTTCCTGAAACGTTATTGCCGGGAGAGGAGGGTGACCATCGTCCTCACTTCTCACTACATGGAAGACATCAAGGAGATGTGCGAGCGGGTGATCATCATCGACCGGAGCCGGATCGTCTACGACGGCAACCTGGTGGACCTGATCGCCCGGTATGCGCCGGAAAAGCGGCTGACGGTCACGTTCGACGGAGACGGGGTCGCAAGAGAGCAGGTCAGCCGGTTCGGACCGGTCGAGTCGTTCACCCGCTACAGGACGGTGTTGAAGGTCGGCCGGCGCGATGCCAAAGACGCGGCAGCGGCAATCCTCTCATCGGGTCTGCCGGTGTCCGACCTGCTGATCGACGAGGTGGAGGTGGGCGAGGTCATCCGGAGGATATTCGACGGCGCCGTCAGATTGTAGGCCCCCCCTGACGACTGCAGCGCGTCGTAAGTCGCAGGAAGTCCGAATTTAGCCACTTATTTACCACATCGTGGCAAATAGTTACCATCCGCCAAGTATGGGGCGGACGCAAGGAACCGCGAATACGTCTAAATGATCTAACGGACCTCACGGCTGTCCCGTTGTTATTTGAATAGATTCAACTGGTTATCAGGCTCGGGTAGCAAACCTGAACGCTCGTAATTCGTAAGTATCTGGAACAACGGTTCTTTTTCGAAAACGGAGATGCTCAGAAT
>JAMDBZ010000072.1 GCA_023488945.1 Deltaproteobacteria bacterium
CGGGCGCAAGGATCGGTATTTCCTTCGAATCCTTGCGATCATCTTGGGGTCGCCCATGCCCGCATTGTCGCACGATCCAGCCACACCAGAAAGCATTATTTGTAAATGTTATTTATGCGCAGATCCTAACCGCGCGGTGGCCTGGCGGAAGGCGGTCTCGTTGAAGGTGTAGTTCGGGTTGCGCACCGTGTCGGGGTACTTCCGCGCGATCTCGGCCCTGGCGTTATCGAGCCGCTCCTTCGAGACGGGGTGGGTCCGGAAGAGCCCCTCGACGAAGAGCGGGTTCTTCCCCCCTTCCAGCTCCCGGTAGAAATATTCCTGGAGCTGGATTGCCCCCTCGGGGTTGTACCCGGCCCGGACCATGTAATCGATCCCGAGGCTGTCGGCCTCCCGCTCCTGCTCCCGGGAGAAGCCGTTCTGGATGAGCGAGGCGGAGATGTCGGATAGCTGCATGACTCCCTTGCGCCCTCCCGTGCCGATGGCGATCCCGGCGAGGAGGATGTTGGCCGCCATCGCCCGCTGGTACCCCGCGACGGAGTGGCGGGCGGTCACGTGCCCGGTCTCGTGCCCCAGCACCGCCGCCAGCTCGGCCTCGTTCCGCAAGCCCACGAGGAGTCCCCGGTTGACGACGATGAACCCGCCCGGGAGCGCGAATGCGTTTGGGACGGAGGAGTTGAGCACCCGGTACCGGTAGTCGAGGTTCGGCCGATGGGAGACCCGCGCAACCCGCATCCCGACCCCCTGGACGTACGCTTCGAGCGCCTTGTCCCGGTAGAAGCCGCCCTGCTGCTGGACCGCCGGCCCGTACGCCCTGGCGCCGAGGGCGATCTCCTCCTGCTCGGAGATCGGGACGATCTGCAGCTCCGAGCGCCCCGTGACGGGGTTGACGGCGCAGCTGTAGACGCAGAGCGACAGGAGGACGAAGAAGGCGATCAGGAGAGGAAGGCCCCGGGAGAGCCTGGGATCCATCGGCGGTGCGACCTCCTCGGGTCGGTGTGATCCTTTTTGATTATTTCATCGGGCCGCCCCCCGCGGCAACCGTTGGACGGCCATTCCCGTTTGCGCTATATAGCGGATGTGACCTGCGTCAAGGCGCGGGCGGGAGATCCGTGAGATGAGGAACGGACAGGTGAGACGAGGAAGGAGGGTGTCCCCATGAGCGCACCGCTGTTCGCAAGGCCCAAGGAGAAGGTGGCGTTCGATCCCGACCGGTTCGCGGCGAAGGCGCTTTTCGAATCCCCCGAGATCAAGGTGATCCGGGCGGCGTTCCGCCCCGGCCAGTTCATCCCCGTCCATTCTCCGGATGTCCACGTCGTTCTCTACATCCTCTCCGGCGAGGGGGAGGTGGTGGCGGGCGAGGAGCGGCGGAAGGTGAAGGAGGGAGACCTGGTCGTCGTCCCGCGGAAGATGAAGCGCGGGGTGCGGGCGAAGACCGAGATGGTGATCCTCCACGTCGTGTCGCCGCCGCCCACGCAGGCCGACCACGGCGACATGGCGGCCCGGATCGCGCGGGGGGATTTCGAGCTGCCGGCGTAAGGGCGGATCTTCGCGATCGCGGAGTGGACCGGGTCCCGGGGGCGGGGCCCCCTCCCCGTTGACCCGGTCCAGGACCTGGTCTATTATTTGATCATGATCCGGATCAACATCTACGAGGCGAAGACCCGCCTGTCCTCATACCTCGAACGGTTGCGTGCGGGGGAGACGATCCTGCTCTGCAAACGGAACGTGCCCGTCGCCGAGATCCGCCCCCTCCCCGCTCCTTCCGGGGAAAGGCGTCCGGTCGGTTTGGCCGCGGGGACATTCCGCGTCCCGAAGAGCTTCTTCGAGCCGCTGCCCGAGGACGTGATCGCGGCGTTCCGCGGCGGGACGAAGTGAGGATCCTGCTCGACACCTGCACGTTCCTGTGGATCGTCGCGGGCTCCCGCAAGCTCTCGCCGCGGGCCCGGGAGCTGTTCTCGGAACCGGCCAATGATGTGTACCTGAGCGCGGTCTCCGTCTGGGAGATCGTCGTGAAGCACGCGCTGGGCCGCCTCCCGCTTCCCGAGCCGCCGAGCCGGTTCATCCCGCGGTGCCGCGAGGGCCACCGGGTCGCGCCGTTGCCGCTGGACGAAGAGGCCGTGCTCACCCTCGGCCGCCTCCCGGAATACCACCGGGATCCCTTCGACCGGATGCTCGTCTGCCAGGCTATCGCGGGCGGGTTCACCATCCTGACCCCCGACCGGGAGATCACCCAGTACGCGGTGCCGTCGGCTTGGTAGAAGGCGGCCCGGCTCCCCGGAGACGACCTCTGCCTCGTGTCCACGCAGGTCCACGCGGGGGACGGGTTGTTCCTCTTTTGTCGAGGGCGCGACGAAGCAAGGCGCGGCGCATCGACGCTCTCGTCCGCCTCCGCCCAACACCCTGCTGTCCGACCGGGGCTTCGGCGGACGATCCGCCGGTGCCTTGGCGAAGGCGGATCGGTGCAGACCGTATTTATGAACTGGAGCACTTGCGGCGCGCGGCCATCCCGAGGCGGCCGCCGCCGAACACAAGCCACAAGCATTAATATATAGGAGAGGAGCGGGCGGGCAGCGTTCCCTCCCTCCCGCTCGCTGGCAGCCGGACCAACCACGGATTGAGGAGGGACCCATGCGCTACCTGATCCTGGGATGTGGCCCCGCCGGGATCGCCGCGGCGAAGGCGATCCGCGGGAAGGACAAGAAGGGCGAGATCGTGATCGCGACCGAAGAGCGGGTCGGCCCGTATCTCAGGCCGTTGCTGACCGACCTGCTCGCGGGACGGCAGGAACCGTCCGCGCTCGCGGACCCGCAGGCGGCCCACCTGGCGGAGAACCGGATCGAGGTTCTCCGGGGGAAGCGCGCCACGAGCGTCGATTGCGCCCGTAACCGGGTGGTCTTTTCCGACGGGACCGAGGAGGGGTACGACGCCCTTCTCATCGCCACGGGGGGCAAGCCGGCCGTGCCGCCGCAATTGAGCATCGACCGCCCGTCGATCTTCCCGTTTGATTCGCTCGACGATGCGCTGCGGATCATGGAGCGGATCCCGCGGTCCGGGACCGTGGCGGTCTACGGGCCGGGATTCCTCGCAATCGTGGCGAGCAGCGCATTGCGGAAGCGGGGGAACGAGGTGGTCTGGTTCCAGCCGGATCTGCCCCGGTCCGGCTACCCGATCGGGGGGGAGCTGGAGGCCAACATCCTCGACTCGGTCCGGAACACGGGGGTGAAGATCCTGGACGGTCACGACATCGCCGAAATCCGGGAGATCGCGGGCGGGATCGAGGCGGCCTCGACGGTCGAGGGAGACCCGGTCCGGTGCGCGGCGATCGTGGTGGCCACCGAACGGTCTCCGGCAATCGGCTTCCTCGCGGGCAGCGGAGTGGAGACGGGCGCGGGGATCCTCGTGGACGACCGTCTGAGGACGAACCTGCCGAACATCTATGCCGCCGGCGACTGCGCCGAGCTGTTCGACTGGGAGAGCGGGCAAAGCCGGATCAATTTCGGCTGGCGCAGCGCCGGCAGGCAGGGACAGCTCGCCGGGGAGAACATGGCCGGCGCGGAGAAGTTCTATGTCCGGGATGCCTCGGACTACTTCTGGGTCCTCTTCGGCCCCGCCCTTCTGGATCGGATCAAGTAGGACCGCCGGGGGCGTCGATGAGCGCGACGACGATCCGTTTCCTGAAGGTCGGGATGGCTTACTTCGTCCTGGGGGCGTTCCTCGGGGTTTTGCTGGCCGTGCCGGTCACGAGGGGTCTCTTGTACAAGGTCCCGGGCGCCCGGTGGGGGCCGGCGCACACCCACCTGAACCTCGCCGGGTTCGTCATCATGATCATCTTCGGGATCGCCTACCATATCCTCCCGCGCTTCGCGGGGAAGCCTCTTTACAGCGATGCGTGGGCCGCCGCGCACTTCTGGATCGCGGCGCTCGCGACGGCGGGGATGGTCATCGGGTTCGTCGTCGCGCCGGCCGCGCTCTTGCTATGGATCGGCGCCGTCGCGCAATTCGCCGGCATCGTCATGGGTGTCGTCAACCTCTGGCTCACGATCCGGTGAGGAGGCCGGGACCGGAAGAAAGGGGGGCATCGTGTTCGACGTCCTGAAGGAGGCGGATTTTTCGCCCGAGAGGCCCGTGTCGAAGCTCCTGTACGATTCCGACGCGATGCGGGTCGTCGTCTTCGGGCTGCTGCCCGGGCAGGAGATCCCGCCGCACACCGCGCCGGCCCGCGTCCTGCTGAAGATCGTGCAGGGGCGGGGCGCCTTCGTTACGGGAGGGGGAGAGTCGCCGGCGACGCCCGGGGCCTTCGTCGTTACCGAGCCGAACGAGCCGCACGGCGTCAAGGCGGCGGAGAAGACCGTCATGCTGGCCGTCATCGCGCCGCGGCCGTGACGCAGAGGGGATGGGCGCACGGCAGGGTGATGGATTCGAGGGAGGGATCGCAATGGCGACGATCACGCGCGACATGGTCATCAACGACGTCATCCGGAGATATCCGCAGACGATCAAGGTCTTCAACGACCACAAGGTGGACTCCTGCTGCGGCGGCGGAGCGCCGATCGAGACGACCGCGAAGCGCGACGGCGTGGACGTGGAGGCGCTGCTCAAGGCCCTGAACGCCGCCGTCCGGCAGATCGCCTGACGGCCTCCGCGTTCCGGCCGTGGGAAGATCGGGCGCTTCAAGGCCGCCGCCCGGCGGCCCGGGAGACGTCGCGGCTCCCGCTCCCGGCCCGTCTATCCCCCCCAGGACGACCGTGTCGGCGGGGCGGAACTTCCCCGAGCGCCTGCAACCTTCGCCCGGCGCGGCGTCTCCTAAGGACGTGCGGAGCGTGGCGATGGGCACGCCGGTGCCCGGACCCGCGCCTTGCGGGCGGAAGGACGAACCGGGCGTCACGTTGTGTCCGGATGCGATTCCGGTAAGATGAATGTTACGTCGATAGGGGGGCGAGCTGTGGAACAGGCCTTCTCCGACCGCTTGAAAGAGAAGGTGAAGACGCCGCCGGTGGCGGTCCTCGTCGGGATGCGCGCGCTGTCGTTCGGAGGAGGCGAGGCGGTCCTCGAGATGAAGGCCGACCGGCGGCACCACAACCCGATGGGGACGGTCCACGGCGGGATCCTCTGCGATCTCGCGGATCTGGCGATGGGGTATGCGTTCGCCTCGACGCTGGGGCCGGGCGAATCGTTCACCACCCTCGAGCTCAAGATCAATTTCTTGAGGCCGGTATTCGACGAGAAGCTCACGGCCAAAGCCAAGGTGATGCACCGGGGCCGGTCGATCGGGATGGTCGAGGTGGACGTGACCAACGAGGCCGGCAAGGTCGTCGCCCGCGGTTCCTCCACCTGCACGGTCCTTTCGGGCGAAGCCGCCAGGGAGCGATGAGGCGGACGGCCGCGTTCCTCGTCCTGTTCGCCGCCGCGATGGCGTTCGTCGAGGCGGCGGTGGTCGTCTACCTCCGGCGGGTCCTGGGGGAGGTCGAGATCTTCCCGATGAAGGATCTCCCCCCGCCGCTTCTGGCCATCGAGATCGCCCGCGAAGCGGCCACGATCGCGATGCTCCTCGCCGTCTCCCTCCTCTCCGTCCGCGGGGGCATCCGCAGGATGGGAGCGTTCCTCCTCACGTTCGCCGCCTGGGACGTCTTCTACTACCTCTGGCTCTACGTCGTGATCGGCTGGCCCGCAGGGATCGGCGAGTGGGACATCCTCTTCCTCATCCCCGCCCCGTGGGTCGGGCCGGTCTGGTCGGTGCTCCTTCTCTGCGCCGGGATGATCGCTTTTGCGGCCCTTTTCCTGCGCGCGCCGGAAAAAGCGCCGTTCTCGCCGGGCCGCTGGGGATGGGCGACGGGGGTCGCCGGTCTCGTTGCGATTGTCGGGTCGTACGTCCGGGAGTGGGTCAAGATCGGGTACGGCAAAGGGGTCCCGGTCGACTTTTCCGTGCTCCCGTTCCTTGCCGGCTTGGCGCTCCTTGGCGTTTCCGGATGGTTGACCTATCGCCGGATCGTGTGGATTCCGGCCGGCGCCGGTCGCGACCGGCTCACCGTCTGATGACCATCGGCGACGGCGCGAACGCGGTGCGGGCTGTGCGTTTCGACGCGCCGCGTCTCAATCCGCTGCGCCTGAAGTGCCGCGCCTCAATCCGCTTGACGGG
>JAMDBZ010000085.1 GCA_023488945.1 Deltaproteobacteria bacterium
GGCTACCTGAGCGCGTTTCACCAGCCGTTGCGGACTGGTCCCGGCACGAAGGACCGCCTCCAGTTCGGACCGTTCTTCGGACGTCAACACCACTTCGATCGCTCGTCGCATATCGCCCTCCTTGGGTTCGAGAGCGATATTAACATAATTAGCGCCATTTGTGGCGGCATACACTAGATGAGGTTGCCGCGGGCGTCGAACGCGCCGGGGTAGTGGCGGATGACGGGCGATGGGCCCGTCCCTTCGACCGCGATCACGTCGAACCGGGCCTCCTTCCATTCGCCCGGCGAGATCGTCGCCAGGTACCCCTTCGCGGCCGAGACGATCCGCCGGCGCTTGACCCGCCCCACCGACTCTTCCGGGGCGCCGTAGTCGTCCTTCTCCCGGCAGCGGACCTCGACGAAGACCAGCACCCCGCCCTCCCGGGCGACGATGTCGATCTCGCCGCCGCGCATCCGGACGTTCCGCGCCACGACCGTCATCCCTTTGTCCCGCTCGAGGAAGCGGCAGGCCGCCTCCTCGGCGCGCAGCCCCGTCTCCCGGCGGCCTCCGGGATGTCCGTTCAAACGATGACGCCCCGGAAGGTCTTCCGGTGGATGGGGCAGGGTCCCAGGGATCGCAGCGCCGCCAGGTGGTCCCGCGTCGGGTATCCCTTGTGGGCGGAGAATCCGTAGCCCGGATACTCCCGGTCGTATTCCTCCATCAGCCGGTCCCGGGAGACCTTGGCGAGGATCGACGCGGCCATCACGGAGACGCACAGGGAATCGCCCGAGACGATCGGCTGCTGGCGGACGAAGCGCCAGCGATCCTCGTCGGGGAGGGAAATCGGACGGTGGCCGTCCACATAGAGGAAATCGGGATGCGGGGAAAGCATCTCCACGGCCCGCCGCATCGCGAGGAGCGAGGCCCGCAGGATGTTGATGGCGTCGATCTCCTCGTGCGTGGCGAAGGCGACGGCGTGGGCGACGGCGTCCCGGAGGACGATGTCGTATGCCTTCTCCCGCGCGGCGGCGGAGAGCGCCTTCGAGTCGCGGATGCCGGGGTGGCGGAACCCGGGAGGCAGGATGACGGCCGCGGCCACGACCGGCCCGGCCAGAGGCCCCCGCCCGGCTTCGTCGACGCCGGCCACCGCACGATACCCTTTCGCGCGGGCCCGGGCTTCGAAGCCGTCCACGGGGGAGAGACCCTTACTCGTTCGCGGGCGGGGTGCTTTGCACGGGCGGCGCGCCCTCGGCGGGCTCCTCCGGCGGACGTTCCACCGTCCCCTCGACGGGGACCGCGACGCCCTTCTTGGAAAGCCAGTCCTTCTTCTCGCGGATGCGCGCCTTCTTGCCCGAGACCTCGCGCAGGAAGAAGAGCTTGGCCCGGCGGACGTCGCCCTTCTTCTTCACGACGATCTTCTCGATGAGCGGAGAGTGCATCGGGTAGGTCCGCTCCACCCCGACGCCGTACGACTCCTTGCGGACCTTGAACGTGGTGGAGATCCCGTTCCGGTGGAACCCGATGACGATCCCCTCGAAGTACTGGACCCGCTCCTTCTCGCCTTCCTTGATCCGCGAGTAGACGCGCACGGTGTCGCCGGCCTTGAAGGACGGCAGGTTCGTGCGAAGCCGCGACTTTTCCAATTCCTCGAGGAGACCCATGGCAAACCCCTTCCTTTGCTCGGGAAACGATTGAGACGAGATTTCGTAATTTATGCCACAACCCGCCGGCGTGTCAACGGTTTCTTTACCCCCGGGGCGCCTGCTGCTGTCTGCGCCCTGTTATCTCCGTCGCTCCGCTCCATTATTCCTTCTTCAACAGATCAGGGCGCTTGAGACGGGTCCGCCGCAGCCCCTCCTCCCGCCGCCACGACTCCACCGCCGTGTGGTCGCCGGACAGAAGGACGTCGGGCACGGCGTGCCCGCGGAAGACGCGCGGCCGGGTGTATTGCGGCCCTTCCAGGATCCCCTCCTCGAACGAATCCTTGAAGGGGGCCCCCGGGTCCCCGAGGACGCCGGGCACGAACCGGGCCACCGCATCGATCAGGACGAGGGCCGGCAGTTCCCCGCCGGTCAGCACGTAGTCGCCGATCGAGACCTCCCGGTCCGCGAGGAAATCGGCCACCCGCTGGTCCACCCCCTCGTACCGCCCGCAGATGAGGATGAAGTGCGGCTCCCCGGCGAGTTCGCGCGCCAGGGCGGGCGTCAGCGGTTCCCCTTGGGGGGAGAGCAGGATCGCCTTCCCGGGACCGAACCGTTCCCGGAGCGCTTCCACGCCGGCGAAGATCGGCTCGGGCTTCATCACCATCCCGCCGCCGCCTCCGTAAGGCGGCTCGTCGGTCACGCGATGCTTCCCCTCGGCGAACTCGCGCAGGTCGTAAACGGCCACCGTGAGCAACTCCGCCTCGCGGGCCTTCGCAAGGATGCTGTGGTCGAGCGGGCCGGCGAACATACCGGGGAACAGCGTCAGGACATCGATGCGCACGGGTCACCACCCCGGAGGCGGCACGGCCACGATCCGCCGCCTCGCGACATCGACCTCGCGGACGAACCGCTCGACCATCGGCAGGAGCGCCTCGCCGTCCGGGCGCCGGATCTCGAGCCAGTCGTGCGCCGGTCCCGGCGTGACCCCGATGACGACCCCGATCGTCCCGCCGCCGGCGTCCACGACCTCGCACCCCACGAGGTCGACGAAGTAATACTCGTCCTTCTCCGTCGGAGGGAGATCCTCCCTGCGGACGAAGACCGCCGCGCCCGTCCAGCCCCGGGCCGCTTCGGCGGACGCAATCCCCTCCAAAAGAAAAACGGCGCAGCCGCTCCCTCCCCGCTGCGCCGCCTTCACCGCGAAATCGGTCCCCGCGCCTTTTTCTCCCGCTCCGCCCCGCAGCCTGAGACGGGGGACCCGGATCAGCCCGGACGGGTCACCGGAAAAGGGCGCCACCCTGATCCGCCCGGCCACGCCGTGCGTCCCGGCGACCCGGCCGACCTCGATGAGCGCGTTCCGACCGGAATCCCTTCGTGTCATGGCGATCCCGCGCGGGATTCCAGCGTGCATGGGGCCGGGAAAGCGGGGGGTCCTCTCAGGCGACCGCCTTCTTCTCCGCCTTCGACTCCTGGAACTTCTTCCAGACGCCGACCTTTTTCAGGAGGCTTTTCACCGTCTCGGACGGCTGGGCCCCTTTCCCGAGCCATTTCAGGACCAGCGGCTCGTCGACCACGATCCGCGCCGGGTTCATCTTCGGATCGTACGTCCCCGCGATCGCGATGAACCGCCCGTCCCGCGGCATCTGCGAATCGGCCACCACCACGCGGTACGAGGGAAGTTTCTTGCGCCCCGTCCGCGAGAGTCTGATCTTCACCGCCATCTCCGTTCCACCCTCCTTCTACGTCGAATGAATGCTACTGTACCACGATTTCTAATGGAAAAACGGGAGCCCGGGGCGGCGCTTCCCGCCCTGGGAGAACCGCTTGATCATCCCTTCGGCCTGCTGGAAGTTCCGAAGGAGGCGGTTCACGTCCTGCACCGTCGTGCCGCTCCCCATCGCGATCCGCTTCCGGCGGCTGCCGTTGATGATCTTCGCGTTGGCCCGCTCCCCGGGCGTCATCGAGTCGATGATCGCGGCGATCCGCTTGAATTCCTTCTCGTCGGGGACGGCGTTCTTGAGGTCCTTGATCTTCCCCCCGATGCCGGGGATCATGCCCAAGAGCTCCTCCATCGACCCCATCTTCTGCATCCGGCGGAGCTGGTCGCGGAAATCGTCCAGGGTGAACTGGCTCCTCCGGAGCTTCCGCTCCAACTCCCGGGCCTGCTTCTCGTCGATCGACTCCTGCGCCTTCTCGGCGAGCGTCAGGATGTCGCCCATGCCCAGGATCCGGGATGCCATCCGGTCGGGGTGGAACGTCTCGAGGGCGTCGAGCTTCTCGCCGACGCCGACGAACTTGATCGGCGCGCCCGTGACCGCGCGGATCGAGAGCGCCGCGCCGCCGCGCGCGTCGCCGTCGAGCTTGGTGAGGAGGACGCCGGTCAGGGAGAGCCTCTCGTGGAACGATCGCGCGACGTTGACCGCGTCCTGCCCGGTCATCGCGTCCGCGACGAGCAGGATGTCGGCCGGCTCGACCGCCGCCTTGATCCTCCGCAGCTCCTCCATCAGCTCCTCGTCGATATGCAGGCGTCCGGCCGTGTCGAGGAGGACGGTGTCGTAGCCGTTGAGCTCCGCGAACCGGACCGCCTCGCGGCAGATGTCGACCGGGTCGGCGTCGGGCTTCGTGTCGTAGACCGGGATCCCGATCTGCCCGCCCAGGACCTTGAGCTGCTCGATGGCGGCCGGCCGGTAGACGTCGGCCGGGACAAGGAGCGGCTGCCGCTTCTTCTTATCGAGAAACAGGGCGAGCTTCCCGCAGGAGGTCGTCTTCCCCGAGCCCTGGAGCCCCACGAGCATCACCGGGACGGGCGGGCGCCGGGAGAGGTTCAGATCCTGCGCCTGCCCCCCCATCAACTTCGCCAGCTCGGAGTGGACGATCTTGATGAAGTGCTGGTCGGGGGAGAGCGACGCCAGGACCTCGGCTCCCATCGCCCTTTCCTTCACGGCGGCGACGAAATCCTTGACGACCTGGTAGTTGACGTCGGCCTCGAGCAACGCGAGCCGGACTTCGCGCAACGCCCCCTCGATGTTTCCCTCGGAGATCCGCGCCTGCCCGCGGAGCTGCTTCAGGACACCCTGGAACTTTTCCGACAACGTTTCGAACATCGCGACCTCGAACACCTCTCATCGGCCAAAGCAGCTAATCTACGGGAGAACACCGTACTCCGTCAAACCGAAAATTCCCGCCACCGCCCCGTCTCGGGCCGGAGACTATCATACAATGTCCGGCACCGCGGCTCGCTCGCCCGACGCAAACGTCGCCATGCGCCTTGTCCATTCCGCCGGGCGCCAATGGGCTCCGGCTATTTGAATTTAATACTTGCAATCAGCACACCTGCGCGCGACAATCGAAGCATGATCGACCGGGCCATTGAACCCGTCCTGAAGGAGCTGGCCGGCCGATATCCGGTCGTGACGATCACCGGGCCCCGGCAGAGCGGCAAGACGACACTTTGCCGCAAGGTATTTCCCGGAAAGCCCTACGTCAACCTGGAACGGCCGGACACGCGGAATTTCGCCGCGGCCGACCCGCGCGGCTTCCTCGCGCGCCATCCGGAGGGCGCGATCCTCGACGAGATCCAGCGCGCGCCGCACCTGCTCTCCTTTATACAGCCGCTGGTGGACGACGACCCCCACTCCGGCCGGTTCATCGTGACCGGCAGCCAGCAGTTTGAGGTGACAAGCACCATCAGCCAGTCCCTGGCCGGACGGACGGCGCTCCTCAAGCTGCTTCCGTTCTCCATACCCGAGTTGCGCGGTCATCTCCCTCGGCCGACCGTCGACCGGCTCATCCTGACCGGTTTCTACCCCCGGATCCACGACAAGGGTCTCGATCCCACGCAGGCCCTCGGCGACTACTTCGAAACCTACGTGGAACGTGATATCCGGCAATTGCTCGCCGTCCGGGACCTGAGCACGTTCGAGAAGTTCGTCCGGCTGTGCGCCGGCCGGGTGGCACAGATCCTGAACCTCTCCGGGCTCGCGAACGACGCCGGGATCTCCCACACCACTGCAAGGGGATGGATGTCGCTCCTGGAGGCCAGCTACATCGTCTTTCTCCTCCCCCCCTGGTTCGGGAACGTCTCGAAGCGGCTCATCAAGTCGCCCAAGATCTACTTCCACGACGTCGGGCTGGCGAGTTACCTGCTCGGGCTGGAAAACGAGGGACAAGTCGCGCGGGATCCGCTGCGGGGAAACCTCTTCGAAAATCTTGCTGTCGGCGAAGCGCTCAAACATCGCTTCAACCGGGGGAAACGGAGCAACCTGAGTTTCTACCGGGACCGCCGCGGCAACGAGGTGGACCTGCTCGTCGGACTCGGCCCGGACCTCTTCCCCGTCGAGATCAAGGCGGGCGCAACGATCGTGGACGATTACTTCAGGGGATTGCGAAATATCGAGGCGCTACTGCCCCGGGTGCCGTTCGGCAGCGGTTTGATCTACGGGGGGGATGAGGCCCAGACACGGCCGGGCATGCGGATCCACCCCGTCCAGGAAACGGAC
>JAMDBZ010000003.1 GCA_023488945.1 Deltaproteobacteria bacterium
GACCTCGGTTCCGAGCATTACGACCGAATCGACAAAACGAAGGCCGCCACTCGCTTGGTAAGGAAGCTGAAAAACCTGGGATTCCAGGTTGCCATCAGCCCGGCGGCGTAACCCTATTTCTTTCAAGGCTTCTGCTGCGCCGGCGGATACGGGCATGTCTACTGCGTTGCGCTCCTTCGTGCTCCTCGACGTAGTGTCCACTACGCCTGCGGTGCCCGAAGTTCGCGCGCCTTGTATCCACGCCCGTCTCCACCGTCTCGCGACGAACCCCGGTGAGACATGCGGGCTAGAAGCGAACATGTGAAAAAGGCCAGGCGGCATTCGCGGGCCGCCCGGCCTTCCTGGTGTCAGTTCCCCTTCCTACAGCAGCGGGTTCTTCGCCATCTCCTTGAGGCGCGTCCACCGGCGGTCCACCTCGGCCTGGAAGGCGTCCAGCACATGCTTGCAGTCGGGCTTGAGCAGGTGCTTGGTCTTCCCCATGTGCTTGATCCACTCGGTGACCGGCACCTTCTTCCCCTTTTCCTCGGGGTCGTAGTTGATCGTCGTGATCCCGTGCTCGATCTCGTAGAGCGGGAAGAAGCAGGAGTCCACCGCCGCCTGGATGATCGGGACGGAGAGCCGCTCCTCCGTCCGCCACGCCAGCGGGCACATCGAGATCAGCTTCCCGAAGACGAGCCCCTCCTCCGCGTACTTCTGCGCCTTGGCCGCCTTGCGGACCATGTCGCGCGGCTGCGACTCGGCCGCCGTGAAGACGTACGGGATGTGGGCGGCGTTGAAGATCTGCGCCGTGTCCTTGTGGTGCGTCGCCTTCCCCTTCTGGGCCGGGCCGTAGTTCGACGTCGAGGTCGACTGCCCGATCGGCACCGTGAACGAGAGCTGGGAGCCGGTGTTCTGGTATCCCTGGTTGTCGTACTCGATGATGATCATCCGCGTGTTGCGCGCCGCCGCCCCGAGCGACGGCCCGATCCCGATGTCGTGGCCGCCGTCGCCGGTGACCATGAGGAAGGTGATCTTCTCATCCTTCGGGATCTCTCCCCGTTTCTTGCGCTCCTCGAACATCTCGACGATGCCGGACATCGTCGCCGCGCCGTTCTGGAAGAGGTTGTGGACGTAGGTGATCTTGTGGGAGGTGTACGGGTAGCCGGTCGTCACCACCATCCCGCAGCCGGTGTGGAACAGGACCGTGACGAACCCCTCGATCCCCTTGAGGAACGTGTCGAGGTTGACGAAGATCCCGCACCCCGGGCAGGCGCCGTGCCCCGGCGCGATCCGCTTGGGCCGCTCCGTGAGCGCCCGCATGTTGAGCCCCTTGACGGTCATCTTCCCGTCCGGGCCGACCTCGACGCGCGTGAGGCCCGTCGACGCCGCCTCGGAGATCACCTCGTACGCCTTCGGGGGCTCGTACCCGGTCTCGCCTGCGTTCGCGCCGAGGTAGTCGTAGGGGACCTTGACCTCGCCGGTCCGCGCGATCTCGACCGCCTCCCGCAGCAGCGTCACGGCGTCCTCGACGAAGAACTCCTTGCCGCCGATGCCGTAGATCCGCCCGGCGACCTGCGTGGTGTTCCCCTTCACGCCCTGGAGCGCCGCCTTGACCTCGATCGTCATCGCACCGCCGTGGGCGCCGAAGTTGTCCTGGCGGTCGGCCACGACGAGCCCCTTGACATCCTTCAGCGCCTCGCGGACCTCGTCGATCGGGAACGGCCGGATGACGTTCGGCCGGATGAGCCCGACCTTCAGCCCTTCCCGGCGGAGCGCGTCGACCGCCTCCTTGGCCGTCTCCGCTGCGGAGTTCAGGATGAAGAGCGCGGCGTCCGCGTCCTCCATCCGGTAGAGGTCGAGGATGTCGTACCGGCGGCCGGAGAGCTCCGCGTACTCGGCGAACACCCGCTTGATGACGCCGTGCGCCCGGAGCATCGCGTCGGCCTGCTGCTTCTTGTTGTTGATGAGATCGGGGTCGTTCATGTACGGCCCGATGGTGACCGGCTTGCGCGGGTCGACCGAAGTGACCGTCGGCACGAAGGGACCGAGGAAGTCGCGGATCGCCTGCATGTCCTCGAAGATCTCCACGCGCCGCTTCTGGTGCGAGGTGAAGAAGCCGTCGAAGGCGACCATGATCGGGAGCCGCACCGACATGTCCTCGGCGATCTTCGGCGCCAGGATGTTCATGTCGTAGACCGCCTGGACGTCCGAGGCCATCAGGATGATCCAGCCGGTGTTCATCGCCAGCATGATGTCGCTGTGGTCGCCGCGGATGTCGAGCGGCCCCGACACCGACCGGGTGACGATGTTGAACACCATGGGGAACCGGGTCCCCGACTGGACCGGAAGCTGCTCGAACCCGAAGAGGAGCCCGTTGGCCGACGTCGCGTTGAAGACGCGGCCGCCCGCCGTCGTGGCGCCGAAGCAGATCCCCGCCGCCCCGTGCTCCCCGTCGCCCGGGATCATTCGGATGTCGTGCTCCCCTTCCGCCTTCATCGCGTCGAGCGTCTCCGCGATCTCGGTGGACGGGGTGATGGGGTAGTACCCCATGATGTGGTAGTTCACGTGCTTGGCCGCCACCGCCGCGATCTCGTTCCCGCTGTTGACGACCACGGTCTGGGCCAGCCGCGCATTCACCTTCTTCGCCGTTTGGGCCATCGCCATCTCCTTTAAGACTCCTTCCCTTATCTCATCGGCTTGAATTTCACGGTGATCTTCTCGATGTCGTGGTCGGCCTCCTTGGCGTCGACCAGCGCACCGAACTTGCAGATCGGGACGCACCGCATGCACCCCTTGCAGTACTGGTAGTCGATCCCCAGGAGGATCATCCCCTCCTTCTTCGTCTTCGGATCGATCCCCTTTTCCCAGACGAAACAGTAGTCCGGGCAGGTGATGTCGCACTCCCCGCACCGCGTGCACTTGTCCATGATGAACAGGGGGATCACCCCCGTGCGGCTGGTGGAGAGGTCCTTGAACCGGGAGTTGCCCACCGCGTAGATCGTCCCGCCGATGGGGGCGTTTTCGTAGCCCAGCTTCGGCTGCTCGCGCTTGAACGGCGTGGCGGGATACTTCCCGTCGGCCGGGAACTCCTGGAACTTCACCTCGTCCCGCCCGCGCGCAAGCGCCTCGAGGTTCCCCGCCATCATCGCGGGGTACTTCTTCCCGAACGCCTCCCGGATCGCGTCCTCGAGCGCCTTCCACTCGAAGAAGCCGGCCGCCGCCGCAATCGCCCCCATCATCACCATGTTGACGCGCGACTTGGTGGCCATCGCGATCTCCATCGCGTCGACGACGCCGACCTTCCCGCCTTCGAGCTTCAGGAAGTCGCGCGCCTGCTCCGGGCTCCGGCGCGTGTTGAGGATTACGGTCGTCTTCCCCGGGACCGCCCCCGCCGTGACCGGGACCGTCTTGGCGAGCGCCTCGTGGAATATCGCGAGCACGTGCGGTTCCTCGATGGGACTGTTGACCCGGACCTGGTGGTCGGCCTCGCACAACCGGACGAACGCCTTGACCGGCGTCCCCTTCTTCTCGGAACCGTACGAGGCGAACCCCGCGCCGTTGAGCCCCATCCCGATGATGGCGGCCTCGGTCAGGATCTTCCCCGCCACGTTGGCGCCGAGCCCCCCGATGGATTCCATCCGGATCTCGAAGAACCCGAGGTCGTTCTTGACCGGCAGCAAAGCCGTCTTCACGTGATGCATCTTCTCCCATCCCCTTCCCTGATGGATTGTCCCCGTCGTTTCCGCCCGGCGGGCCCCGAAACGGCCGCCGGACCCCTCACACGTCGCGCCGCCCCTTGATGGCCCGGCCCACCGTGATCTCGTCCGTGTATTCGAGATCCGCGCCCACCGGCATGCCGTAGGCGATGCGCGTCACGCGGATGCAAAGGGGCTTGATGGCACTGGCGAGGTACGATGCGGTGGCCTCACCCTCGGCGGTGAGGTTCGTGGCGAGAATGACTTCCTTGACGCCCCCCCCGGAAAGCCGCGCAAGCAGTTCCCGGATCCGAAGGTTCTCCGGCATCACCCCGTCGATCGGGGATATCGCGCCCCCCAGGACGTGGTAGCGCCCCTTGTACTCCCCGCTCCTCTCGATCGGGACGATGTCCGAAGGAGCTTCAACGACGCAAAGCATGTCGTCCCGGCGCGCGGGGTCCGTGCACAGGGGACACGGATCCACATCCGCGATATTGAAACATTTTGTGCATCGTATCACGGCCTCCGAGATCCCGGCAATAGCCTGGCCCAACTCCTTGGCGAACTCCTTCGGCATCTTCATCAGGTGGAGCGCCAGGCGGGTCGCCGTCTTCTCCCCGATCCCGGGGAGGCGCGACAGGAGCGCGACGAGCCGGCGCAGCGGCTTCGGGTACGCCATGGGTCAGGGGAACCCCGGGAAGGTCATCCCGCCGGTGACCTTCGCCATCTCCTCGGCGATCATCTGCCGCGACCGCGAAAGCGCCTCGTTGATCGCGCCCCGGACGAGGTCCTGGAGCAGTTCCGTCTCCTCGGGATTGACGACCTCCCGCTCGATCCGCACTTCGACGACCTCCTGCCGGCCGTTCACGACGACCGTGACCATCCCGCCGCCGGCCGACGCCGAGACGGTCCTCTCCCCAAGCTCCTCCTGGAGCTTCGCGAGCCGGGCCTGCATCTCCTGCGCCTTCTCCACCAGGCTGCGCAGATCCTTCATGATCCTCCCTGCTCCTCCCCGTCGCCTTCCTCCGACGGCTCGTCGGGGATCTCCCGTTCCCCGCCGGCCGCGGCTTTCCGGGGCGCGGGGCGGATCTCCACGAGGGACGCCCCTTCGAACTCCCGGAGGAGGTCGACCAGGAGCGGGTCCGCGAGCGCTTTCTTCCGCAACGCCTCCCCGCTCATCGCTTCGGCGTCAGCCGCCGGGCTTTTTTTTTCTCCCGCTTCCAGCCGGACGGCGAGCTTCCCGCCCGCCGCCTCCTCGACAGCCTGGACGAGGAACGGCCACTTGTCCTCGTCGCGGAGCCGATCGAGGACGAGCTGGTGGGGGCAGGAGACGAGGAATTCGTTTCCCTCGCGGCGCCCCGTCATCTGGAAGAGCAGCCCCAGCAGGAGCGTCTTCTTCTTCGCCCGGAGGATCTGCTGGACCTTCTCCCACAGGTCGCCTTCCGCACCGCGGGCGGGCGGAGCCGCGGGCCTCGACGCGTGCGTGGTCCGGGGACCCGGAGCGGCCGCGGAGGCGGACGGGATGGGGACGGGCGGGACGGCCGGCGCTCCCCTGCCGGCCTTCGCCGCGGGCGCCTCGCCCCGCTCGAGCGCCTCCACCGGCAGGAGCGCCGGGGCGTTCACCAGCCGCAGGAGGAGCAGCTCGAACCCCAGCCGCGGGAACTCGGTGGCCAGCACGTCCTTTTCGGACCGGAAGGCCACATCGAGGAGGAACATCCACTCCTCGCGGCTTTTGAGGGCGGCCAGATCCTTCATCCGCGCGAGGGACGAAGGCGCGTGCCGGTAGAGGAGCTCCTCGTTGCCGGTGAACAAAAGGACCGCCGCGTCCCGCAGGACGTCGACGAGGGACAGGAAGAGGAACTTGAGGTCCGCCCCCCGCGCCAGGAGCGCGGAGAAGCGGGAAAAGGCGGCCTCCGCCCCGTCCGCCGCCACCGCCCGGACGAGATCGACCGCCGCGTCGAGGCCGACCAGCCCCAGCATCTCCTCCACGAGCGCGGCCGTGACCGCCCCGTCCCCCAGGACCGCCGCCTGCTCGAGGATCGACTGGCCGTCCCGCATCGAGCCGAAAGCGCACCGGGCGAGAAGCCGCAGCGCGTCCTCCTCGGCGCGGATCCCTTCGGCCCCGGCGATCTCCCGGAGCCGCGCGAAAATCTCCTCCTCGGTGAGCATCCGGAAGTCGAACCGCTGGACGCGGGAGAGGATGGTTTCGGGGATCCGGTTCGGCTCCGTCGTGGCGAAGACGAAGACGACGTGGGGCGGAT
>JAMDBZ010000054.1 GCA_023488945.1 Deltaproteobacteria bacterium
TCACAAGGGTCTTACATGTCAAGCAGAAAATGCGCAACCGCTTCATTTTGTTCGCGATTGGTGGTGAAGTCCTGGGCAACGGGTGGGGTCTTACGCACTTGGCAGGATAAAACCGTTGAATATCAACAAGATACTGGCGCAAAAAGGATTATCTCTTAAACTCCTGTCAAAGGCGGGGCGAGGCGGGCGTTGATGCAGCCGGCGAACGTAGGCTGATTCAGGATTTCATGGAGAGACACTGCGGGAACGGCCATTCGCGAACCTTCGGGGACAAATACGCTCGTGTCCCAAGGGCAGTAGGCGTCCGTCACCCCACCTTCTCGATGAAGACCTTGGCCTCTCGTAGGGCTTCCTTGACCAGCGGGACGCTGTAAATCAATCCCCGGTAGTAACCCGCAATGTGCAGCAAGTCGTACAGGGACTCGAATTCCCGGAGCAGCTTCCCGTTGCGGGCGATCCGATGTTTCCGTAGCGCCGTCCGATATCCTTCCACTGAGCGAGGGAGATCCTTTTTCGTGAGCCCTTTTCCGAGAAGGCTCTCGTTGATCGCCTCCAGGACGGCCAGGTAGGCCGTCCCGAGGGCTTCCCGGACGGGCTTGACATCCGTATAGATGTCGTCTTCGATGGGAGCCCCCTTCAGAATCTCTCGGGCGTTCTGAAGATATCGTGAAGATTCGCGGGCCATCATTTTTCCTTTCGGGTACGAATTCGCTTCCCGCTCAGACGAGCCGCAGGGTTTTCTCTTTGTTCTTTCACCCAGGCTGATATCCTTTTCCTCTCGCGTGCCTCTGCATCGGGGAATGTCGTTTCCCCCTTCTCCCTCTCCGAACGGCGTGGGTCCTCTCGTTCGTTCGCAATCTTATAGCACCGATGAACATCGACGGGTCTTCCCCTCGGCTTCCCGGTGCGCTCCCAAGCTTCTTTGAGCCATCCCAAAGAACTGTGGAAATCGGGGGTTGGTACTCTGGAGCGCACTTCCTCGGGGAAACGGCTGACATAATCAGCTTTGACCTTTGAAAGGAGTTTTCTATCGTTCCGCCATGCGCGTTTGATGTGATTACTCACCTTCTCCCAGTCAACCCGAATTACCCTCTGTCCGCAACTTGGGCATACATCCACTTTCCGAACGCAAAAGGAGCGGCATCCCTCGCATTGGCCCCCTTCCGGGAAGTTGTCGAGACGCATCTCCAGCAACAAGCGAAGCCATTCGCCGCCAGAAATCGAATCCAACCTGAGCCGGTGGTGAAACATTTTCTTCTCACAAATCGACTCGTTATCGGGGTGATTTATCCACACTTCCGGAGTGTCTGTCATAGTTTTTAGTATAGCCGCATGGGGAAAAAGTTCACGGGCTTTCTGACAATTCCGGAAGCGGCCCGGCGCCTCCGGGTCGATGTGCGAACCATTTACCGATGGCTTACGGTGGGCAAATTGGCCGGCGTCCGTTGGCGAGGACGGTGGAGGATCCCCCCGTCCGCGGTGTGCATTTTCGGAGCTGAGCGCCGAAAGCGGCGGCGAGGTCTGGCTCACGGGGAGGGGCGGTCATGACTGGGAACGCAGAAAAGGAGCTCGGCGTGAGAGTTCCTCCCCAACTGCTCCGCCCGACCGAAGCGGCAAAAGCGCTCGGCCTGTACCCTCAAACCCTCGCGAACCTGCGGCACACCGGAAAGGGCCCACGATTCGTGAAACTCGGCGCGGCGGTCCGCTATTCGACCGAGGCGTTGCAGGATTACGTCGAAAAAAACACCCGCGATCCGAGGCGGGCGCGATGAGCTTTCCGCCTGTTCGCGACGATTGCCTCGCCGGTCCCGAAGAAGATCCCTTCGCCGACATTGACCTCGATGCCGCTGTTCGCTCTTGGGGGACATCGCCCGCGCGGGCTGGCGGGAACGAGGGGCGACGGGGGGAACACCTACCCGCCGACCCACCGACGCGCCGCCCCGTCCTCGTCCGGCTCGCCGACGTGATGCCCGGCGTCGTCAAGTGGCTTTGGAAGCCCTACCTTCCGGCCGGAAAGCTCACGCTGCTCGAAGGTGACCCGAAGGTCGGGAAGAGTTGGCTTGCGATGAACCTCGCCGCAATCATCTCCCGCGGTGATCCGTTCCCTAGCGCGGATGGCGTTCCGCGAGAACGGCGAGATCCGGCCGCCGTTGTCTACCTGTCGGCGGAAGACTCGCTCGACGACACTGTCCGGCCGCGCCTCGACGCGGCCGGGGCGGACGCGAGCCGCGTCTTCGCGCTTACCGGGATCGAACTATGTGACCCTGCGACGGGCGACAGGCGCGAGGCCGCCGTGACGCTCGCGGACGTCGACGTGCTCGACAAGGTGCTCACCGAGGTGCGCCCGGCGTTGGTCGTCGTCGATCCCCTTCAGGCTTTTTTCGGCGCCGGCATCGACTTCCATCGCGCCAACGAGGTTCGACCCGTCCTCGCCGGGCTCGGGCGGCTTGCCGAACGGCACGGTTGCGCGATCCTCGCCATCCGCCACCTGACAAAGGGCAACGCGGACCGCGCTCTCTACCGGGGCCTCGGAAGCATAGACTTTGCCGCCGCCGCGCGCTCAATCCTGCTCGCGGGCAAGGACCCCGAGGCCCCCGAGCGGCGCGTCCTTGTCCACCTCGCCTGTAGCAATGCCCCCGAAGGGCCGTCGCTTGGTTACGAGCTGCGCGAGGGGCTTTTCGTGTGGACCGGGACCTCCCCCCTCGGCGCCGGGGACCTCCTTGCGCCCGACCGAAACTCGGAGGAGGAGCAGAAGCGGGGCGCCGTGGAGGAGGCTGTAGAATTCCTCCGTCAGGTACTTGCCGACGGGCCGGTGGACTCCAAGGAAGTCGACCATCAACGGAAAGTCGCGGGCGTGGCTTGGGCCACAATCCGTCGTGCGAAGGATCAACTCGGGGTGCGGAGCCGTCGACTCGGATTCGGGCCAGGGGCAACCTGGACATGGGCGTTGCCCGACTCCGCGCAGCCCGGGGCAGCGGGAGCATAGATGTTCATAGGGGTTAAAGGCCAAGCGGGTGAGCACCTATGGCGAAGTCCGCGCGAATTCATGTGAATCGGCGCACGGTTGCTCATAGGTGCTCACCCCACGCGTCTTTTAGGGATATGAGCATCAATGAACCTTCACAGATATTCGGGCAGGGGGTCGCCGACCGGGAGTGGAGCCTCTCCGATGCCCGCATCGCGAACCTCGAACGCCGCCTCGCCTCCCTCGGGGTGGTGATCCCCTCCGGGAGCCGGGAGCGGATGAAGGTGAGGGGGAAGGATGGTCAAGCCGAAGGCGGCCTACATCGCCAGGACGACATTCTCCCTGTTCTGCGAATGCGGGGAGAGGCTGACGCTGACGCCGGGGGGAACGTACCTGTGCCGGGCGGCGGGGTGTCGATGGGAAGGCAAGGAGATGACCGCCATCGTCATGCCGGTGGCGGCGATGTACGGGAAGGAGGCGACATGAAGGCACACGGGAAGCGGCGACTCCCGCCCGACAAGCTCGCCGAGCACGTCTTGGGCGGCGAGGTGGCGCTACGAGGTTTCTACTCGCGGATTCCAGCCCCGGAGAAGATCACCTGCTCGCGATGCGGGGAGGAGCGGAACTCCGTCGGCCAGACGGACGGCGTGTGTCTCAAATGCCGGTGGGCAACGAAGGCCGAGATGAGGTGAGCGATGGCCAGGTGTAATTTCTGCGGAACGGAGTTTTCCAACCGGCAGGCGGTCCGGGCTCACCTGAAGGGCTGCGCAGCCTATCGGGCCCGCGCCTTCCAGAGAGAGCCCATAGACAACGCTCCCCATAAGGCAACGTTGCTTAAGGGAGAGTCTAAGGCGACCGTCCCCGATCCCGTCCGCCACGTGGAAACTCAAATCCGCGTAGCCGATGGGACCCTCCGGCTCCGGGAGATCGAGGAGGCACACCGCCGCCTCGACGCCCAGGAGCAGGAGCGCGCGCGGCGGGCGCGCGAGGAACAGGAGGCGGCGGCCCGGAAGGAAACGGCGGCGGCGGAACGTCGCGCCCGGGAGGTCCGGGAGATCGAGGAGGCCCGCCTCCGGGCCAGGGCGGAAGCCGAGGAGAGGAAGCACAAAGAAGCCGCCGACGCGGCGACGCGCAAGCGCCGGGCGGAACTCATCCAAAAGGTTCTCGATGACGTGGTGGAACGGTACTTCAGTTGGGAGCACGAGATCCCCCCGTCGGCGAAAACCGCGGCGCTCCAAGCGGTGCGCAAGGAATTGTCCGCGCTCCCCCTGGAGGAACTTCCCCGGGCGGAAGTGGCGGCCATCGCCCAAGGGGTGCGGGACGGGATCTACCATCCCCTCTTCGCGGCGCAGGACGCGGAGCGCCGGCGGGGGGAGGAGTGCCGGGAGGAGGAGCACCGCCGGGCGGAGATCCGGCGGGCGCGGATCGAAGCCGGGACTCGTCACGCCGAGAACCTGTTGCGGGACGCCGAGGGGTTGGACTTCCGGGATCGTTTGTCCGCCTCCGGGAAGGTGAAGGAGGCCCTTCGCCGGGAGATCAACGGGACGGAGAGCCCGGCGGATGCCGAGCGCCTCGCGGCGGAACTTGCCGCACCCTTCCTCGCGGACGGGAAGCGGAAGGCGGAGGCGGAGCGGAAGGAAGAAAGGCGTCGCGCCGAGGAGGAGCATCGCGCCGAGGCGGACCGGACGCGGCGGGAAGAGGAGGCGGAGCGCGAAGAACGGAAAAGGCGGTTGCTGCGATACGCCGACGAATATACGGGGCGGGCGCTCGACGAGGAGGAGGTCCCCCGGGGGGTTGACCGCTGGCTCCTCTCCGAAACGGTCAAGGAGGGACTCCGGAAGCGGCTTTCCGGTGACGAGGCCGAGGAAGCCGTCGAGGACTTGGTGGAGGAATTTCTCGGAAAGGAGCTTCGGAAATGAAGCTGGGGGACTTGATTGCCCGGTACGAGGTGCTCAATGCGCGCGGCGTCCGGTCCGTCAGCGTCGGGGGAAAGAGCATCGACATCTCGACGCCGCAGGGGCGGATGCTTGCTGCCCTGCGCGGCAGCTTCTCGCAATTCGAGCAAGAGCTTTTCAGGCAGGACCCGGCACTGCGGTACCTGAAGCCCGCGGCAAGGTATTCCGACACGGGGGTGGAAAAGTGAGGGTCGGGATCTACGCCCGCGTCTCTACGACCGACAAGGGGCAGACCCCCGAGCCGCAGCTTGCACCGCTGCGGGAATACGCGAAGGCCCGGGGGTGGGAGATGCAGGAGTACGTCGATGTCGGCGAGAGCGGCGCGAAGGACCGCCGCCCCGCCCTCGACCGCCTCCTCGACGACGCCCGGAAACGGAGACTCGACGGCGTCCTGGTCTGGAAGCTCGACCGCCTGGGCCGGAGCCTGAAACATCTCCTCGCGCTGTTCGAAGAGTTCCGCGCGCTCGGCGTCCAGTTCGTCTCCTACACGGAGAACCTGGACTTCGCCACGCCGGCGGGCCGGGCGATGGCGTCCCTTCTCGGCGTCTTCGCCGAATTCGAGCGCGACCTGATCCGGGAGCGGGTCCGGGCCGGGATGGCGAATGCGAGGGCGAAAGGGAAGCGGCCGGGACCCCGTTCAAAATTCGCTCCAGAGGATTTATGGACAGTGGGCCAGGCCCGAGGTAGGGGGATGAGCATCCGGTTGATTGCAAGGGAAATGAAGGTGTCGCCGGCCCTCGTTCACAAATCCCTCAAAATCCTCGCCGCGCGAGCGCCCGAAAATCAAGGGTCCGAGGAAGCGGAATCGACCGTTCACGGATGAGGTGATTTGTAGACTGCGTATTCCGGTGAACTTGGCCAGTGATTCCGATCGAACCTGACCAGCGATTCCGACGCAAGCCGACCAGCCGTCGGAGCGCAGCGACGCGGTCACTTCTTCTTACGTCAGGTGGTGCATTCGGTC
>JAMDBZ010000026.1:0-14968 GCA_023488945.1 Deltaproteobacteria bacterium
AAGGGGGGGAGGCGCCCGAGGCGGGAAGCCGCGCGCGGGTCGGACAGGCAGACAAGCGCCGGGCGGAACCGGCGGGCCAGCGCCGCGAGGCTTGCGGCGTTGCGGCCCGCGCACAGGGCCGTCACGCGGAAGCGCGCGGGGTGCCGCGAGATCACGTCGAGCGCGTTGCGCCCCACCGACCCGGTGGCCCCGAGCAAAGCGATCCCCTTCACCCGGGTCACGCGCCCCTCCCCGAGAACGGCGCCAGGAGCGCGAGCAGGTAGAGGGCCGGCCCCGCCCCGATCACGCCGTCGGCCCGGTCGAACATCCCGCCGTGGCCCGGCAACAGCGTCCCGCTGTCCTTGACGCCCGCGGCGCGCTTGAGGAGCGATTCGAAAAGGTCCCCCCCCTGCTCCGCGACCCCGACGACGGCCGCCGCGAGCGCCGTGTACCCGGTGGGAACGAAGGGCAGGGCGAGGGCGGCATACGCCGCCCCGCACAGCACGCTCGCGACGAGCCCTCCCACCGCCCCCTCCACCGTCTTGTTGGGGGAGACCGCCGGGGCCAGCTTCCGCTTCCCCAGGGCCCGGCCCGTGAAATAGGCCGCCGTGTCGCCCGCCGCGACCGCGATGATCCCGAAGAGCACCCAGTGCTCCCCGCCGGGGGTCCGGATGACCCGGGGCCAGGCGGACAGGAAGCCGCCGACGTAGACGACGCCGAGGGCGGCCAGTCCTGCCGAACGGGTCTTCGCCTCGGGGGGATCCTCTCCGGGGAGGAAACGGAAGGCCGCGAGCCCGACGCACAGGGAGAGGACGGCGGCGACCGCCGGCCCAGGCAGGAGGGCGCCGGCCGCGTAAGCCAGAACCGTCACGGCCACGCCCACGGCGCGGTCGCGGGACGCGGGGAAGAACATCCGGAAATATTCCGCGGCGCACAGCGCCGCCGCGCCGCCGGTGAGCAGGACGAACGGCCACCCCTTCCCGTAAAGCGTGACGGCGACGAGGAGCGGGACGAGGACGGCCGCGGTGAGGACCCGCTTCGCGAACACGGTTTCTCAGGCCCCGCCGGGGGGGGCGGCGCCGCGCTGCTCCCCCGTCAACCCGAAGCGGCGGTCGCGTCGCCCGTACTCCTCGAGCGCCTGGAGGAACTCCGCCTTCCCGAAATCGGGCCAGAGCACCTCGGTGAAGACCAACTCCGCGTAAGCAGACTGCCACAGGAGGAAGTTGCTGATCCGCTGCTCGCCGCTCGTGCGGATGACGAGGTCGGGGTCGGGCATGCCCGAAGTGTCGAGGCGCGCCGCGAAGGCCTCCTCGGTGACCGCCGCCGGATCGATCCTCCCCGCCGCCGCGTCGGCCGCGATCTTCCGGGCCGCCCGGGCGATCTCGTCCCGCCCCGCGTACGACAGCGCCAGGGTGAGGGTCATCTCGCCGAACTCCGCCGTGGCCGACAGGGCCGCGTCGAGGACCGCCCGGACGGCGGGCGGCAGCCGGTCCCGGTCCCCGATCACGTTCAGCCGGATCCGGTGGCGGGACAGCTCCGGGAGCTCCTTGACGAGGAACTCCCGGAGCAGATCCATCAGGGTGGACACCTCCGGCTCCGGGCGCCCCCAGTTTTCGATGGAAAACGCGTACAGCGTCAGGAAGGAGACGCCGAGCTCGCGGGCGCACTCGACCACGGCGCGCACGGCCCGGATCCCCATCCGGTGCCCCTCCACGCGCGGCAGGCCCCGCAGGGCCGCCCACCGGCCGTTCCCGTCCATGATGACGGCGACGTGCCGCGGGAGGGCGGTTGCGCGGGGACCGCCGTTCGGCATGGTGGGGTCTGTCGGCGCGGGCGGGACCGTCCTACTCCTGGACGATCGCCCCGGTCGGGCAGGCGTCGACGCAGGCGAGGCACTCGGCGCACGCGTCGGTGATCTTGTACTTCTCGCCCTCCTCGATCGCCCCGGTCGGACAGGTGTCCATGCAGGTCCCGCAGGCGTTGCACTCGTCGTTGATGCGTACGGCCATGTTGCGCGTCCTCCTTCTCTTGCGAAGATGATGAACGGAGGTCCGTCCTTCAGACCTCCAGGATATCCTGCTCCTTGGCCTTCAGGATCTCGTCGATCTTCCGGATCGCGGCGTCGGTCTCCTTCTGGACCTTGTCCTGCGCCCTCTTGACCTCGTCCTCGGAGGCCTCCTTCTTCTTCTCCTTCTCCTTGAGCCGCTCGATCTCCTCGCGCCGGATGTTGCGGACCGCGACACGGGCGTCCTCGGCCATCTTCTTCACGAGCTTGACGAGCTCCCTGCGCCGCTCCTCGGTCAGCGGCGGGATCGGGATCCGGACGACCTTCCCGTCGTTCGCCGGGTTGAGCCCCAGCCCGCTCGCCTGGATCGCCCTCTCGATCGGGCCGATCATCTTGGGATCCCACGGCGTGACCGTGATGAGCCGGCTCTCCGGCACCGAGAGCGTCCCCACCTGCTGGAGCGGGGTCGGCGTGCCATAATAATCGACGCGGATCCCCTCCAGGAGGGAGAAGGAGGCCCGGCCGGTCCGGACTTTTCCCAGCTCCTTCCGGAACGCCTCGATGCTCCGCGCCATCCGCGCCGACGCATCCTTGATCACGGCCTCCATCAGCGCCCTCCCCGGACCACGGTTCCGATTTTCTCCCCGCGCACGACGCGCAGGATGTTCCCGCGCTTCGCAAGGTCGAAGACGACGATCGGGAGGTCGTTGTCCATGCACAGGGAGATCGCCGTGGCGTCCATCACCTTGAGATTTTTCCGCAGGACATCGAGGTAGGTCAGTTCCCTGAACTTCCGGGCGCCCTTGTGGACCATCGGATCCCGGTCGTAGACGCCGTCCACCTTGGTCGCCTTGAGGATCGCATCCGCGTTGATCTCCATCGCCCGGAGGGCCGCCGCGGTGTCCGTCGTGAAATACGGGTTGCCGGTCCCCGCCGCGAAGATGACCACCCGCCCCTTATCGAGGTGGCGCAGCGCCCGCCGCCGGATGTACGGCTCCGCGATGGCCCGCATCTCGATCGCCGACAGGACCCGCGTCACCACGCCGTCGCGCTCGAGCCGCTCCTGGAGGGCGATGCCGTTCATGACGGTGGCGAGCATCCCCATGTAGTCGGCCGAGGCGCGGTCCATCCCGTAGTCCCGGCTCGTGGGGATCCCCCGGAAGATGTTGCCGCCGCCGACAACCAGCGCCGCCTGGACGCCCTGGGCCGTGACCTCCCGGATCTCCGACGAGAGGGCCGCCAAGACCTTCTCGTCGATCCCGTACGCCTGCTCCCCCATCAGGGCTTCGCCCGACAGCTTCAGCAGGATGCGCCGGTACACCGGTTTGCCCACGGACCCTCCGGAGGCCGTCTCAGATCGCTCAGCCCTGGCCGAGCTGCCTCGCCACCTCGGCGGCCAGGTCGTCCGGCCGCTTCTCCATCCCCTCGCCCACCTGGAAGCGGGCGAACCGCGCAACGCGGATCTCGATCCCGGACGACTTCCCCGCCTCGGCGAGGAGATCCTTCACCTTCCGGTCCGGGTCCTTGATGAACGCCTGCTCCACGAGGCAGAGGTCGCCGTAGAACTTCTCGAGCTTCCCCTCGGCGATCCTGTCGAGGATCTTCCCGGGCTTGCCCGCCGCGAGCGCCTGCTCCCGGTAGACCGACTTCTCCCGGGCGATCACGTCGGCGGGGACGTCCGCGCGGGTCACCCACGAGGGATTCGCCGCCGCGACCTGCATCGCCAGATCCTTCCCCAGCGCCGCGATCGAGGGATCGTCTCCCGAAGCCCCCCGCAGCTCCACGAGAACGCCGATCTTCCCGCCGGCGTGGATGTACGAGGCGATCGCCCCCTTCTCCCCGGCGGGGAGGGCGAACCGGGCGAACCGCCGGAAGGAGATCTTCTCTCCGATCTTCGCCACCCGCTCCGTCAGGAGATCCTGGAGCGTCCCCCCGGCGCCGGCCGGCACGGCGAGCGCCTCATCGACGCTCCCCGGATCCTTCGCCCTGACCAGCGCGGCCACCGCGCCGGCGAGCACCTGGAAGTCCCCGGTCTTGGCGACGAAATCGGTCTCGCAGTTGACCTCGACGAGCGCTCCGGCGCCTTCCTCCACGTGGACGGCCACCAGCCCCTCGGACGCGATGCGCGACGCCTTCCTGGCCGCCGCCGCCAGCCCCTTCTTGCGGAGGGCGTCGATCGCCCTCTCCATGTCGCCGCCCGAATCGGCAAGCGCCTTCTTGCAGTCCATCATCCCGGCGCCCGTCTTCTCGCGCAGGTCGCGGACCATCTCCGATGTGATCTGCATGATGCCTTCTCCTGATTCGTTTCAATCCTCGCGCCCGCGCGGGGCGCGGCATGATCTCCTCCCCTGGGTGTTGCCGGGGAGCCGCACGGTCGGTGAGACGGCGGAAGTCGCCCGCGAGCCGGGTCTACTCCTTCGCCGCGGCGGGAACCGAGGCGGCCTCCTCACCCTCCGCAGTGGAGATGAGCGATATCGTGACCTCCGCCGGCGCGGTCTCCTTGTCCCCTTCCGACGCCGTCTTCTCGGCGTACGCCGCCTTCCCCTCGAGGATGGCGTCGGCCACCTTGGAGAGGAACAGCTTGATCGCGCGGATCGCGTCGTCGTTGCCGGGGATCACGTGGTCGATGAGGTCCGGGTCGCAGTTCGTGTCGACGATGGCGATGACCGGGATGGACAGGCGCCGCGCCTCCGAGACGGCGATCAGCTCGCGGGAGGGGTCGACGACGAAGACGGCGTCCGGCACCCGCTTCAGCTCCTTGATCCCGCCCAGCGTCCTGTCGAGCCGCTGCCGCTCCTTTTCGAGGAGGAGGACTTCCTTCTTGGGAAGCCGCTCGGCCGTGCCGTCGGAAGCCATGTCGGAGAGTTTCTGGAGCCGGTCGAGGCTCTTGCGGATCGTCGCGAAGTTCGTGAGCATCCCCCCCAGCCACCGCTGGTTGACGTAAGGGGTGCCGCACCGCTTCGCCTCCTCTTCGACCGCCTCCTGGGCCTGCTTCTTGGTCCCGACGAAGAGGATCGTCTTGCCCTCCAGCGCCATGGTCCGGATGACCTCGTAGGCGGCCCGGAACATCTTCACCGTCTGCTGCAGGTCGATGATGTAGATGCCGTTGCGGGCGGTGAAGATGTACTTCTTCATCTTCGGGTTCCACCGCTTCGTCTGGTGCCCGAAGTGGACGCCCGCCTCAAGGAGCTGCTTCATCGTGATGATCGCGCCCTGCCCGTTCGCCATGGTTCCCTTGCCTCCTTGTCCCGTAGGGGTTTTGTCCTCCGGGCGTTCCTCCCGTCCCCCTTTGCCCTGGCTTTTCGCCCGGGCACCCCGGGGACGGTCCCGCCCGTGGGTGATAAATGCCTAACTTTATATAAATATCACAGCTTGACCGGTTTCCTCAACGAATTTACGCCGCGCGCGGCCCTGCGCCTCACGTCCGATACCCCGCGTTCATCCGGACGTAGTCGTGCGTGAGGTCCGAGAAATAGAGATGATGCGATCCGCCGCCGGCCCCCAGGTCCACGACGACGTCGTACATGGCGTTCCGGATCTTCGGGGCCGCCCGGCGCTCGGCCGCGGGATCCGGACACATTCCCCTGCGAAGCACCGTCTCCCCCGCGAACGCGACCGACACCCGCACCGGGTCCATGGGGATCCCGGACCGTCCCACGGCGGCGACGACCCGCCCCCAGTTGACGTCCGCCCCGAAGACCGCGGTCTTGACGAGCGGCGAGGTCGCCGCGGCCCGCGTCGCCTTCGCGGCATCCCGGTCGCTCCGGGCGCCGCGGACCGTGATCCGCACCACCCGCGTGGCCCCCTCCCCGTCGCGCACGATCGAAAGCGCAAGCGACAGGAGCAGGTCGCGCAGCGCGGCGGCGAAGTCCGAAAGGGCCCTGCCGCCAAGGGGCGGCAGCCCGCACGCCCCGTTGGCGAAGACGGCCGCGGTGTCGTTGGTGCTCGTGTCTCCGTCGACCACGATCCGGTTGAACGAGAGGTCCACCGCCTCCCGGAAGACGCGCCGCAGATCCGCGGAGCGGATCGCCGCGTCGGTGAAGACGTAGGCGAGCATCGTCCCCATGTTCGGCGCGATCATGCCGGCCCCCTTCGCGATGCCGGCGATCGTCACCGTCTTCCCGCCGATGCGGACGCGGCGGACGTCCCGCTTGGGCCAGGCGTCCGTCGTCATGATCGCCTCTCCGGCCCGGGCCAGGCCGTCCGCCGCCAGCGCCCCGCACAGCCCGGGAATCGCCGCGGCGATCCTCTCCGCCGGGAGCGGCACGCCGATGACGCCTGTCGAAGAGACGAGCAGGGCGTCCTTCGGAAGCCCCAGCGCCCGGCAGGCGGCCGCGGAGGTCCGCCGCACGGCCGCCAGGCCCGCCGCCCCCGTGCAGGCGTTGGCGTTCCCGCTGTTGGCGATCACCCCGCGCAGCGCGGAGCGGGATTCGAGCGCCTTCCCCCACGCGACGGGGGCCGCGAAGACCCGGTTCCGCGTGAAGACGGCATCGGAGACGCAAGGGGCGTCGCTCACGACGAGGGCCAGGTCGGGCTTTCCCCCCTTCTTGATCCCGCAGGCGACGCCGGCGCCGCGGAACCCCGGAACGGCGATCTCTCCGGACCGCCTCATCCCCTCACGCCCCCTGCCCGCAGCACTTCTTGTACTTCTTCCCCGAGCCGCACGGACACGGATCGTTCCGGCCGACCTTCTTCCCGACCTTCCTCTGGACCGCCCCGCCGCCCGAAGCCGCCGGCCCGTGGGAAAGCGCCATCCGGCGGGGGCCCCGCGTCAGGGCGGCCGCCACCTCCTCCCGCTCATCCTCCCGCTGGATTCGGACGGTGAACAGCCGCTTGAGCGACTCCTCCAAGATCCGCGCGACGAGGTCGGCGAACATGTCGAACCCCTCGCGCTGGTACTCCTTGAGCGGGTCCTGCTGGGCGTAGCCCCGGAGCCCGATCCCCTCCTTGAGGTGGTCCATCGAGAGGAGGTGGTCCTTCCAGAGGGCGTCCGTGGTCGAAAGGAGGAACATCCGCTCGAGGTAACGCATCATGTCCGGGCCGAGCTCCTCCTCCTTCCGCCGGAAGGCGTCCGCCGCCCCCTCGCGGATCCGCTCCGCGAGCGCATCGGCGGTGAGTTTCGGGATCTCCTCCTCCGGGACCCGCAGGCGGAATCCGAACTGGGCGTGGACCGCGTCCGCGAGTCCTTCGAGATCCCACTCCTCGGGATGGGTCTTCTCGTCCGCGAACCGGTGGGCCAGCTCCGCCGCGACCTCTCCGATCATCTCGGAGACCATCTCCCGCAGGTCCTCGCCGGAGAGGACCTCCTTGCGCATGTCGTAGATGACCGTGCGCTGCTTGTTCATCACGTCGTCGTACTCGAGGAGGTGTTTCCGGATGTCGAAGTTGTGCGCCTCGACCTTCTTCTGCGCGTTCTCGACGGCCTTGTTGATGAGCGAGTGCTCGATCGGCTCCCCCTCCTCCATCCCGAGCTTTTCCATGATCGGCGCGATCCGGTCCGAGCCGAAGATCCGGAGCAGGTCGTCCTCGAGAGACAGGTAGAAGCGCGTGGAGCCCGGGTCGCCCTGGCGCCCCGATCGCCCGCGGAGCTGGTTGTCGACGCGCCGGGACTCGTGCCGCTCGGTCCCGATGATGTGGAGGCCGCCCTTCCCGACGACGCCTTCGCCCAGCTTGATGTCGACGCCGCGCCCCGCCATGTTCGTGGCGATGGTGACCTTCCCCGGCTGCCCCGCCTCGGCGATGATCGCCGCCTCCTTCTCGTGGTGCTTCGCGTTCAGGACGTTGTGGGGGATCCCGTGGCGCTTGAGCAGGTCGGAGAGCGCCTCCGACTTCTCGATGGAGACGGTCCCGACAAGGACCGGCCGCCCCGCGGCGTGGAGCCCCTTGATCTCTTCGAGGACCGCCTGGAACTTCTCCCGCTCGGTGCGGTAGATCTGGTCGCCGAGGTCCTCGCGGATCATCGGCATGTTCGTGGGGACGACGACCACGTCGAGCTTGTAGATCTGCTTGAACTCGGCCGCCTCCGTGTCGGCGGTGCCGGTCATCCCGGCGAGCTTCTCGTACATCCGGAAATAGTTCTGGAAGGTGATCGTCGCCAGCGTCTGGTTCTCGTTCTCGATCTTGACCCCTTCCTTCGCCTCCACGGCCTGGTGCAAGCCGTCCGACCAGCGGCGCCCCGGCATGAGCCGGCCCGTGAACTCGTCGACGATGACCACCTCGCCGTCCTTGACCATGTAGTCGACGTCCCGCTTGAAGAGGACGTGGGCTTTCAGCGCCTGGTTCACGTGGTGGAGGATCTCGATGTTCCGCGGGTCGTAGAGGTTGTCCACCGACAGGAGCCGCTCGAGCTTCGGGATCCCCGAGTCCTCGGTGAGCATGACGCTGCGGGCCTTCTCGTCGACCTTGTAGTCGACATCCTTCTTCACGGAGGGGATGACCGCGTTGACCCGGACGTACTTGTCGGTCGACTCCTCGGCCGGCCCCGAGATGATAAGCGGGGTCCGGGCCTCGTCGATCAGGATCGAGTCGACCTCGTCCACGATCGCGTAGTGGAGAGGCCGCTGGACCATGTCCTCGATCCGGAACTTCATGTTGTCCCGGAGGTAGTCGAACCCGAACTCGTTGTTCGTCCCGTAGGTGACGTCCGACCGGTAGGAGGCCTGGCGTTGCGCGTCGTCGAGCCCGTGCACGATGATCCCGACGGAGAGTCCCAGGAACCGGTAGAGCGGCCCCATCCACTCGGCGTCGCGCCGGGCGAGGTAGTCGTTGACGGTAATGAGGTGGACACCCTTCCCCGCGAGGGCGTTGAGGACGATGGGCAGCGTCGCCACGAGCGTCTTCCCCTCGCCGGTCCGCATCTCGGCGATCCTCCCCTCGTGGAGGACGACCCCGCCGACGAGCTGGACATCGAAGTGGCGCATCCCGAGCGTCCGGCGGCCGGCTTCGCGGACGACGGCGAAGACCTCGGGGAGCAGGGCGTCGAGCGTCTCTCCTTTCTCGTGGCGCGACCGGAAGTCCGCCATCCGCGCGGCGAGCCGGTCGTCCGGCAGATCGACCAGTCCCGCTTCCAGGGAGTTGACCCGGTCGACGATCGGCCGGATCCGGTCGAGCGTCCGCTCGTTCTGGGTCCCGAAGACCTTTTTCAGAAGATCCCCGATCATTGCGACCCGCTCCGCCGGCCCTGGTGCCGCGTCTCGTAAATGGCTTGACGCACCGAGAGCGTCGATGCGCAGCGGCGCTCGAATGCCAAGGTCTTTACGAGACGACACACCCTTTTCTACCTCCGACGTGACAGATGCCTTTCGCCTCAAAAAAAAGCGCCCCGACGGGGCGTCTCCCCGGGGGCACAAAGGGCCCGGGAACGTCGGGCCCGCCCTTCCGGACGCGACTTCAGCTCACGAAGCGGACCGGGTTCACGGGCAGCCCGTTGACGTGGACCTCGTAATGGAGATGCGGCCCGGTGGTCCGCCCCGTGGTCCCCACTTTCCCGATCGTCTCCCCCCGCTCCACCACGTCGCCGATCGAAACGAGCCGCTCGGAGAGATGGCCGTAGACCGTCTGGTAGCCGTAGCCGTGGTCCACCGTCACGAAGTTCCCGAGGAGCGCCTCGTAGCCGCCGTTGACCACCTTTCCGCCCGCGGCGGCCCGGACCGGCGTCCCGACGCGCGCGATGATGTCGAGCCCGTGGTGGAAGACCTTCGTCTCGGTGAACGGGGAGGTCCGGATCCCGTACCCCGACGACAGGGCGCCCCGGACCGGCCACAGCGACGGGAGGCTCTCCAGAAAGATGCGCCGGGTATCCAGTTTTTCGCAGATCCGATCGAGGTCCGTGATGTCCACCAGGACGTCCTGCTTGAGTTGTCCGAGCCGGAGGTCCAGCAAGCGGTCCAGCCGGTTCCGGACGGAATCCTGCGGCGTCTCGATGCCGCCGACCCCCGCCGCCGCGACCCGCTTCCCGGTACCGGGGCGCAGCGACTCGGTGAGGTTGACGAGCGAGCGGACCCGGGTATCCACCATCCGGAGCCGCTCCACCTCCGTCTCGAGGCTCTCGAACTTGGCGTACAGGTTGTAGAGCGTCAGGTTCTGCTCGCTGACGCGCTGCCGGAGAGCATGGAGCTCCCGGGCACGGGCCGCGCTCTCCCGGGAATCGTAGATGGAATGGGTAACAACAACGAGGAAAAGGCCCAAAAGGACGGCGATGACGGCCTGCCCGGTCCGGCCGATGTGGAACTCCCGGGCATGGCCCCCGTACGCCACCCGAAAGCTGATCCCGGCCCGATCGCGCAACCACCCCTCCTTCCCCGTCAAAAGGGAAGAAAGGATAGCACATCCTCTTTCCGGGTGTCAACGACACAAATATCTTTGGGAAACGCCTGGTTATCTAACCGGCGGCTCGTTTCTTGGGCTTCTTTTCCGGCGCCCGGTTCCGGACGACGACGGGGTCGACGATCTCCCCGCAGTTGAGGCACCGCCAGGCGTAGAACAGGTCGAGCATGTCCTGGAACCGCTCGTAGACCATCGCGCCGCTGCAGCGCGGGCATTTCATGTGGTTCGGCTTCGCCATCAGGCATTCCCCCCCTCCCAAGCGGTTCGATGCCCCTCGGGGGATTTGGGTTCATCCGTTCTTCCAACGAAATCATACCTCGACCCGAAAGTTTTTGGTATGATGCCCCGGAAAGGGGAAGCCGTCCGGTGCAGAAGAAACGACTCGGCGAGCTCCTCGTCGAGACGGGCCTGTTGTCCGAGGACAATCTCGCCTTGGCGCTGGCCGAGCAGAAGGCGAAAAAGGCCAAGCTCGGCGAGGTCATCGTCTCCCTGAAACTGGCCACCGAGGAGGAGATCGCCCAGGCGCTCTCCATCCAGCTCGGGATCGCCTACCTGGACCTCACCCACACCCCCGTCGAACCCCAGGCGATCGAGCTGATCTCCGAAAAGGTCGCCCGGAAGCACCTGATCATCCCGATCGCCATCGACCACAAGGACCTCCACATCGCGATGGCGGATCCCTTGAGTTTTGAGGCGTTCGAGGACGTTCGGTTCGCCTCCGGGTACACCATCAAGCCGGCGATCGCCACCGCCTCGGAGATTCTCTGGGCGATCGATCATCACTATCATTTGGGGTCCTCCCTCAGCACGATCGTCAAGGATATCACCGAGGAGCGTTTCGTCGAGGTCGTTCAGGATCTTCAGGACCTCGAGGGGCGGGATACGGAGGACCTCCGCCGGAAGAGCGAGGCGGCCCCCGTCATCCGGATGGTCAACCTGATCGTCGCGGAGGCGGTCGACCAGGGGGCCTCGGACATCCACGTGGAGCCCACCAAGACGAATCTCCAGATCCGCAACCGGGTCGACGGCATCCTGCGGAAGACGCTGGAGCTGCCCAAGTGGGTCCAGGGGGCGGTCGTCTCGCGGATCAAGATCATGGCCAAGATGGACATCGCGGAGAAGCGGCTCCCGCAGGACGGACGGATCGGGGTCCGGGTCGGCGGGAAGATGCTCGACCTGCGCGTCTCCACGATCCCGGCGTCGTACGGGGAGAAGGTCGTGATCCGGATCCTGGACTCGGCGACCGCCCTGTTTCCCCTCGAGGCGATGGGGCTGTCCCCCGCGGAGCTCGCCACGATGGACGAGATCATCCGGCGCCCCCAGGGGATCATCCTGGTGACGGGGCCGACCGGCTCGGGGAAGACGACCACCCTGTACGCCATCCTCAACCGGATCAAGACCATCACCCGGAACGTGACGACGATCGAGGACCCGATCGAATACGAGATCCCGGGGATCAACCCGGTCGCCGTCCAGGAGAAGATCGGGCTGACCTTCGCCTCCATGCTCCGGTCGCTCCTGCGGCAGGACCCCGACGCGATCATGGTGGGCGAGATGCGGGACATCGAGACGGCCACGATCGCCACGCAGGCGGCGCTCACCGGCCACCTGGTCCTCTCGACGATCCACACCAACAGCGCCGTGGCGACGATCACCCGCCTGCGGAACCTGGGCATCCCCTCCTACCTCGTCGCCTCCACGATGGTGGGTATCGTGGCGCAGCGGCTGGTCCGCATCATCTGCGCCAAGTGCAAGGTGAAGGCGATCGCGGGCGAGCGGGACATCAAGCGGTTCGGGCTCGACGAGGGGGGAAGGAGGATCACGCTCTACCGGGGCAAAGGGTGCGCGTCGTGCAGCGGGACCGGCTACAGGGGGCGGACCGGGATCTTCGAGATCCTGGTCTTCAACCGCCAGGTCCGGGACCTCGTGACCGTGAACGCCTCGGAGACCGATATCCGGCAGGCCGCCGTGGCCGACGGGATGGTCACCCTCGCCCGCTCGGCCCTCGAAAAGGTCAAGGCGGGGATCACGACGCTCGAGGAGATCTACCGCGCGGTGGAGACCGAGGAGGAGTTCGGGGCCGCCTGCCCGTCGTGCAACACGGCGCTGGGACCCGGGTTCCTCGTGTGCCCCGACTGCGGCCACTCCGTGCTGGCCACCTGCCCCTCCTGCCGCAAGACCATCTCGCCGGAGTGGAAGTTCTGCCCCTACTGCCGCCACGACTTCCTGAAGTCGGTCGGCAGCCGGTCGTTCATGTCATAAAAGTTCCGGCCCTCCTTCGCTCCTCGCGGCAAGGGAAAACCGACGCTCGGAGCTGCGGAGGGCTCGTTTCACCGCGCCAATCGGAAGGGTTTACACAAAATGGCACGCGGTGAAACGGCCCGGGGCGGACTCGCGCAAAAGCGGGCAGAGTTCCTCGCACACCTTCTGCGCCATGAAGCAGCGGGTGTGGAAGCGGCAGCCGGGCGGCGGCGCGATCGGGCTCGGGATCTCTCCGCGCAGGACGATTTCCTCCCGCTTCGCCCCGCCGGGCATCGGGACGGCCGAGAGCAGGCTCCTCGAGTAGGGATGGAGCGGCTCGCGGAACAGCTCCCCCGCGGGCGAGACCTCCATCAGCTTTCCCAGGTACATCACGGCGACCGTGTCGCTCACGTGCCGGATCACGCGGAGGTCGTGGGAGACGAACAGGTACGCCATCCCGTACTCGTCCTGGATGTCCTTGAGGAGGTTCAGGATCTGCGCCTGGACGGAGACGTCGAGCGCCGAGACCGGCTCGTCGGCCACGACGAGCTTCGGGCGGAGCGCGATCGCCCGTGCGATCCCGATCCGCTGGCGCTGGCCGCCCGAGAACTCGTGCGGGTACCGGTCCGCGGCGTCCGCCGGAAGCCCCACCCGCGCAAGGAGCAGCGAAGCCCGCTCCCGGATCTCACCGCCCCGGATCCCGTCGTGGACGAGCCATCCTTCCCCCACGATGTCGCGCACGCGCATCCGCGGGTTGAGCGACGAATAGGGGTCCTGGAAGACGACCTGCATCTCCCTCCGGAGGCGGCGCATCTCCTCCCCGGAGAGCCCCGTGATGTCCCGCCCTTCGAAGCGGATCGTCCCCGCCGTCGGATCGACGAGCCGGATCGCGATCCGGCCGAGCGTCGTCTTTCCGCACCCCGACTCGCCGACGAGCCCCACGGTCTTTCGCGGGGGCACGGAGAGCGAGACGCCGTCGACCGCGTGGACGCGCACCGTCTCCGCGGAGAAGAACGACTTCCGCACGGGGAAATACTTGTAGATGTTCTCGAGGGCGAGGAGCGCCCCGTTCGCGCCGGTCACCGTCCGCCTCCCGAGAGGCGCATCGCCTTCTGATGGTGGCACGCCGCGAGGTGGCCCGGAGCGTACTCCTCGAGCGGGGGATCGACCCGGTCGCAGGCGGCGAGCTCGTCCTCCTTCGTTTCCCCCGACCGGAATCGTGCCGACGCGGCCCGGCGGAAGGGGCACCGGTCGGCGAACGGGCATCCCGGCGGGATCGCGTGGAGATCCGGGACCGCCCCCGGGATCGAGGGGAGCCGCTGCGCGCCGATCTCCCGCCCGGGGAGCGAGGCGAGAAGTCCCTGCGTGTACGGGTGGATCGGGTCGGAAAACAGGTCGGGCGTCTTCCCGGTCTCCACGATCCGGCCGAGGTACATGATCGCCGTCCGGTCGGCGAAGTCGTGCACCACGCCCAGGTCGTGCGTGATGAGCAGGACGGCCATCCCTTGCGCCTCGCGCATCTCCCTGAGGAGGGAGAGGATCTGCGCCTGGATCGTGACGTCGAGCGCCGTCGTCGGCTCGTCGGCGATCAGCAGCTTCGGCTCGAGAGCCAGTGCCATCGCGATCATCGCCCGCTGCCGCATCCCCCCGCTCATCTGGTGGGGGTACTCCCGGGCCCGCCGCCCGGGGTCGGGCATCCGCGCCTTCCGGAGCCATTCCACGGCGCGTTCCGCCGCCTCGGCCTTTCCGCAGGCGCCGTGCGCGGTGAAGACCTCGGCCACCTGCTCGCCGACCGTGAGCACCGGGTTGAGCGAGGTCATCGGCTCCTGGAAGATCATCGAGATCTCCCGTCCCCGGACCTCGCGCATCCGGTCCTCGGGGAGCGGGACGAGATCCTCGCCCCGGAAGAGCACCTTCCCCCCGTCGATCAACGCCGGCGGCGACGGGAGAAGCTTGAGGATCGCGAGGGCGGTGACGGTCTTTCCGCACCCCGACTCGCCGACGAGCCCGACCGTCTCGCCTTGCGCCACGTCGAACGAGACGCCGAACAGGGCGCGGACCGTCCCCCGCGCCGTCCGGAAGTCGACGCGCAGGTCGCGCACGGACAAAAGCGGCGCGGTCATGGCCGACGCAGTACCGGTAGCGAGCGGGCGCAAAGGGCGCGGCGGGGGGGTTCTCGCAGCGGCGTGCGGAGCGAGGGGAGTGGCACGGCGAGCGCAGCCCGCAGCGAGCGGGCGAAGGTCGCGAGGGTCGCTGCGAGCAACCCCCCTGCAAGCCCGTGCGCCCGCACGAGGTCGGCTGCGAGGCGGATTGCGAGACGGCGCACTACCGCCCCCGGAGCCGCGGGTCCACCGCGTCGCGGATCCCCTCGCCGAGCAGGTTGTAGCCGAGGACGGTGAGCAGGATGGCGAGCCCCGG
>JAMDBZ010000026.1:14978-80522 GCA_023488945.1 Deltaproteobacteria bacterium
TGTCCCCTGGAAGCGGCATGCGAAAGCGAGGGGAGTGGCACGGCGAGCGAAGCCCGCAGCGAGCGGACGCCAGGTCGCAAGCGTAGCGGAAGGGGAATGCATCGAGCGCGGAAGGCCGCGTTCAGGTCGGATGCGCCCCGAGCGCGCAGCGGGGGGTCGGCTGCGAGGCGGATTGCGAGACGGCGCACTACCGCCCCCGGAGCCGCGGGTCCACCGCGTCGCGGATCCCCTCGCCGAGCAGGTTGTAGCCGAGGACGGTGAGCAGGATGGCGAGCCCCGGGTAGAGGGAGAGCCACCAGGCGAACTCGATGTTGTCCTTGCCGGCGGTCAGGATGTTCCCCCACGACGGCGTCGGCGGCTGGACGCCGATCCCCAGGAAGGACAGGGCCGACTCGGTGAGGATCGCCCCCGCGACGCCGAGCGTCGCTGCGACGAGCACCGGGGCCAGGGCATTCGGGAGGATGTGCCGGAAGATGATCCGGAGGTCTCCCGCCCCCTGCGCCCGGGCGGCCGCCACGAAGTCGCGCTCCCTAAGGGTCAGCGTCTCCGCGCGCACGAGGCGCGCCACGCCCATCCATCCCGTGAGCCCGATGACGACCATGATGTTGGTGATCGACGGCTCGAGGAACGCGATGACCGACAGGATGAGGAAGAAGGTCGGGAAGCAGAGCATGAGGTCGACGAACCGCATCAGGACCGCGTCGACCCGGCCGCCGTAGAAGCCGGAGAGGAGCCCGACGACGAGCCCGATCGCCGTCGCGATGCCGACCGCGACGAACCCGACCTTGAGGGAGATCCGCGCGCCGTGGACCATCCGGGACAGGACGTCCCGGCCCAGCTCGTCGGTCCCCAGGAGGTGGCCCCGCGACGGCGGCTGGAGCACGCGGAGCACGTCGATCCTGTCGGGGTCCTGCGGCGCGAAGACCGAGGGGAAGGCCGAGAGGACGAAGAAAAACAGGACGACCGCCCCGCCGGCGACGGCAAGCCGGTTCCGGAGCAGGTCCCCGAGGAAATCGCGGAAGAGGGAGGTGTTCGGCGCCGCCATCGCGTCAGGACACCCGGATCCGCGGGTCGGCCAGCGCGTACCCGACGTCGGCCAGCAGGTTCCCGACGAGCGTCAGGAACGATCCGATGACGAGGATTCCCATGATGAGGGGGTAGTCGCGCGCCATCACCCCCTGGTAGAAAAGCTGGCCCATCCCGGGGATCGCGAAGATCGTCTCGAAGATCACCGACCCGCCGAGGAGGTCGGGCACGGAAAGTCCGAGGATCGTGATGACGGGGAGCAGGGCGTTCCGCATCGCGTGCCGGAAGACGACCGTCCTCTCCGGGAGCCCCTTCGCCCGGGCGGTGGCGATGTAGTCCTGGCGGATCACTTCGAGCATGTTCGAGCGCATGTACCGCGACAGTCCCGCGAGCCCCCCGAACCCGGCCAGCAGGACCGGGAGGACGAGGTGCCTCGCCCGGTCCCAGATCTTCCCGGCCAGCGAAAGCCGATCGTAATCGAGGGAAGCGAGCCCGGAGATCGGGAGCCAGCCGAGCTTGACGCCGAACAGGATCATGAGGAGCAACGCGAGCCAGAAGGTGGGCACGGCGAACCCCGTGAAGACGGTCACCGTGGAGATCCGGTCGAACCAGGAGTCCTTCCGGACGGCCGAGTAGATCCCGACCGGGATCGCGACGCAGAAGATGAGCCCCATCGAGAGGAGGTTGATCGTCAGCGTGACCGGGATCCGCTCCTTGATCTTGTCCGAGACCGACCGGCCGTCGGGCGCGAAGCTCCGTCCGAAGTCGAGCGTCGCCATCCGGGCGAGCCACCGCCCGTACTGGACGTAAAGCGGCTTGTCGAGCCCGTAATACGCCTTGAGCCGCTCGCGCGACTCCGCCGTCGCCCTGGGGTTGAGGTCCGAGGCGACGCCGATCGGGCCGCCGGGGGCCATGTGCATCACGAGGAAGGAGATCAGGCTGATCCCGACGAGGAGCGGGATCGTGAGCAGGAGGCGCCGGACGACGTAGCGCAGCATCGGTCCCCTACTGAAAGGACGTGTACTTCTGCTCCCCTTTCGGGACGTACCACTTGATGAAGTTGTACGAGATCCCGATCGGGGCCGGCTCGATGCCGTGGATCCGCTTCTGGACCGCCACCAGGGAGTCCGGGACGTACAGGAAGACGTAAGGAAGGTCCTCGGCCAGGATCTCCTGGATCCTGAAGTACGCTTTCTTCCTCTTTTCGATGTCGAAGGTGCGCCGCCCTTCCTCGAGGAGCCGGTCGACCTCCGGGTTGGCGTAGCCGACGAAGTTGAGCTCCTTGGGGCCGGTCTTCTTCGAGCTCCAGATGTCGTACTGGTCGGGGTCGGGGGTGACGCTCCACCCGAGGATCACCGCGTCGAAGTTCCGCTTGTCGATGAACTCGTTGATGAAGGCGGCCCATTCCACCGTCCGGATCTCCATCCTGATCCCCACCGCCTTGAGGTCCTGCTGGATGATGGCGGCCGTCTTCGCGCGGCTCTCGTTCCCGGCGTTGGTGAGCACGGTGAACGCGAACTTCCGCCCGTTCTTTTCGAGGATCCCGTCGCCGTCTTTGTCCTTCCACCCCGCCTCGGCGAGGAGCGCTTTCGCCCGCGCCGGGTCGAACGGGTACTTCGGGACGTTCGGGTTGTAGACCCATGTCCCCGGTTTATAGGGACCCGTCGCCTCCTGGCCGAGCCCGAAGAGGACCCCCTCGACAAGTTCCTTCTTGTTGATCGCATGGGCGATCGCCCGGCGGACCCTCTTGTCCGAGAAGAACGGATGGGAGAGCCGGAAGCCCAGGTAGGTGTAGTTGAACGCCACGTACCGGTACTTGTTGAAATCCCGCCGGAACTCCTCCGTCCCGGCCTGGCGGGTGTACTGGAGGGGGGTGAGCGTCATCGAGTCGATCCCGCCCGACTTGAGCTCGAGGAACATGGCCGCCTGGTCGGGGATCACCCGCGTGATCACGCGGGCGATGTACGGCTTCCCCTCGAAGTAGTCCGGGTTCGCCTCGAAGACGACCCTCTGCCCGGGCTTCCACTCGACGAACTTGTACGGCCCCGTCCCGATCGGGTGCTCCTTGTTGAGCGGGCTCCTCGAGATGTCGGGGTACTTCTCGAGCAGGTGCTTCGGGAGGATCGACATCCCCCAGGACGCGAGCGCGGGGGCGAACGGCTTGTCGTACTCGACGACGAACGTGTACGGGTCGGGGGCGGAGGCCCTCTTCACCTGCTTGAAGTCCTCGGCGTAGGCGGTCGGCGTCCTCGGATCGATCATCTTCTTGTAGGTGAACAGGACGTCCCCGGAGGTGAACGGCGCCCCGTCGTGCCACGTGACGCCTTTCCGCAGGTGGAAGGTGATCTTCTTCCCGTCGGGGGAGATCTCCCATTTCTCCGCCAGCTCGCCCTCCAGTTTGATGTTCCTGTCGTAGCGGACGAGGCCGTTGAAGACGTAGCTCGCGGCGTCGTGGGAGGCGGCGTCCGAGGTCACCTGCGTGAGGAAGCCGCTGATGTCGCCGTTGCTCCCGAAGACGATGGCGTCGCCGTAGGCGGGCGCCTCCGACGCGGCGGCCCCCTTCGCCGTCTCCTTCCTCCCGCCGGAGCAGCCGGCGGCCGCCGCGGCGAACAGGAACAGAAGCAGCGCGCCGCGAACCCGGTCCCGTCTCATTCCTCGTCCCTCCGCAAGACGATCTTCACTCCACTCCCCTCGATCGCAACGGCACAGGGGGGGCCGGCGTCATCGCGTCCGGGGTACGTCACGGCGATCCGCTTCCCCGCGATCCGGTACTCGGCGCGGGAGATCCGCTTCCGCGACGGGTCCGAGAAAAGCTCCTGGCGTCCGTCCGCAAAGACCCACGCGCCGTCGGCCGTCCGATCCGCCTCTCCCTTCGCCACCGGGTATCCGGGCGCGCCCGACAGGACGCCGGCGAGCGACAGGGGGCCCGCCGGGATTCCCGCGCCATCGGCGGGAATCGGCAGCTCCATCCCCCGGAGAAGCTCACCGGCCGCCTCGCCGCGCGCCAGGCGCAGCCGGACGCCGTCGTTCGCGAGGGACAGGACCGGCCGCCCGAGCGGGTCGTAGATCCCGACGGTCTCGTCCGAGGGGGCGGCGGACTTTATGCCCGCCACGAAGGGGACCGCGCGCCCCGTAAGCTCCGCCACGCCGGAGAAGGAGGCCTCGAAGGGGAAGGACGGCCGCGGAGCCGCGGCGAAGAAGCTGACGGCGGCCCGTTCCTCCTCCCCCGCGAGCCGGTAGCGGGCGGGCGCGCACCCCGCCGCCAGGACAGCCCCCCCGGCGGCGAGCAGGAGCGCTCGTGTCGCGAGGCGCCCGGGGAGGATCCTCACCGGGAATCGGAATCCGCGTTCGCCGGCGCCCCGCTCTTCCTCTCGGGAGCGGCCGGCTTCCGGTGGATCCCCGCGAGTTTCTTCTTGAGGTCGTCCGGCTTCTCGTTCCCCTTGGCGAGCGACTTCTCGAAGTAGGGGATCGCCTCCCCGGCCTTCCCCTCGGCCAGCAGCACGTCCCCGAGATGCTCGAGGATCACCGGGTCGTCGGGGACGAACGTGAGCGCCCGCCGCAGCTCCTCCTCGGCCTGCGCAAGTTTCCCCTGGCGGTAGTGGACCCACGCGAGGCTGTCCAGAAAATAGCCGTCGTCGGGCTTCACGGCGAGCGCCCGCAGGACCAGTTCCTCGGCCTCCTTGAGCCGCATGTTCCGGTCGGCGAAGGTGTAGCCGAGGTAGTTGAGGGCCGTCGCGTGCTTCGGGTCGATCCCGATCACCTTCTCCATCTCGGCGATCACCCCGTCGAGGCTCCCGAGCTTGTCGTAGACCACGCCGAGCGAGAAGTGAGCGGCCGCGCTCTTCGGGTTCTTCGCCACCGCCTCGAGGAGGATCTTCTTCGCCTCCTCGTACCGTTTCGCCTCCTCGTACTGCCCGCCGAGGAACACCATGAGTTCGACGTCGTCCGGGAACTTCTCCCGGAGCTTGCGCGTCACGCCGATCGCCTCGTCGCTCTTCTTCCGCCGGGAGAGCGACATCGCCAGGCGAAGCATCGCGTCGCGGTAGACGGGGGACGTCTCCGGGATCAGCCGGAACTCCTCCTGCGCCTCCTTCTCGAGCCCCTTCCCCTCGTACGCGTTTCCGAGGAAGAACCGGACCTGGTCGTTCCCGGGCCGGGACGCGAGGACGAACAGGAACTCGTTGATCGCGTCGTCGTACCGGTCCCGGTCGAGGTAGAGGAGGCCGAGCTTCGTCCGGAAATCGAGGTTGTCGCTCGAGAACTTTTTCAGCTCCTCGTACTGGGTGACGGCCTGGTCGATCTTCTTCTCCATGATGAGGACCCGGCCGAGCCGCTCCCGGATGAAGGGGTTGTTCGGGTTCAGTTCCAGCGCCCTCTTGTACCGCTCCTCCGCCTCCGACTGGCGCCCCATGAGCTCGAGCACCCCCCCGGAGTCGACGAGGGCGGCGTCGAAGGACGGGTGCTTTGCCAGCGCCTTGTCGAAATCGGCCAGGGCGGCCTCGAATTTCTTCTGGGCCGCGTAGATCCGCCCGCGGTAGTAGTAGGCCAGGAAGACGTCGGGGTCCTTGCCGATCAGGGTGTTGAGGGTCTCCTCGGCCTTCCCGAACTCCCCCTTCTCGGCGGACAGGGTCGAAAGCTGGAGGTACGCCTCCTCGTTCTCCGGGTCGTCCGCGATGATGCGGGCGTAGAGCTCCCGCGCCTTGTCCTTGTCCCCCGTCGCGGCGAGGATGCCGGCCAGGAGGTACCGGGACTTGGTGTGCCCGTCGTCGGCGGCGAGCGCTTTTTCGAGGTACTGCTTCGCCTCCGCAAGCCTGTTTTTCTTGACGAGCACGTTGGCGATCTCGTAGAGGATCTCCGGCTCGTTCTCGGCGTACTGGAGCGCCTTGCGGTAGTTCTCGAGGGCGCCGTCCAGGTTCCCGTCCCGGTAATCAACGTACCCCGCAAGGAAATGCGAGTAGGACTTCCCGAGCAGCCGCGCGCCGATCGTTTCCCCCCCACCGTGGAACGCGGAGGCGCTTCCGGCCAGGAGGAAGAGGGCCGCGGCCGCCGTCAACAACCTGAATTTCATGCGTTTCCTCGCCAAGATGCGGTTTTCGGGTATTATACACGAATCGCGCGGGGGCGCCTCCGTCCCCGCCGGAGGACCCGATGCTCAACAAGATGCCGGTCGAGCGCGTCCTGTCGGCCCTGCTGTCGCGGGGCGGAGAGTACGCGGAGCTGTTTTTCGAGGACGTGCGCCAGATGACGGTTCTCCTCGAGGACGGCCGGATCGAACGGGTGGTCGAGGGAACCGACGCCGGCGTCGGGATCCGGCTCATTTCCCGGAACAAGACCTATTACGCCCACACGAACGAGCGTCGCGCGGAAGGCCTCGTGGCGCTCGCGAACGACCTGGCGCGCCATGCGAACGGCGACGGGGTGCCCATCTCCCTTCCGGCGACCCCGACCGCGGCGCGAAACCCGTCCCCGGTGCGCATCCCCCCTTCGACACGGGGGGTGGCGGAGAAGACCGCGCTCGTTTCTCTCATGGACCGCGTGGCGCGGGGCGAGTCGCCCCGCATCCGGCAGGTCCGCGCAACGTACGGGGAGGCGGAGCGGACGATCGAGGTCGCGGCCCACCCGGACGTCTTCGCCGCCGACCGGCAGACCTTCTCCCTCGTGACGGTCCAGTGCGTGGCGGGCGACGGGACGGGGCTGGCGATGGGTTACGAGCCGGGCGGCGGCACCGCGGGATGGGAATTCCTCGAGGAGACGGCCCCTGAGACGCTTGCCCGGAAGGCGGCGCGCCGGGCGCTCAGGACGCTGTCGGCCCGGAAGATGCCGGGCGGGCGGATGCCGGTCGTGCTCGCCGCCGAGGCGGGCGGGACGATGGTCCACGAGGCGATCGGCCACGGGCTCGAGGCGGACCTCGCCCGCCAGGGGATGTCGGTCTACAAGGACGCACTGGGGGCGGAGGTGGCGAGCCCCCTCGTCTCCATCGTCGACGACGCGACGGTGCCGGGGAAGCGCGGGTCGTTCGGGATCGACGACGAGGGGACGCGGGGCCAAAGGACGGTCCTCGTGGAGAACGGGATTCTGAAGGGGTTCCTCCATGACCGGCTCTCGGCGATGAAGGAGGGCGCCCACCCGACGGGGAACGGGCGGAGGGAATCGTACCGGCGCCGGCCGATCCCGCGGATGACGAACACGATCATCCTGCCGGGGAAGACGCCGCCCGACGGGATCCTGGCCTCCGTCGACCGCGGCCTGCTCGTCGTCAAGATGGGGGGCGGGCAGGTCAACACGGTGACGGGCGACTTCATGTTCGAGGTCGCGGAAGGATACCGGATCGAGGGCGGGAAAAAGGGCGAGCCGGTCCGCGGCGCCACGATCACGGGAAACGGCCCCGAGGTGCTCCGGATGATCGACAGGGTCGGCTCCGACCTCGGCTTCGGATTGGGCACCTGCGGCAAGGACGGCCAGGGGGTGCCGGTCGGCGACGCCCAGCCGACGCTGCGGATCGGCCCCCCCTACATCACGGTGGGATAGTCGCCGGAGCCGCGCTCCGTCCCCTCCCGCATCGGTCGCGCCGCTGGTGATTGCGGTTCAGCGGCCCCGGAGGGGAGCGCTCCGCTTCCTCTCGTCGGCGTTACGCCTCCCGCGCTCGATGCATTCCCCTCCGCGACGCTCGTGACCTGGCGTCCGCTCGCTGCCGTTGCGCTCGCCCGGATCCTTTGCTCGCTCCACAGGCCGCTCCGGGAAACGCATCTGCGCGCGTCCGGCGGCAGCAAAGCCGGTTGGACAGAGCGCGTAAGCCGGAGCGGGCTCCCAACGCCTTGCCCCGTCCTGCTACAATTGACGGACTTCCCGGAAGGAGCGTTGACTGGTCACGAGGATCCTGGAGGCGCTCGCCTCGTTCATCATCGCGGTGATTTCCCTGATGGGCCTTCCGGGGATCGTGCTCCTGATGGCGATCGAGTCGGCGTGCATCCCGCTGCCCTCCGAGGTCATCATGCCGTTCTCCGGATACCTCGTCTTCCTGGGGAAGCACACGCTATGGGCCGTTTCGCTGGCCGGCGCGATCGGGTGCGTCGCCGGGTCGGTCCCGGCCTACTACCTGGGGATGTACGGGGGGCGGCCGCTCATCGAGAAGTACGGGAAATACGTCCTGATGTCCCGCCGCGACCTGGACATGGCCGACCGGTGGTTCGCCCGCCACGGCGAGGCGACCGTCTTCTTCGCGCGGCTGTTGCCCGTCATCCGGACCTTCATCGCCTTCCCCGCCGGCGTGGCGCGGATGGAGATGAAGCGGTTCATCGCCTACACCTTCGCGGGGTCGCTCCCCTGGTGCCTGGCGCTGGCGTACCTCGGGATGGCGCTGGGCGCGAAGTGGCCGACGATCCGGGAATACTTCCACAAGTTCGACGTCGCGATCGGGATCGCGATCGTCGCGGGAGTCGTCTGGTACGTCCGCCGGCACCTGAGGGCCAGGGGGTAGCGGTCGAGTCCCGAAAGCGGGAACACGTCGGTCAACGAAACGTCGCCCGGCGGTCCACGCCGGTGGCGGCAAGAAAGGAGAAAAGGGGATGTCCGACCTGAGACTTCGACCGCTCCACCCGGATGATCTGGACCGGGTTTCCGAAATCGAGAGCCGGATCGCCGGCCATCCGAGAAAGGTTTTCCTGGAGAAACGCTTCGCCGCGGCGACGGCCGCGCCTGACAGCTTCATCACCTGCGCCGCGGTCGATGGCGAAAAATTGGCGGGCTACGGCTTCGCCCGGCTCCAGGAAGGCGAATTCGGCACCAGGGGCGTGGTCGCGGTTCTGGATGTCATCGGCGTCGATCCTGACGCGCAGGGGAAGGGCATCGGCAAAGCGGTGATCGCCGAAATCGAACGGCAGATGAAGAAGAAGAACATCGGCACCCTGAGAACCCAGGTCGCCTGGGCGAACCACCGGATGATCCGTTTCTTCTCCTCCGCGGGGTTCAACCTGGCGCCCTGCCAAATCATCGAGCGTGACACCTCGCCGCTGGGCGAGGACGTGGCTGAAGTGACATCCGTGAAAATGGATGGCAAATGGCAGGTCCACAGCGGCGCCGGAGGCAACTATTATGAAAGTTTGGCCCGGCACCAGGTCCTGGTCCGCTCCCTTAAGGAGGAAGACCTGGCAGCCGTCGTCCGCATCGACGGCAAGCTCACGGGCCTTGACCGTTCCGCTTACTATGGCGCCAAGTTCCGGGAAATGTTGATCGAATCCGGTATCCGGGTGTCCCTGGCAGCCGAGGATGAGGGCATTGTCACCGGGTTCGTCATGGCGCGGGTCGATTTCGGCGAATTCGGCAAAGTCGACAGAGCGGCGGTGATCGACACCATCGGGGTCCACCCCGCCTACGGAGGTTCCGGCATCGGTCATGCGCTCCTCTCCCGGTTGTTGCTCAACCTTTCCATCCTTCAAGTCGAAACCGTGTTGGCCCAGGTATCCCGGGAGACCTTCACCCTGCAGCGATTCCTGCATGCGCGCGGTTTCGTCCCATCCCAACGGCTGGTCCTTACAAAGGCCGTCGGATAGCGCCCCGGATTTTCAGGGAGAAACTTTTCCTTGACAAGTTAAACGGTATTGTAGTACCTATTTGCATAAATAATCTTTTTGTCACAGCCGGTCATTGAGCGGCGCTGATAAAGAATACGCACGCCTCCGCTTGAAAATTCCGGGGGAACAGGAGGAGCAATGGCCACTGCAGACGAGATTATCGCCAGGACCGCACCATCCAGGCTGATCGACCACAATCTGATCGACAGGGAAGTGGAGAGCCTGTGCGACGGGATGGTCCGCTATGAAAAGAGGCCCGCACGGCGCCGTGACGGTTCGGCGGCGGAAGGGCTCTCCAATGCCTGGATCATTCTCGACAATCCCAAGCAGTACAACTCCTACACGACGGACATGGTCAAGGCCGTCATTCTCGCCTTCCGCCGGGCCTCCGTGGATCGGGAAGTCAACGCCGTGGTGTTCACCGGCGTCGGCGACAAGGCGTTCTGCACCGGCGGCAACACCAAGGAATACGCCGAGTATTACGCCGGCAACCCGCAGGAATACCGCCAGTACATGCGCCTGTTCAACGACATGGTTTCGGCCATCCTCGGCTGCGACAAGCCGGTGATCTGCCGGGTCAACGGCATGCGCATCGGCGGCGGCCAGGAAATCGGCATGGCGTGCGACTTCACCATCGCCCAGGATCTTGCCAATTTCGGCCAGGCCGGACCCAAGCACGGCTCGGCGGCCATCGGCGGCGCCACCGACTTCCTGCCGGTGATGATCGGCTGCGAGCAGGCCATGATCTCCGGCACCCTGTGCGAACCGTTCTCGGCCCACAAGGCGGCCCGCCTCGGCATCATCGCCGGCCTCGTTCCGGCCCTGAAGATCGACGGCCGGTTCGTCGCCAATCCCACCGTGATCACCGACCGGATGTTCGACGAGTACGGCAGGATCATCCACGGCGAGTTCAAGAGCGGCGCCGCTTTCCAGGAGGGCCTCGCCATGATCAAGCGGGGCGAGATCGATCTCGGCCCGCTCGATCAAAAGGTCGAAGAGTTGTGCGCCAAGCTGATCGAGACGTTCCCCGAGTGCATGACCAAGAGCCTCGAGGAGCTGCGCAAGCCCAAGCTGGAAGCCTGGAACAAGAACAAGGAAAATTCCCGCGCCTGGCTGGCGCTCAACATGATGAACGAAGCCCGCGCCGGCTTCCGCGCCTTCAACGAGGGAACCCGGGAGACCGGACGCGAAATCGATTTCGTCAAGCTGCGCCAGGGGCTGGCCAGGGGGATCCCCTGGACCGAGGAACTGGTGGAGAGTCTGATGCCGGGCGCCGGTTCGTCCAAGTGAGGAGAGCGGCCCCATGAATCCTCGATCCGTCAAGGAAATCGTCGCGTTCTGCCAGGACATCTTCGACGACGTCGATTTCACCAGGGCGCGCGAATGGAAGACCGCCCGGCCGGGGCGCAAGGTGATCGGTTACATGCCGGTCTATGTTCCGCGCGAAATCATCCATGCCGCCGGCATGTTGCCGCTCGGCATCCTGGGGGGCGGCGCCGACATGGAAGTGATCCACGGCGACGCCTATTACCAGAGCTACATCTGCCGCATCCCCCGCTCGACGATCGAACTGGCGATCACCGGCAGGCTCGATTTCGTCGACGGCATGATGTTCCCCTCCATCTGCGACGTCATCCGCAACCTGAGCGGCATCTGGCGGATCCTGTTCAAGGACAAGTACGTCCGCTACTTCGACGCGCCGCAGAACTTCAAGGAGGAAGTCGGCGGCGTCTTCTACTCCAACGAGCTGCGCGAACTCAGGGAAGGACTCGAAAGACTGGGCGGCCGGGAGATCTCCGACGAGGCGATCAACGACTCCATCGCGGTCTTCAACGAGAATCGCCGGTGGGTGAACAAGGTCTATGATTTCCGGGCCGCGTTCCCCTGGAAGGCCCCGTCCGCCGAGGTCTACCTGCTGATGCGCGCGGGCATGGTGCTCCCTGCGGAGGAGCATACCCGGCTGATGCGGGAGTACCTGGCCGCCGCCGAGGCCGGGAATCCGCCGATGCGCGACAACTGCCGGGTGATCCTGACCGGCACCTTCTGCGAACAGCCGCCGCTCAACCTGATCAAGTCCCTCGAACTCTCCGGCTGCTACATCGTCGACGACGATCTCATGCTGGTCAACCGCTGGCTCCAGGACGAGGTGCCGGCCGACGGCGATCCCATCGAGAACCTGTCCCGGGCGTTCCTCCGCCATTCCGCCCAGACGGCGGCGAAGTACGAGGTCGACGTCGCAAGGAAGGGAAGCCATCTGCTCGACGCCATCCGCAGGCGGGGCGCCGACGGCGTCATTTTCGCCGCGCCGAGCTTCTGCGATCCGGCGCTGCTCGACCAGCCGATGATGATCAGCCGGCTCGAAGCCCTCAAGATCCCCTACATGACCATGCAGTACGCCGAGAACTCGGGCCAGATGCAGCCGATCCGGGAACAGGCCGGCACGTTCGCCGATTCCATCAAGCTCTGGAGCGCGTCATGAGCGAACAGGAAGTCGTCAAGTCCCCTTCGCAGCTCAAGCAGAAGGAGATGATCAGCCGCAATTACGACAAGATCACCGGCGGAAAATTCAAGGTTTCGTCGACGTTCGTTCCGGGAAACCTCAACGAGCTGCTCATGTGCTTCGACATCGCGAACAACCTGCCGGAGATCAACGCCATCCAGAACGCCATGCGCAAGAAATCCGGCGACATGATCATGGAGGCCGAGCGGGCCGGCCACTCCGAGGACGTGTGCACCTACGTGAAGGCGGACATCGGCATGATGGCCAAAGGGAACATCGCCCCCAACGGCAAGCCGTTTCCCGATCCGGACGTGCTGCTCTTGAGCTATACCGGTTGCTTCACCTTCATGAAGTGGTTCGAGCTGTTGCGCGAGCGGTACAAGTGCCCGACGGTGATGCTGCACGTCCCCTATGCCGCCGACGGCAAGCCGACCCGGAACATGCGCGACTACGTCGTCAAGCAGCTCCAGGACGAGGTGATCCCGACCCTGGAAAAAGTGTCCGGCGTAAGATTCGACATCGATCGCCTCCGCGAATACCTGCGCAAATCGGCCATCGCCGAGGACGACCTGGTGTGGATGCTCGAGGCCTCCAAGCACAGGCCGTCGCCCATCGACTGCTACTTCGGCGGCGTCTACTACATGGGGCCGATCTTCACCGCTTTTCGGGGCACCGACGAAGCCATCGACTACTACCGGCTGCTGCGCCGGGAGATCGAAGAGCGCATCGAGAAGGGCCTGTGCGCGCAGACGCCGGAAGGGGACATGCCGGAGGAGACGTACCGGCTTGTGGTCGAGGGCCCGCCCAACTGGACCTCGTTCCGCGACTTCTGGCGAATGTTCTCCGAGGCGGGCGCCGTGGTCGTCGCCAGCTCCTACACCAAGGTCGGCGGCGTCTACGATTACGACGGGTTCCGTCACGACCCGGACCACCCGCTGGAATCGCTGGCCGACTATTGCCTGGGGGTCTACACGAACCGCTGCCTGCCGACGCGGGTCGACATGCTGGCCCGGAACGTCAGGGAGTACGACGCCGACGGCCTGCTCATCAACTCCATCAAGAGCTGCAACAGCTTCTCCGCCGGCCAGCTTGTGATAATGCGCGAAGTCGAGAAGCTCACCGGCAAGCCGGCCGCCTTCATCGAGACCGACCTGGTCGACCCCCGTTACTTCTCGGCGGCCAACGTCAAGAACCGCCTGGAGAGCTATTTCCAGATGATCGATCAGAAGCGCCGCGCCGGCGGCTCCGCCGCCGTTGCCTGAGGGAGACCGGTTCATGCGCACATTCATCGGAATCGACCTGGGATCCACCACCACCAAGGCGCTGCTCGTGGACGGGAACCAGGAGATTCTCGGTCACGGCATCACGAACTCCCGCTCCAACTACGACGTCGCCGCCGCCGTCTCCAAGCAGGAAGCCAAGATCGGCGCGCGTTTCACGCTGTTCAAGAAGGCGCTGGGCTCCGCCGGGGGCGCCGGGCTTTTGCTGGCGAACCTGGAACGCAATTTCCGGCTGGAGCAATTCCTCTCCGGACTGGGCCGGCTCGAAGAGACCTGCGAAGCCCAACTCGACCATCCCCGCTTCCAGGACACCAAGGGAGCGCTCCGGGAAGCCATGGCCATCGTGTTCCGGCGGATCGAGAGCGAGGCGCCCGCGATCTTCGCGCCCGGCGCCGGCCGCAAGTCCGACTTCTTCCGCGACATCGCGGGATCGCGCTTCATGAATATCGCCGAAACCGTGAGCCGGGAGGCAGGTCTCGGCTTCGAGTCCATGCTCAATATCTACGACAAGTCGATCCTCGATGTCGAGAGACGGGTCTCTTCGGACGATGCCGTGGCCAGGCAGTTCCTGAACGGCCTGTCGCGTGCGTTTCGGGACGTGGACGGCGTGGACATCAGCGAAGCCGAAGCCCGGGCGGCCCTCGAGAAGGTGCTCGGCATCGAGATCGAGGAGACCTCCGTGGTCGGCACCGGCTATGGCCGGGTCCGGCTCCCCTTCCCCAAGGAGCATATCCGTTCCGAGATCCTCTGCCACGGACTCGGGGCTCACATGATGTTCCCCGGCACCCGCACCGTGCTCGACATCGGCGGACAGGACACCAAGGGCATCCAGGTGGACGAAAACGGCATCGTCACGAGCTTCCAGATGAACGACCGCTGCGCAGCCGGTTGCGGCCGCTACCTGGGCTACATCGCCGACGAGATGAAGATCGGTCTCCACGAGCTTGGCCCCATCGCCCTGAAAGCGGCCAAGGCCGTGCGGATCAATTCCACCTGCACCGTCTTCGCCGGCGCCGAACTGCGCGACCGCCTCGCCCTGGGCGAGACCCGCGCCGATATCCTGGCCGGCCTGCACCGGGCGATCATGCTGCGCGCCATGTCGATCATTTCCCGTTCCGGCGGCGTGACCGACCAGTTCACCTTCACCGGCGGCGTCGCGAAGAACGAAGCCGCGGTCAGGGAGCTTCGCCGGCTGGTCCGGGAGAACTACGGCGACGTCACCATCAACATCAGCCCCGAATCGATCTACACGGGCGCCCTCGGTGCGGCAAGCTTCGCCCGCCGCGCGGCCGTCAATTGACAGGAGAGGAACCATGACCGTCTCCATCGGCATCGACGTCGGTTCCGGCGTCATCAAGACCGCCCTGTTCCGGGTGCAAGGCGAGGGAAACGAGTGGCTGGCCCGTTGGGACGCCCGCATCCGCCAACGCGATTCCTTCAAGCTCGTCGAAGAATCCATCGAAGACGTGCTCGGGAAGGCCGGCTTGACGCGGGACGACATCGACTACGTCGCCACCACCGGCGAGGGAGAGGGCTTCAAGGGCGCCACCGGGCACTTCTATTCCATGACCACCCACGCCCGCGGCGCCGTCTACCTCAACCCCGACGCCCGCGCCGTGCTCGACGTCGGCGCCCTGCACGGCCGCGCCATCTGCATCGACGGAAAGGGCAAGGTGCTGAACTATCGCATGACCAGCCAATGCGCGTCGGGGTCCGGCCAGTTCCTCGAGAACATCTCCCGCTATCTGGGGATCGCGCAGGACGAGATCGGAGGGCTCTCGCGGAAATCCACGAACCCGGAGAAGGTCAGCAGCATCTGCGCCGTGCTTGCCGAAACCGACGTCATCAACATGGTGTCGCGATCGATCCCGCCCAGCGACATCCTGCGCGGCATCCACGAGTCCATGGCCGAACGCCTGATCAAGCTGCTCAAGTCCATCGACGTCGAACACGGCGTGGTCATGATGACCGGGGGGCTGGCGCTCGACACCGGCCTGGTCAAGGCCTTGCAGGACGGCATGGAAAAACAGAACATGGGGACCCGGGTCGCATCCCACCCGGACTCCCTGTTTGCCGGCGCCATCGGCGCGGCGTTGTGGGGAGCCTTCCGGCACAGGAAATTGCAGGCGCTCGGCCGATTGCCGAAAGCGTCCTGAAGCCATATTCGGCCCGCGCCGGGCCCCGGAGGAGGCATTCATGAGCATGGCCACGGAACCGACGGATTACATGGGGTTCCAGGACCTTCTGTCCGACGAGGAAAAACTGGTCCGGATGACCGCCCGCCAGTTCGTCAACGCGGAAGTGCTCCCGATCATCGACAAGCATGCCCAGAACGAGACCTTCCCCGGCCACCTGGTCGGAACGATGGCGGACCTGGGTTTCTACGGTCCCAACCTGCCCGAGAAATACGGTTGCGCCGGCCTCTCCAACGTCGCCTACGGCCTGTTGATGTATGAGCTCGAGCGCGGCGACTCGGCCCTGCGCAGTTTCGCTTCGGTCCAGGGCTCGCTGGTCATGTACCCCATCTACGCCTACGGCAGCGAGGCCCAGAAGGAGTACTGGCTGCCCCGGATGGCCGCCGGCAAGGCGATCGGCTGCTTCGGCCTGACCGAGCCCGACTTCGGCTCCAACCCCGGCGGCATGCGCACCAACGCCGTGCGCGAGGCCGGCGGAAAGTGGCGGATCAACGGCTCCAAGATGTGGATCACCAACGGGAGCATCGCCGACGTGGCCGTGGTCTGGGCGAAGACCGATGAGGGCATCCGCGGTTTCCTGGTGGAGAAAGGCACCCCCGGGTTCGAAGCTCCCCAGATGAAGGGAAAGTGGAGCCTGCGCGCCTCGGTGACTTCCGAGCTGATCTTCGACGACGTCATCGTCGACGAACAGAAGAGCCTGCTGCCGAACGTCAAGGGGCTCAAGGGCCCTCTCGGCTGCCTGACACAGGCGCGCTACGGCATCGCGTGGGGCGCCTTGGGCGCCGCCGACGCCTGCTACCAGGCCGCCCTCGAATACGCCCTGAACCGAATCCAGTTCGACAAGCCGATCGCATCCTACCAGCTCCAGCAGAGAAAGCTGGCGGAGATGGTCACCGAGATCACGAAGGGACAGCTTCTCGCATTGCACCTCGGCCGTCTCAAGGACCGGGGGAAATACACCTTCGCGCAGGTGTCGATGGCCAAGATGAACAACGTCGACGCCGCCATCCGGATCGCCCGCACCGCCCGCACCATCCTCGGCGCCAACGGCATCATGGGCGAGTACCCGATCATGCGCCACATGACCAACCTGGAGTCGGTCTACACCTACGAGGGAACTCACGATATGCACCTCCTCATCATCGGCGAGGAGGTCACGGGGATTCCCGCGTTCAGGTAAGCAAAGAGGAAAACCTCCACATCGCCCTGACCGGGGACAGCCGGGCCGGGTGCGGTTCCCCGCCGGGTCCCACGGGACAGCCGGGCTCCACCGCCTTGAACGGCAGGACGCGGAGCCCTTGATGATCGGGTCGCGTCGTTCTATAATGCGATACGTAATACGCGGAGGAGAATAGGCGGACGCCGCGGTCAAGACCTTCAAGAGCAAGGAAACGGAGATGCTTTTCCGCGATCGGCCGGTAGCCCGCTTCAAGGCCATCGAAGGCCCGGCGCGCCGCAAGCTTCTCTATCTGCACGGGGCGAAAACCCTGCAGGACCTTGCCATCCCGCCCGGCAATCAGCGGGAGGCGTTGAAAAGGAACCGTGCCGGGCAACACGGCATCCGGATCAACGACCAATGGCGGGTCTGCTTCCGCTGGCGGGAAAGCGACGCCTACGACGTGGAGATCGTGGATTATCACGGATCCCTGGACGAAGAACGAACCGGGAGAACGACAAGGAGGCCGTTGTGCCCAAGAAACTGCTGGAACCCATTTGCCCGGGAGTAATCCTCCTCGAGGAGTTCATGAAGCCGCTGGGGGTCAGCATCAACAAGCTGGCCCGGGACATCGACGTGCCGCCGGGGCGGATCAGCGAGATCGTCAACGGCAAGCGGACGATCACGGCGGACACGGCGCTGCGGCTGGGCCGTTACTTCGGCGTCTCGCCCGAGATCTGGCTGAACCTTCAGGCGGACTACACACTGCGCGTGGCCATGCGGGATACGGGAAAGGAGATCGAGGCCCACGTCCGGCCGTTCAAGGCCGCATCGTAGGAATCCGTTCTCCGGCACCGCCGCGTCGGCCTTCGTGCCGGCGCGCGGAGCCCGGCGAATTCATTGTGGGATCAACGCATCGTTGGCTAAAATGCGGCAACGGTGCGCTATCATAATGATATCTCGCTGTTCCGGAGGCTTAAGATGCCCCAGATCCTGGTACGTGACCTGGACGATGCTTTGGTGGAACGACTGAAGCGCCAAGCGAAGCGGCACCACCGATCGTTGCAGGGCGAGGTGAAAGCCATTCTGATTGAATCCGCGCGCATGACGCCCGAGGAGATGCTCGCTGCGGCGGAGGGTTGGCAACGTCGCCTTGCCGGTGGGAAGTTCGGCGACAGCACCCGTCTCGTCCGCGAGGATCGCGGCCGGTGAAGACCGCTTATGTGGTCGATGCCAGTATCGCCGTGAAATGGTTCGTGCCCGAGGTCCACTCCGGGCACGCGTTGCACCTGCTTCGGAAGAGGTTCTCCTTGCAGGCTCCGGAGTTGATCCAAGCCGAGTTCGGAAGCATTCTCTGGAAGAAGTGTCGGGCGGGCGAGCTCGATGGGACGACGGCAGGGGGAATCCTGGACAGCTTCAGGAGGTCGCCGCTGGTGGTGCATCCGCACGGGGCGATTCTGAAGCTTGCATGGGAAATTGCCCTGAAACACCGCCAAACGTTCTACGACAGCCTGTACCTCGCCTTGGCGATGACCGAAAAAGCCCGAATGGTCACCGCTGATCGGAAGTTCTGCGATGCCTTGGCCGGGACGCCGGCGGAACGGCATCTCCTCTGGATCGAAGACGTGACTTGAGAGCCGGTTCTCGTAGTCGCAGGCAAGCGTCCTCCCCGACCGGGTCGTCATGTTCCCGTTGGCGTCGTAAGAGTACGTGTACGCCCCCGCCTGGATGATCGCGTGCGGCTTCGTCGGATGGTAGGTGCATGCGTGTCATGAAAGGAAATTGCCGCGTCGGGATCAGACGCGCTCGACGATCAGCGCGATCCCCTGCCCCACGCCGATGCACATGGTGCAGAGGGCATACCGGCCCTTGATGCGCCGCAGCTGGTACAGCGCGGTGGCGACCAGGCGCGCGCCGCTCATCCCCAGGGGATGCCCCAGGGCGATGGCCCCGCCGTTGGGGTTCACGTGGGGCGCGTCGTCGGGCAGCCCCAGCTCCCGCATCACGGCGAGTGCCTGGGCGGCGAACGCCTCGTTCAGCTCGATGACGTCCATCTGATCCAGCCTCAGCCCGGCGATCGCGAGCGCCTTGCGGGTGGCCGGGATCGGGCCGACGCCCATGATCCGGGGAGCCACCCCCGCGACGGCCGTGGCGACGATCCGCGCCTTCGGCGCAAGATCGTTCCGCCGGGCCGCCTCTTCCGAAGCGATCAACAGGGCGCACGCGCCGTCATTGATGCCGGAGGCGTTTCCCGCGGTCACCGTCCCGTTGGGCCGGAACGACGGCTTCAACCTCGCCAGTCCCTCCAGCGTGCTGTTCGGCCGGGGATGCTCGTCCTTGTCCACGATGATGTCGGTCCCTTTGCGCTGGGGGACGGCGACCGGGACGATTTCCTCGGCAAAGAGACCGGCCGAGACGGCCTCGGCGGTCCGAAGCTGGCTGTTCAAGGCGAAGAGATCCTGATCTTCCCGAGAGACCCCGAACCGCTCGGCCACGTTCTCCGCGGTCTCCCCCATCGAATCGATCCCGTATTGCTCCTTCATGAGACGGTTGACGAAGCGCCACCCGATGGTGCTGTCGAACAATTCGACGCCCCGGTCGAACGGCACGGCCCCCTTTCTCATCACATAGGGAGCGCGGGACATGCTTTCGACCCCGCCCGCGACGATCAGCTCCGCCTCTCCCAGCCGGATCGCCCGGGCGGCGGTCCCGACGGCATCCATCCCTGAGCCGCAGAGGCGGTTGACGGTCACTCCGGCCACCTCGACCGGCAACCCGGCCAGAAGCCCCGCCATCCTCGCCACGTTGCGGTTGTCCTCCCCGGCCTGGTTGGCGCAACCGTACACCACGTCATCCACCCCTCCCCAGTCGACGGCGGCGTTCCGCTTCCTCAAGGCCTTGATCGGGAGTGCGGCCAGGTCATCGGTCCGGATGCCCGACAGGCTCCCGGCGTACGACCCGATCGGGGTGCGGACGGCGTCACAGAGATATGCATCGCGCATTGCGATCCTCCAACGGGATTTCCTTTTCGTTTCCGCCCGGGCTCATATCATCAAATGCATTTTCTTGATCTCTTCGTTGTTCTCGAGTTCTTTCACCGTCCCGTGGTAGCGGATCCGGCCGTTGTCGATGATGTAGGCGCGGTCGATCAGCTTCAGCGACGATTTCAGGTTCTGCTCCGAGAGCAGGATGCTGATGCCCGCATCCTTGAGCTTGAGGATCTGCTCTTCCAGGGATCTCACGATGAGCGGCGCGAGCCCTTCCGTCGGCTCGTCGAGGAGGAGCAGCTTCGGGCTGCTCATGAGCGCCCTGCCCACGGCGAGCATCGCTCTCTCTCCCCCGCTCAGGAAGCCCGCCCGCCGGCCGGCGATCTCCTTGAGCGGCGGAAACAGATCGTACACCCGCTCCCTGTTCCACTCGCCGGTCCCCCGGTGGACGATCTCGAGATTGTCTTCCACCGTGAGGTCGGCGAAGATGCGCCGGTCGTCGGGCACGTAGCAGACTCCGCGCCGGACGAGCTGAAAGGGCTTCCTCCCCGTCACGTCCTCCCCTTCGAAGGTCACCGTTCCCTGTTTCGGGTGGAGCATGCCGCAGATGCTCTTCATCGTCGTCGTCTTGCCCGCGCCGTTCCTGCCGAGCAGGCCCACGATCTCGCCCTTCCGCAGCGACAGGGAGACACCGAACAGGATGTGGCTCTGGTCGTAATAGGTGTGGATGCCCCTCACGTCTAACATTCGCCGGACTCTCCCAGGTAGGCGTTCTGGACTTCCCTGTTCCGCCGCACCTCCTCGCGGCCGCCCTGGATCACGGTGCCGCCCCGCACCATCACCATGATGCGGTTCGCGATCTCGAATACGAGCCCCATATCGTGCTCGCAGAACAGGATCGTCAACCCGAACTCCTCGGAAAGTTTCCTGATGAGGCGGATGCAGCGTTCCGTCTCTTCCGGCGCCATGCCGGCCGTCGGCTCGTCGAGGATGAGAAGCTCCGGTTTCCCGCTCAACGCGACGGCGATCTCGAGGACCTTCTGGTCGCCGTGGGAGAGCAGGTCGCTTTCGACGTTCCTTTTCCCGAAAAGCCCCACGCTCCGGAGGATCCGGTCCACTTCTTCGGCCGCCATGCCCCTTGCCGCCGAAAACATCCTGAAGGTCTTGCGCTCCCGCGACAGGACCGCGATCTGGACGTTCTCGAAGACGGTGAGCCGCCGGAAGATGTTGACCACCTGGAAGGACCGCGTGATCCCTTTCCTGCAGATGACGTGAGGGGCAAGGCCGGCGATCTCCCGGCCCTTGAACAGGATCCGGCCCGAATCGGGGGAAAGGTGCCCGGTGATGAGATGAAACAGCGTCGTCTTTCCCGCGCCGTTGGGGCCGATGACCGCGACGATCTCCCCGGCCGCCACCTCGAGGTTCGCGCCGTTGACCGCCTTGAAGCCGCCGAAGGACTTGACGACCGATTCCACCCTAAGCACTTCGGGCCTCCTTCGGCCGGAAACGCCGGACGACGTATCCGAGCACGCCGTCCGGGAGGAAGATGATCACGAGCGTGAGGAGGGTGCCGAGGACGAGGGGCCAGTATCGGGTGTATACGCTCACGAACACCCTGAGCAGCACGATGATCGAGGCGCCGGCGAGCGGCCCGAAGAACGTGTACATCCCGCCCAGCAGGCACATGATGAGCACTTCGAGGGAGAACGTCCAGAACATCATGTCCGGAAAGACCGAAGTGTCGACGACGACGAACAGCGACCCCGCCACGCCCCCGAAAAACCCGGCGATCACGAGCGCCGCGAGCTGGTGCCGTTTCACGTCGACGCCGATGGCCGCCGACCTGACCGGATTGTCCCGAATGCCCTGCAGGGTCTTGCCGAAGGGGGACGTGACGATGCGGTACATCGCGAAAACACAGAGCGCCGTCGCGATCAGGGTGCAATAGTAGGCGCCGTTCGGCGACGCGATCGGATCGGGCAACGGGATGCCGTGGATGCCGTCGTCGCCGCCGGTGAAGGAATACCAGCGGTCGACCGTCGCCCAGACGAGAGACCCCAGGGAGATCTGGAGCATGCCGAAATAGAGCTTCGAGAGGCGTATGCAGATGATGCCCATGACCAGGCTCAAGGCCGCGGAGAGCAGCGGTCCGACGAGGAACCCGAGAGGGGTGGGCATCCCGCTCCGCGTCAGCATCAGGGCCGTCCCGTAGGCGCCGATGCCGTAGAAGACGGCGTGGTGGAACTGGTAGATGCCGCCGTAGCCGATGGCGAGGTTCAGGCTTGTCGCGAGCAGGCCGGTGAGCAGGACGATCGCGGCGATATAGCTGTAGAACCGCGGCACGAACTGCGGAAGCGCGCCGAGCATGGCCAGCAGAAGGAAAAGCGCGATGTATTTCCTTTTCATCGCGCCGTCACCACGCCGATCTCAGGAGCCCCTTCGGCCGGAATGTCAGGACGACGACGACCGCGAGATAGGGGAAGACGATTCCGAACTGCGGCCAGACGAGAATGCCGAGCGACTGGGTCAGGCCGAAGATGAGCGAGCCCAGGAGCGCCCCCCAGATGTTCCCCAGGCCGCCCATGATCACGATCAGGAACGCCTCCATGATGAGCGAGTGATCCATGCCGAGGGAGATGCTGGTCATGGGCGCGATGAGCGCTCCCCCCAGGCCCGCGAGAAAACAGCCGAGGACGAAGGTGAACGCGAACACCCATCCCACGTTGATCCCCACGGCGCTGACCATCTCGCTGTCGACCGCCGCCGCGCGGGCGATCTTGCCGATTTTCGTCCTGTCGACGACGAGCCAGAGGAAGACCGCGATGAACGGTCCGACCAGGAGCAGGAAAAGGTTGTAATAGGGGATCGGCAGGCCGAAGATCTCGGCGCAGCCCTGGATGAACCCGGGCACCGTGATGGAGCGGTATTCCGATCCCCAGACGATTCTTGCCAGGTCCCCGAGGATGAGCATGAAGGAAAAGGTGAGCAGCAGGAGCATCAGGTGCTCCCGGTCGTAGAGATAGGAGAAGAAGCCCCGTTCCAGGACGAATCCGATGACCGCCACGAACAGCGGAGCGAGGATCATCGCCGCCCAGAAGGCAAAGCCGCCTCCCCCCAGAAACTGGATCACGGTGTAGGCGAGAAAGGCGCCGACCATGTACAGCGAGCCGTGCGCGACGTTCGGGATCCGCAGCACGCCGAGGATGAGGCTCAAGCCGGACGACACGATGAACAGGATCGTCGTCCGGCCGAGCCCCACCAGGACCTGGGACAGGGTGCCGGCGGAAAAGATGGCTCCCAGCATGCCCATCGGGTGCGGGATGCTACCTGGCCCGCTCCTTCATGATCTCCCCGCAGGTGGGCATGTATTCCTTCCCGGGAATCGAGACCAGTCCGCTTCCGACGAGGAACTCGTACTTCGGCGATTTTTTCGTCACGCCGAAAAACATCGGCAGCACGATCTGGTGGTCGCAGGCCCGCACCTCGAGCTTGCCGATGGGGCTGTCGAGCGCCATCCCCTCCAGTGCATCGATGAACTTCTCCTTGTCGATCTTCCCCGCCTTCTTGTAGGCGCCCGCGATGAACTGCGCGGCCATGTAGCCGTAGAGGGCACCGCTTTTGGGGTACCGGTTGTACAACTTCCTGAACTCATCCACGAAGGCCTTGTTCTCCTTCGTGTCCGGGAAATAGAACAGGTAGTTCGCCGTGCCGTAGACCCCTTCCGGAGCGTTCTGACCCTGGGGCATCAGCGTGGAGAGCTCGATCGCCGTGTGCTGGTAGAAGGGAACCCTCTTGTTGAACCCCGTCGACTGCGCCGCCTTCTGGAAATTGACCATGCTTCCCCCGCCGGTGGCGACGATCACGAAATCCGGCTTTGCCGCCAGGATCTGGGTGATGTACGGGTTGAAATCGGTCTCGCGCATCTTCCACCAGGACTGGCCGACGAGGCGCACCTTCGGGTTCAGCGATTTCAGGTGATTCCAGATGGCGTCCGCGATCGCATGGCCGTACTCGTAGTCGTCCCCGGCGATCCAGTACTTGACGTACGGCTTCCTGGCGAACACCGTCGCCGTGGCCCTGCCGATCATGTCCGTGTTCTCGTTCATGTTGAAGACATAGCGGTGGCCTTTTTCCCCGGTGATCTTTCCGCTCTTCGAGAAGGTCACCAGGAAGGGAACCTTCTCCTTCTTGCAGAGATCGGAAATGGCCAGGGCCGTCGCGCTGTTGATCGTGCCCATGATGATGTCGACGTTCTCCTTGAGGATCAGCTCCTTCGCCATCGTCAGGCCGACGTCGGGCTTGAAGGTGTCGTCCCGGACCACGTACTCGATCTTCCTGCCGAGGACGCCGCCCTTCGCGTTGATCTTGTCCACCGCCATCTTGAACCCGTCGCGCACGTCGTTGGTGTAGGTCGTCACGGGGCCGGTGTAGGTGTCCACCAGGCCCACCTTGATCGTGTCGCCGGCGAACCCCGAAGCGGCCGTGCAGAAAACCAGCAGGACACCCGTCAGCAACGATACGATCCGTCTCATCGCTTCCCCCCCTTTGGAAGAATGACAACTGTTTCCGGCCCCGGATTCTCCGCAAACAACCGTTCCACGAAGGAGTTCCTTCGTTCCAGGGCCGCCCGTTGATTGATGTATCCCTTGTCGGTGATCTCGTTCGCATCGATGGATGGAGGCTCGGTCATCATCAGGATGCGCCCGACCCTGGCGGAGGAGCCCTCCTGCCGCGAATTGTAATCCGTCAATGTCTTCCGCAGATGCTCACCCACCTCCTTGCTGCGGACAAGGTCCTCGACCGGCCGTTTCCCGTCCCGGTCCCGGCATATTTCCCTGCAACCCTGGACGTTCGGCCAGGCGAGAATCCCGACCTCCGCCCGATCGTGGCCGGCCACCAGGGCGTCCTGCAGGACGGGGGCCGCCGCGGCCATCACCGCGGTCTTGAGCATCCCCACATGCACCCAGGTCCCGGTGGAGAGCTTGAAATCCTCCGCGACCCGGCCGGCGAAGGTGATCCCCCGGTTGGGGTTATCGGGGTCGGCAAAGGCGCCCGCATCGCCGATCTTGTAGAACCCCTCATCGTCGAAGGCTTCCCGCGTCAGGTCGGGACGGCCCAGGTACCCGGGGGTGACGTTCGGCCCCTTGACCCTCAACTCGAACTTCCCCCCGCTGGGGACCATCTTGATGGTCACACCCGGACAGGGAAGCCCGATGACCCCCGCCTTGTCGATGGGAAAGTGCGCGGACGTGGCCAGCGGGGCGGTTTCGGTCGCCCCCCAGGAGGAGGTCATCGGAACCTTTCTGCCCGTCGCCTGGACGGAAACCGCCTCCAGCCGCCGCCAGAGATCCTGCGAGAGAGCGGCCCCGGCGTAGAAGATGAGCTGCAGCCGCCGGAAGAAGTTGCGACGCAGCACCTCGTCCTTCTCGAGATAGGGAAGCAGCATGGCATAGCCGGCCGGGACGTTGAAGTAGATGGTCGGAGAGATTTCCGCCAGGTTCTTCACCGTCTGCTCCACCATCCCGGGCGCCGGTTTCCCGCCGTCGACGTAGAGGGTCCCTCCCCTCTTGAGGACCAGGTTGAAGTTGTGGTTCCCCCCGAAGGTGTGGTTCCAGGGGAGCCAGTCGACCAGGACCGGCGGGGTCTCTCCCGTGAAGGGCCAGATCTGCGCCAGCATCTGCTGGTTCGCGCAGAGCATGCCGTGGGTGTTGAGCACTCCCTTGGGGAGCCCGGTCGACCCGGAGGTGAACAGGACCTTGGCGATCGATTCCGGACCGACCGCCGCAAAGGCCTTCTCCACCTCCTCCGTGGGGGACACATCGAGCAGGCTCGAAATCGGCGTGGCGGGGATCCCTTCGACCTGCCCCCCCTTGACCACGACCTCCACACCCGAGAGGTCCAGCGCCCGAAGCGCCCGGGCGAACATCTCGCCATGCTCTGCATAAATCAGCGCCGGCCGCACCTCCCGGAAGATCGATTTCAGCTTGGCGAAGTCCTGGCTCAGCAGCGAATAGGCGACGGAAACCGGCACCACCGGGACCCCCGCGATGAACCCCCCCAACATGAGCAGGGCATGGTGGACGGAGTTGCCGGAGAGGATTACGACGGGCCGCTCCGGGCCCAGTCCCCGGTCGATCAGCGCCTGGGCGACGGAATCCGCCAGGCGGCGGGCTTCACGGTAGGTCAGGAGCCGCCATTGCCCGTCGGCGTCCCGCTCCCCGAGGAAGACCCGATCGGGAGTCTCCGCCGCCCAGCGTCGCAGAAGGACTCCCAGGCTCGCCTCGCACGATTCGAGAGGCATGGGGGAACGGAGGAGATAGCCCCCCTCCGGCGTGACCTCCACGTTGACTTCCGCCGGCGCAAAGTCGATCGAAGCGAAATCGACGGGATTCACTTCCCCCTCCTCCTGGCATGGACCCCCGGGCGGCAACGAGGCGGCCGGAGATCAGCCTCCCCCGATGATGCGCATGATGGTGATCTCGTCTCCGCTCCGGATGGGAGCGGCCTTTTCGTTTGCAAGGATCATGCTGCCGTTGACCGAAACGATCAGGGAACGGTCTTCGAGCTTCCCGACCGCATGGGGGAGCCGCCTGTTCAGTGCCGCTCTCAGCTCTTCCACAGTGGAAACCGGCTGGTCGACGATGACCGCTCCCTCCGGGGCGCCCGGGATTCCGTCGGGGAGCTTGACCTCGACGGCGAAGCCGGTGACCACTTCGGCGAGCCTGCGGTGCCACTCAAGGGACGGAACCCCGGCGCCGTTCAGCCCGAGGAGAGCATAGAACCGGGCCTTGAGCGCCTCGAACTCGGCCCTGTCGATTTTCTCTCCGGCGAACGGTCCGACCGTGATTTCCTCGTCGAACCACCGATCGGGGAGGGTGTCATCCTTCTCGGTCAACCCCAGGCGGCAATTGATGAGCCGCTCGATCCCCGTGATATTGCGGCCGATCTCATCGAGCTGCGCGGGAGTGAATTCCTCTCCGGTCAGCTCCTTCAACTGCCGGGCGAAGTCCTCGTAGTCGGCGGTGGAGGGGGAGTTGAACAGCTTGGTCGCGAAGCGGCACATGCCGACGGCGTCCCCGACGGCGAAGATGTTTTCGCACGCGCGGACGGCATGTTCCTTCCCTTCGTAGCTGCTGGGCTCCGGCGCCACGTATCCGCCGTAGAGAGCCGTCTTGAACTCCCGGTTGTCGTTGATCTTGGCGTTGATCTCGAGGGTCGGCCGGTTCCGGAGATGGTCCATGCCGCGGGTCGCGACGGCCAGGCCGAGCGCGAAGCCCTTGAGAATCCGCGCGTCGTGGGGATCGGACTGGAAAAGCCCCTTGACGGCCATCCGGTATTTGAGAGCCTTTTCCGGGTACCTCCCACGCTCCACCGCCCGGTTGGAGTCGGCGATGACGTCCCCGAAGCCTTCCCTCTTCGCGGTCATGAAGAGGAGCTTTTCGATGACCTCGTAGTTTCCCCAGGTCAGCTCGAGCCCCCCCGTGTCCTCGGCGGTGATGATGCCGCGCTGGTAGAGCTCCATGGCCCAGGCGATGGCGCTCCCCGTGCTCGCCGAGTCGAGTCCGAGGTCGTTCACGATGTTGTTCAGCCGGAGAACCTGTTCCGGCTCCCGGATGCCGATCATCGGGCCCATCTTCCCCAGGGTGACGTAGTCGGGGCCGTCGCCCTTGTCGTACCGATCGTACGTGCCGTCGCCCCGGACGCCCTTGTAGCTCTTCTCCCTTTTGTGCTCGATTCCCGCCTGGCTTTGATCGTAGCTGACGTTCCCGGTCACCCCCTTGAGCGCGCTGGCGCCCCACCCCCCCTTCCCTTCGGGGGTGAGGTCGTTGAGCGGACGGCAACGGATGGGACATTTCAGACATCCGTCCATGCCGGGGCGGTAGGCGTCGAAGTTGTCGGCATCGAGAGAGTCGTGCCAGCTGGTCTCCTGGTTGTTCTTGGTCCCCATCGCGCCGAGGATGCGGCTCGGCTTGTAGAGGAAGGGGGTCCCGACGGTCTTGAGGGCGTACTTGACGACGCTGGTCGAGAGGATCTTGTGCGCGAGATCCCTGTTGTTTCCCTTGAAGGCCGGGGAAAGAGCGGGCTGGTCGCGGCGCCCCCGGATCATGACGGCCTTGAGCTTGAGGGAGCCCATCTTGGCTCCGGTGCCGCCCCGGGCGTAGATGGCCTTGGGGCCCCCCATGATCCCGGAGCACAGGACCAGGTTTTCCCCGGCGCGGGTGATGCGGGCCATGGCCATGTCCTTGCGCTCGGTGCACGAAAAGTCCTTTTCGACGGCGTGGACAAGGTCCGCATTGTCCATCCCCAGGTACGGTGTGGCGTCGTGAAAGCGGACCTCGGAGCCCGAGATCTCGAGGAGAGTCCATCCGGCCGCCTGCCCGTAAAGGACGAGGTGATCGTAGCCGTGGAGCTTGAGGAACGTGGGAAAGGCGTCTCCGCAGTTGCTGTCGAGAACGGCGTGGCTGTCGGGCGCGATGCTGCTGACGTTGCCGCGGGCGGCGGTGGGAACGGTTCCCGTGAGGACTCCGCTGCCGAATATCAGGGGGATCCGGGGGTCCAGCGGCTCCCCGGCGTCCGGCAGGAGATTGTAGAGGAGGTACATGTTCCCGCCCCGATTGGAGAGAAAGGTGCGGAACACCTCCGCCGAAAGGTACCTGGAAAAAGATTCCCGGCGTTCCAGGTCGACGAAGAGCACGGCTCCCTGCGTCGGGTACCGGGGGCGGTCGTGCATCCGTGCCGACAGCCGTTCAACCTTCGCCCTGATGTCCATGACCACCTTGCCGATCTCCTGCCGCATCGACGATGATACCCCGCTCGATCGTTGCCCCTCCGCCCTGTGATCATTCCGAACGGGCGATCCGGATCATTTCGGTTCAAACGCCTTGACCAGGGCCCGGACCATGGTGTTGTAGGGAGTGGCCATCCCGGCCTGTACGCCGTATTCGACGATCTTGCCGTTGATGTAGTCGACTTCGGTCCGCCGGCCCGCCTCGATGTCCTGAAGCATGGACGGTTTGTGATGGCCGGCATTCCTGATGTAGTCGATGCAGTAAGGGTAGAAGTTCGAACCGAGGGAGATTTCGTTGGCCCGGGCCACGGCGACCCCTTCTTTGATGAGGGAGTCGACCAGGTTGAAGAGGATGGGGTCGTTGATGACCTCGGCCATGGTCTTGCCGGTTATGGCGCAGAGGGGGTTCATGCAGGCGTTGAGGACCGCCTTGCGCCAGACCATGTTGTGAATCTGGTCGGTATGCCGGGTATCGAGCCCGCACTCGGTAAGAACGTTGCAGATCCCGATGGCGGCGCTCCTGGACCGAGGGTCAAGCTCCTGGATAAAGTGGGGACGATGGTGGAATGCGATCCGGACATGGGCCGGCTTCACCGGCACGCACCCGAAATTGACGACGGCCCGCATGACGGACCCGGCGCCCAGATGTTTCGCAAGGACAAGCTCGGTGTCAACGCCGTTCTGCCAGCTGACGACGTAACGCCCCTCGGCGACATAACCCTCGAGGGCGGAGGCGAGCAAGGGGAGCGCGGTGGCTTTGACGGCGACGATGATCACATCGGGAGGATCGCCGATGAGATCGTCCACGTGGGTGGTGATCCGGGCCACTTTGGCCTGAAGGGTGTCGGCTCCCTCGATGATGATCCCGGGATCCAGGGCCGGTTCGAGGAGAGCCGGCACGATGTCGCAAAGAGTGACCTCGTACCCCCCTTTGGCGAGGAAGGCGGATACGATCGCACCGACGGGGCCGGCGCCGATGACCGCGAACTTCTTCGGCTTGTCGCTTTCTTCTCTCATTATTGTTCCAACTCCCCGAACCCTAAAGTGAATCGACCATTCCGAAAGCTTCGGCATCGAGGATCTTGACGTTATTGGCTCGCAGGATCTCGATGGCCCGGTCGTTATCGCTGAAGCGGAAGACCATCACCGCCTTTCCGGACGAGGTTCCGGCCAGGGCATACATGTATTCGACGTTCACCTTCGTTTCCTTGAACGGGTAGAGCACCTTGGCCAGGCTGCCGGGAGTGTCTTCGATCTCCGCGGCGACGACGTCGTCGACGCGAGCCGGAAGCTGTTTCTCCATGATCACTCTTCGGGCCTTGGCGACGTCGGACACGAGGATCCGAAGGACCCCGAAGTCGGAGGTGTCGCTGATGCAAAGGGATCTCAGATTGATGCCGGCCTCGCCGAGGGCATGAGTGGCTTCATACAGGCGACCGGGGGCGTTTTCGAGAAAAATGGACAGTTGCTTCAACTTCATGAGAACCTCCCATGCCGATGGATGCAGACGGTTGACCGCGGGCCGAAACGGGGGCCGGCGGCGGCACCGCCCGCAAGAGCCTTCAGGTTGACATCGCCCCCTTTGCCCCTGGAGATTGCCTTGACGACCCCCTCGATGACCTTGGAATCAAGGGGGAGGTTCGAAAGGACGGAACCGACCATGACCATGTTGACGGCCTTGGCGTTGCCGGCTTCCTTGGCGATGGAAAGGGCGTCGACGCCGTGGGAATCGGCGCAGGCCCGGGCGATCCGCTCTTCGACATCGGAAGGATATTCGGCCAGACCGGAAGCAACGGTGCTCGGGTTGATGGTCACCTTGTTGTAGACCAGCATGCCGCCGGGCTTGAGATAGTGGACGTACCTCAGAGCCTCCAGCGGTTCGAAGGAGATCAGAAGGTCCGTGGTCCCGGGCATGACGACGGGAGAGTGGACCCGCTCCCCGATGCGGACGAAGGAAATGACGCTCCCCCCCCTCTGGGCCATCCCGTGCACTTCATTCTGCTTGACATCCATCCCACTGGCAAGGGCGCTTTCGGCGAGGACCTTGGAAGCCATCAAGACCCCCTGTCCGCCGACACCGGCGATCACGATATTGAAGACCCCCGTCATTCCCTCCGCCCCTCAAGCCTCGGACATTGCGCCGAACTTGCACAACTGCGAGCAGACGCCGCATCCGTTGCAGAGATCGGGGTCGATCCTGACTTTCGGCTTGTCGCCGTGAGACGCCAGCCCCAATGCCACGCAGGCGGCCTTGAGACACGCACGGCATCCCCCGCACTTGTCCGGATCGATGGCGAGAACCGGTCGCTTCACGCGGTAGCGGAGGGTGCATGGGTTCCTGTCGATCAGGACGTACGGGCCGGGCGTCTCGAGGCCCTTCTTGATGGCGGCCTCCGTCTCCCCGAGCTTGTAGGAGTCGATTTCGACGACGTTCTCGACGCCGAGCGCCTTGACCAGCGCCGCAATGTCAACCTGCCCGGAGGGCTCCCCCCGCAAGACCCGCCCGGAACCGGGGTTGTCCTGCCCCCCCGTCATCCCCGTGGCGCGGTTGTCCATGATGATGACCAGCGTGTTGCTGCGGTTGTAGGCTATGCTCAGCAGCCCCGTGATCCCCGAGTGGAAGAAGGTGGAATCGCCGATGACGGCCACGGGTTTCCCCCGTCTTCCGGCGATCTCGTTGATCTTGGCCATCCCGTGGGCGGCGCTGATGCTGGCCCCCATGCAGATGCAGGAATGCATGGCGTTCAGCGGAGGAAGAGCTCCGAGGGTGTAGCAGCCGATGTCGCCGGAGACGAACACCTTGAGCTTGCTCAGGATGGAGAAGAGTCCGCGGTGAGCGCAGCCGGGGCAGAAGGTGGGAGGCCGTTGGGGGAGATCCGCGACGGGAGCGGCGCTCTTGGCAGCCTTGTCCTCTCCGGCGGCGGCCCGGATGATGTCGGCATCGACCTCGCCGCAGAGCGGAATCCTGTCCTTGCCGATGTCGACCCGGATCCCCATGGCCCGGACCTGCTCCTCCAGGATGCCGTCGAGCTCCTCGACGACCATGAAGCGCTTGACCTTGCCGGCGAACTCCCGGATCTTCCTCTCGGGGAGCGGGTGGACCAGGCCCAGTTTCAGGACGGAGGCGTGGGGATACGCCTCCCTGGCGTGCTGGTAGCAGACGCCCGTGGTGAGGATGCCAAGGCCGGTGTCCCCCATTTCCACCCGGTTAAGCGGGGCGGTCTCGGCGAATTCCCGAAGCTTGAGCAATCGCTCTTCGATTTCGACATGTCTGATCTTGCCGAAATTGGGGAGCATGACGTACTTGGGCACGTCCTTTCGCCATTCGCCGAGCATCGGCCGGATTCTTTCCTTCCGCTCGACGACCCCCTTGGCGTGGGAGATGCGGGTCGTGGTGCGGAGCATCACCGGAGTGTCGAACCGCTCGGACAGCTCGAACCCGGCCCGGACACAGTCGTAGGCTTCCTGGGAGTCGGACGGGTCGAGCATCGGGATCTTGGCGAACCTGGCGTAGTTGCGGCTGTCCTGCTCGTTCTGGGACGAATGCATCCCCGGGTCGTCGGCCACCATGAGAATCAGGCCGGCGTTGACGCCGGTGTAGGCGAGGGTCAACAACGCATCGGCGGCCACGTTCACGCCGACGTGCTTCATGGTGGCCATGGCCCTTCCTCCGGCGATGGAGGCGCCGATGGCCGACTCGAGCCCGACCTTCTCGTTGGGCGCCCACTCGCAGTAGATGTCGCCGAGGCGGGCCACCTCTTCCAGGGTTTCCGTGCTGGGCGTTCCGGGGTAGCCGGAGGCGAAGACACCGCCGGAATCCGAGAAGCTCCAGGCGATCGCCTCGTTGCCGGAAATGATTTTCTTCATCGACGACATCCTTCGTTTGCTGCCCGCCGGTCCCGCAGCCGGGGCCTTCAGGGGCGGGGGCGGTTTTCCTTGGGCCGTCTGTCTTCGACCCGCCTGGCCTTGCCTTCGCTGCGCGGGATCGTCCCGGGCGGAACAAGGGTCACCTGGACGGTAATGCCGATGATGTCCTTGATGTCCCGCTTCAGGTTCTCGATTTTCCGCCGCGCCGTCGCCACGTCCTTAAGGATCTCCTGCTCGCTCCCTTTGAGGACGTCGCCAGCGGCCTTGGCCATGAAGTCGTCCGTGACCTCGATCCGGACCTCGACCTCGTCCATGCTTCCCCGTCGGTCGACCACGACCATGTAGTGGGGCGATACGCCCTTGCGCTTGAGGACGATCGACTCGATCTGGGAGGGGAAGAAGTTGACCCCGCGGATGATCAGCATGTCGTCCGTGCGGCCGGTGATCCTCTCCATCATGACCAGGGTGCGCCCGCAGGCGCACGGGTCGAGACTCAGCCGGGTGATGTCCCGGGTCCGGTAACGCAGCAGCGGCTGGCCCTCGTTGCCGATGGTGGTCAGGACCAGCTCCCCCTCTTCGCCGCAGGGAAGCACTTCGCCGGTGTCGGGGTTGATGATCTCGGGATAGAAGAAGTCCTCGTTGATGTGCAGCCCGTTCCGGACTTCGTGGCACTCGAAGGAGACCCCGGGGCCGATGATTTCGGAGAGGCCGTACATGTCGCACGCCTTGATCCCGAACTTCTCCTGGATCGTCTGGCGCATCGACTCGCTCCACGGCTCGGCGCCGAACAGGCCGGTCCGGAGCTTGAGCTTCCCGAAGTCCACCCCCATCCGCTCCCCGACCTCGTGGAGGTGCATGAGGAAGGAGGGGGTCGAGGTGACCACGGTGCTGCCGAAGTCCTGCATCAGCATGATCTGCCTCTGCGTGTTGCCCCCGGACATCGGGATCACCGCCGCCCCGACCCGAATGGCCCCGTAGTGGGTCCCCAGGCCGCCGGTAAAGAGACCGTAGCCGTAGATGTTCTGGACGATGTCCTTCCTGGTGATGCCGGCCCCGGTGCAGGCCCGGGCCATGACCTCGGTCCAGAGCTCGATGTCGTTCCGGGTGTAGCCGACGACGACCGGCTTCCCGGTGGTTCCGGAGGTGGCGTGGAACTCGACGATATCCTCCTGGGAAGCGGTGAAAAGGTTGAAGGGGTAATGATCCCGGATATCCTGCTTGGTGGTGAAGGGAAGTCTCCGGATGTCGTCCAGCGACTTGATGTCGTCCGGCTTCACCCCCAGATCATCGAGCCGCTTCCTGTAAACGGGGTTCTTGCCGTAGACGTAGCCGACCGTTTTCTGCAGCCGGCCGAGCTGGATTTGCCGCATATCGCCGCGGCTGATCGTCTCTTCCTTGCTCCAAGCCATGGCCTCGCTTCTTCCTTTCGGTTGATGTCGGTCGAAAAACGTCAGCGGCCTATTTCCCGGAATAGTCGTGGAAGCCCTTGCCGGTCTTGCGCCCGAGGTATCCCGCCTTCACCATGTTCCTCAGCAGGCCGGGAGGAGCGAACCGGGATTCTTTCGTGTACCCGTAGAAGATCTCGCCGACGAGATAGGAGATCTCGACGCCGGTGAAGTCCATGAGCTCGAAGGGACCCATCGGCATGCCGCAACCGAGCTTCATGGCCGTATCGATGTCCTCGGCCGAGGCCACGCCCGCCTCGAGGAGACGGACCGCGTCGAGCATGTAGGGAACGAGGAGGCGGTTCACGACGAATCCCGGCGTGTCCTTGCAGGTGATGGCTGTCTTCCCGAGTTTTTTCGCCATGGCGAGGGCCAGGTCCGTGGTGGCCTTCTCGGTCTGCAGGGCGGGAATGACCTCGACAAGCTGCATCATCGGGACCGGGTTGAAGAAGTGCATCCCGACGAATTTGCCGGGACGCTTCACCAGGGAGGCCATCTCGGTGATGGCGATGGAAGAGGTGTTGCTGGCGTAGACCGCGTCGCCGCCGCAGACGGCGTCGAGCTTGCCGAAGAGCTCCTTCTTGACGGCGACATCCTCGAAGACGGCCTCGAAGATGAAGGGGACGTCCTTCAGGGTGCCGACGTCGGTGGAGAAGCTTGCGCGGTCCAGCGCCTCCTTCATCTGCTCCGCCGTGATCTTCTCCTTGGCGACCATCCGTTCCAGGCTCTTGGTGATGGTCTTCTGCGCCTTGGCCCACACCGCGTCGCTGACGTCCACCGCCTTGACCCGGAATCCCGACTGGGCGGCGACCTGGATGATCCCGGCGCCCATGCTGCCGGCGCCCGCAACGCCGACGGTCTCGATATCCTCGATGTTCATCGTTCGTCCTCCTTGTTTATTGGTATGCAATGAGGTTACCGGCCCAGGAAGTCGGGCTTTCGCTTTTCGGCAAAGGCCCGGGGTCCTTCCTTGGCGTCGTGGGTCTTGCGATTTTCCAGGCTGTGCCTGCGCTCGACGGCCAGCGCCTGGTCCATCGGCAGGTCGATCCCTTCACGGACCGCGGCCTTGATATGGCCCATCGCCTTGCCCGCTCCGGATGCGAGCTTGGCGGCGAATTTCGCGACCTCATCCATGAAGTCCCCGGCCTCGATGACCCGGTCGACAAGGCCGATCTTCAGAGCGTCCTCGGGCCCCATGGCTTTTCCTTGAAGAAGGATGTCCATGGCCCTCGAGAGGCCCACCAGGCGGGGGAGCCTTTGGGTGCCGCCCGCGCCGGGAATGATGCCTAAGGTCGCCTCCGGCAGGCCGATGAGGGCTTTCCCCGCCGCCATGAAGCGGTAGTCGCAGGCCATGGCCAGCTCGCAGCCGCCTCCCAATGCGTGCCCGTTGATGGCGGCGATCACCACCTTCTCCATTCGGGACAGGATGTTATTGGTATCCTGCAGGAGCTTCGAGAAAGCCTCGGATTCCTCCTGGTCCATGGAGACCATCTCCTTGATGTCGGCTCCGGCGATGAAGGCCTTTCCCAACGCGCTGGTGACGACCACGACGGTTACGTCTTCCATCCGCTCCGCTTCGCCGAAGGCGTGGAAGAGCTCCCGGCCGAACTCGCTGTTGAGGGCGTTCATGGGAGGCCGGTTGAGGGTGATGGTCAGGACCCGGTCCGCCTGCCTCATCGCGATGAACTGATATTCCATCGGCTCGCTCCGTTTCCAGTGGATTTCGCTGCCTTACCCGACCTTGAGAACGACGGAGGCCGCGGTGTCCCCGGCGGCGCAGCCGGAAAAGAGCAGGTAGCCGCCCCCTTTCATGGCCAGCTCCTCGATTCCCTCGATGACGAGGCGGGCCCCGGTGGGCCCCTGGGGATGGCCGAAGATGAGGGAGGAACCGTAGTTGTTCATGCCGTCCAGATCCAGCCCCATGACCTTGGCCATGACCAGGTCGTTGGACGCGAAGGGGTTGTGCGTCTTGACGGCGCCCAGATCCGCGGCCGTGATGCCGGCGTTGTCGAGGGCCATCCGGGCGGAAGGGGCCACGGCGGCCGCCATGAAGCCCTTCTTGGTCCGGGCGTATCCGAAGGAAACGATCCGGATTTCGACGTTGGGATCGGCGCTCAGTTCCCTGGCCTTTTCGCGGGTCGTCACGGAGATGCCGCAGTTGCCGTCCGCCGGGTGGGTCTGCGACCCGAAGGTGTGCACGCCGTCGGGAAGGATGGGCTTGAGGCCGGCGAGCCCTTCCCTGGTGCTGACCGTGACCCCCTCGTCGGCTTCGACGGCGACGGTCTTCTTCCTGGAGACCTGGACCTCGACCGGGAACATGTAGCGCTTCTGGAACGCCCTGTCGTCGGCCAGCGCGTCCTGGTACTGCTCCTGCCGCCTCAGGGTGACGGCGTCGCACTCTTCGCGGGTCACGCCGTACTCCTTGCTGACGTTTTCCGCCGTTTGGATCATGGCGCCGCCGGCCCAGGGGTCCTTGCCGAAGTTGTCCATGACCCAGTCTTCCGCGATCACCTGGCCGCCGGGACCGTTGACATTGGGCCAGACCGCGTGAGGGCCGTTGGAGCAACGGTCGGCCAGCAGGCACCAGCCGTTGCCGAACAGACCGGTCTCGATGCCCATGCCGGCCTGGTAAATGGAAAAGGTGGAGGTGGAACAGGCCTGGCTGACGAGGATGCCGGGAGCCCCGGTGGCGCCCATCAGGGCCGAGGCCCAGGGACCGCTGTAGAACCACTGCTTTTGATAGACGGTGCTGCCGACGAGGACGTAATCGATCATCCTGGGGTCCCATCCCCTGGACTCGAAGAAGCGTCTGGAGGTGTTGGCCCCCAGGACGATCGAGTGCTCGTTGGCCAGGGTCCCCTGCCAGCGGACAAAGGGGGTGCTGTAATAGCCTCGGTAGGGGATGTACGCTTTTGTCAACACGTGTCGTCCTCCTTTTCGCCGTTCAATCTTGACCACCGACTCGTCCGTCGCTTCCGGGCTCGCGGAGAGTTGCCTCCGACGCTACGCTCGCGACCAGCGCCGCGAAGCTCGCGGTGAAGTCCGCTGCAATCCTCGCCTCGCTTCACGGGACGCTCCGAGGAACCCCCTGCCGCGCCCTCCGCACCGCGTCGTCATTCTTCCGCCCTCGCCGTCAGATCCGGATTCTCCCGTCGACGGCGTACACCGCGTGTTCGAACGCCATGATCGGGTTCAGGTCCATCTCCCGGATCATCGGCAGGTCGGTGAGCAGCAGGGAGACCCGCTGAATCAGGTTGATGACCTTTTCCTTGTCCACACCTTTTTCTCCCCGGAAGCCATCGAGCAGGGCCTTCGTCTTGATGGAGGCGAGCATCTCCCGGGCCTCCACCCGGGTGACCGGAGCGATCTTGAAGACCACGTCCTTGAGAACCTCGACGGAGATGCCGCCGAGGCCGAACATCACCAGGTGTCCCAGCCCCCTCTCGGCGCTGGCGCCGACGATCAGCTCCCGGCCTCCGGGGAGGAATTTCTGGACGAAGAAGTTCAGCTTGTCGAACGTTCCGAGGCGGCTCCGCATCTCCTCGACCGCGGAGCGGACCGCGGCGGCGTTCCCGAGGTTGACGGCGACCCCTCCCATGTCGCTCTTGTGGTCGATCGCTTCGGAGTCGACCTTGACCACGACGGGGTAGCCGATCTTCTCGGCGGCGGCCTCGGCCTCGGCGGCGGTTCCGACCGCCTTCCAGCCGGGCACGGGGATTCCGTAAGCCTCGAAGATCGAATAAACGTCGGAGGCGGAGAGGATGCTCCGGCCGGCTTTCTGTGCCTGCGCAACGATCGACCCGGCCCTGGCGGCATCCACGCCGGCGAAGGCTTCGGGCTGGCCGATATCCCGACGCTTGAGACTGCCGTACCTGGCGAGCGCACCGAGGGCTTTCGCGGCGGCGCTGGGGTTGGCGTAGCAGGGGACCCCGCCCTCCTTGAGGATGCGCATGGTGATCCGGAAGCGCTCCTGGCTGAGATCCGTCATGAAGTTGCAGACGACGGGCTTCCTGCCCTGCCGGCTGACCGCCGCGATCTCGCGCGCCACGGCGTGGGTGTCGGTGAAGGGAGCCGTGACGAAGTTGATGAAGATGCTGTCCACCCCGTCCTCCTCGAGGAGCACGTCCATGGCCGCACGGAAGCGGTCGCCGCCGGCGGTGGCCACGACGTCGATGGGGTTTTCGATGGCCGCTTCGGGGAGCATGGTCTCCTTCAGCCGGGCGATCGACTTTTCGGAGAGTGTCGGCACATCGAGGCCGGAGGCCACGAGGACGTCGGTGGCGATGACCGCCGGCCCGCCGGTGTTCGTTATGATCCCGACCCGGTTCCCCGCGGGGATCGGCTGGGTGGCAAACGCCATGGCCGCCCGCACCATCTCTCCCTCGTCGGCGAAGGAGAGGATTCCGGTCTTTTCGAAGATCAGTTCGGTGGCGATGTCCACCCCGGCAAGGGAGCCGGTGTGGGAGGAGGCCGCCTTGGCCCCCTGCTCGGTACGCCCGGCCTTCATGGCCAGCACCGGTTTTTTGGCCGTCACTTCCCGGGCCGCCTCCAGGAACTCCTTCGGGTTGGAGAACCCCTCGGTGTAGAGGATGATCGCCTTGCTTCCCGCGTCGTCCCCCCAGTAGCGGATGATCTCGGGGATGGAGATGTCGCAGGCGTTGCCGTTGGAGGCGTACATGCGCATGCCGATCCCCAGATCGAACAGCGCCTGCATGATCAGTGCTCCGACCCCTCCGCTGAGGGCCACCACCGAAATGGAGCCGGGTTCGGGGTAGGTGAAGGTGAAGTTGCAGTAGGCCTTCAGGGCGGGATCGGTGTTGATGATCCCCTGGCAGTTGGGGCCGAACACCCGCACGCCGGACTCCCTGGCATTGGCAAGAAACGCTTCCTGGAGCCTGGCGCCCTCCTCGCCCATCTCGCTGAACCCGGCGGAGTTGATGATGACCGCCTTGATCCCCTTCCTGCCGCAATCCACGATGGTCTGGGGAACGAATTTGGCGGGGATGATGATATGGGCCAGGTCGATTTCTCCGGGAACCTCGTCCAGGGACTTGTAGGCCTTGATGCCGCGAACGTCGGGAGCATTCGGGTTGATGGGGTAGATCTCCCCTTTGTAGCCGTACTCCTGGAGGTTCTTGATGATGACGTTGCCGATGGACAGCTCTTTGGTGGAGGCGCCGACGATCGCAACCGCCCTGGGCTTGAACAGCGCGTCCAGCATCTTATTTCCCCTCCGTGATCTGTTCGATAAAGGCTTCCACGTTGGTTTTGGTCTGCTCGTCGGAAACGCAGCGAAGGTCGTTGAGGTCGCCGGAGAGGACCAGGCTGGGGATGCCGGTTTCGGCCTCGAGCCGCTGGGGCAGGCCGTAGCGGCTGTTCGAGTTGTAGGGGCAGGTCTTGGCGTCATGGTAGATGATCCCGTCGATGCGGAACTTCTCGAGCATCCCCTGGATGTACTTTTCCTTGTACTTGTCGCACCGGACGATGAAGAGCTCGAGGTAGGCCCTCGCCATGCTCCGGATGGGATCCCGCCCCTCGAAGGCCGGGAAGATCCAGCTGCTGCAGTAGGTGGAGGCCAGGACGCTGGACTTGAGATGGAAGAAAAGCTCCGAATGCTGTCGCAGCCGGCCCCACACCGGCATTCCCTCCCAGTAGATGCGCGAGGTCTCCTCGTCGACGGCCCCCACCCCGTCCTTGATTCTCTGCCCGAGTTCGGCGAGAAGGACCTTGTAATAGTCGATCGCCTCCCGGGTCCCCCTCAGGACGACGGCCGGCCCCATGTGGATGGTTCCGTCGAAGAACGTCAGGGGAGCGGGAACCGCGGTCGCCGTCTCCAGCACCTTCTCCCACAGTTCGGTACACTCGCGGGAGAGCGATACCACCTCCCGAAGCCGGTCCATGTCCAGCTTGTTCCCCGAGATCTCCGCGAGCGTCGGGACCAAGGCCTCGATCTGCCGGGTCACGTCATCGATGTGGGCGTCGGTCACCTCGTTGACGTTCTTCGGGGAGGTCACCCCGATGGAGGGGACGCCCAGTCTCCTGGAGTACCACGCGAACCAGTCCTGGACGTCGCGGCACTGGTTGGTGTTGTAGACCAGGACATCGGGCCTGGGTACGGACTCGATCCCCGGGTAGGCCTTGGCGAGGGGGGTGATCCCCTTCAGGTAGGCGCCGATGTCGGCCGTCAGGTAGGAGCAGATGTCCGGAGAATAGCCGATGGCGTTCGCTTCCGGGATCAGATCGGTGGACATGCGCGTGGCGCCGAGCATCGCGGCATGGTTCTCCGGGAAGTGAACGGCGAACCCCATGGCCCGGAGCAGCTCCGCCGGGCCGACGCTGGTGCACCAGGCGACCTTCCGCTTGCCGGTGGTGGCCGCCTCGTTCAGGCCGTAGAAGTAGTCGGCCATAATCTTGCCCATCAGGTCGGCGGCCTGGATCTTCTTTCTCGATGTCTTCTTTTCTTCAGCCATTCGTTTCTCCTGGGATGATGATGGAATCGGGAAACCGGCCCTTGTCATCCAAGGCATAGAGGGCGGCTCCGATCGCGCCGGCCAGTTGCGGAAATTCGGGTCGGATGACCGATCGGCCGATCATCTCCTCGGCCATCTCGACGATATAGGGGTTGTGAGCCACGACCCCCCCCGTCATGACGACACGTTCCGTGGGAGAGTCCATTTCCAACACTCTCTTGATGACCGAGTAGAAGATCCCCTTGACGATATCGGTGACCTTCTTGCCATGGCGGATATGCTCGAGGACCTCCGTGGCCGAAAAGACCGTGCAGTAGCTTCCGAGTTTGACCATCTCCCGGGACCGGCGGGCCAGCCCGTCCATCTCTTCCAGCGGGATGTCGAGGCGGCTGGACATCTCTTCGAGAAAGGCCCCGGTCCCGGCCGCGCACTTGCGGTTCATCTTGAAGCCGCTGCGGCGCCCGGCGGCGTCGAGCTTGATGATCTTGTTGTCCTGGCCGCCGATGTCGATGATGGTGATGGCCTCGGGATAGGCGTTGCGGCACCAATTGGCGAGGCAACCGATTTCTGTCTTGCTCCGTCCGGTGACAAACCCGACGTTTGCCCGGCCGTAGCCGGTGGAAACGGCGCTGACGATCTCCCCGCGGGTCACTCCGGCCATCGCGAGCGAAGCGTCCAGGCAGGCCGCCGCGGTCACGGAAAAGTCGGTCCCGGATCTCCTGACCGCGTGGCCGATCAGCCGTCCTTCGGCATCGACGACGGCGACCTTCGTCCTCGACGCCCCGATGTCGAGACCGACGAAAACAGGTTTTGACATTCCTGCCTCTGAAACCTCAGCGGTCTTCCCAGCGAGCGGGACGTTTGGCGATGAAGGCCGTCAACCCCTCCACGGCATCGCGGGTGGCCATCAGGTCTTCAAGATACAACCGTTCCACCGATGCGAGTTTCGCCCGGATGCGCGCAAGGAAATCGGCGCGGGCGGCGCGGGCGGCGAAGCGCAGGGACCCGGCGCTCAGCGGCGCGAGAAACTCCTCGAAATAGGCGAGCGCCGCCTTTTCGGGGTCATCGGCCAGGACGTTCACCAGCCCGATCCGGTGGGCTTCCTCGGCGCCGATGCTGCGCCCCGAGAACAGCAGATCCTCGGCCCGGGCCTGGCCGATGCGTTCCGGCAGGAGGCAGGAGGCCGCCGGGGCGAACACCCCAAGCTTGATCTCGGGCTGCCCCAGCTTCGCGCCGGGAGCGGCGAAGATCAGGTGCCCGGCGGCTGCAACCTCGAGGCCGCCCCCCAGACACTGGCCGCGCACCGCCGCCAGGACGGGGACCGGGCTTTCCAGGAGCTGCAGGATCAGGGCATGCAGCTGGTGGAGCATCCGGGCGCACGATTCCGGCAGGTGCTCCTCCACGCTGGCGCCGAAGCTGAAGTGCGGGCCTTCCGCATCCAGAAGCACGGCCCGGAGCCGCGCGCTCGACAGGTGTTCGCCGAGGGCCGACCGCAGTGCCGCGATCATGGCGGCGTCCACGATGTTGGCCTTGGGACGGGCCAGGCGCAGGCGCAACAGACCTCCGTCCTTCTCCAGCCACACCTTGAGGGGACTCGCACTCATCGTCGGGACCTCCCCATGCCTTTCCATCTCAGGGATCGGGAACCAGGATCGCGCGCCGGGCCAGCTTGCGGGCATGGGCGGCGGCAAAGACCTCGTTGATGTCGCTCAGCGGATGGCGCTCGACAAAGGGGGCAAGGGAGATCCTGCGATCCAGCGCCAGGTCGAGCGCCTGGGGATAGAGCTCGGTCAGGCATCCCCAGTTGCCCAGCGCCCGGGCGTGGAAAGCCATCAGATTCGAGAGGCGCAGTTCCACCTTGTCCATGGTGAAGCCCACCACCGACAGCGTCGCACCGTAGGTGAGCAGTCCGAACGCCGTGTCCTGGCCGGCGGCGGTCCCGGAGCACTCGAAGATCTTCCATCCGGTGCCGGGCCGGCCGTTGTCCCTGGCGAAGTCCTGGATCGCTTTCTTCAGATCGCGGCCCTGGACCTGCCGGACGTTGATGGTCAGCGCGGCCCCGTGTCCGGCCATGGCGTCGAGCTTCGCCTGGTCCACATCGAGGGCCACCACGGTGGCCCCGAAGGCCCGGGCGATCTGCACCGCATAACCGCCGACCCCGCCGGCACCCACCACGACGGCGAAATCGCCGGGCTTCACCTCCGCCTGCACCGCCGCCTGATAGGGTGTGGTCACGGCGTCGGCCACCACCGAGACATCGGCCAGTTGCAGCCCGGCTGCCGCAAGCCGCCGCTCGTCCACGAGGCACAGGCCGCGGGCCGGAACGCGAATGTGGGTGGCAAAACCGCCATGGATATCGTTTCCCGGCATCTTCTGCCGGCGACAGATGGTCCCGTGCCCGGAGGCGCAAAGCTCGCATTCCCCGCAAGGGATCACCGCAGGAATGATCACGGCCTTGCCTTGCCACCCCTCCGCCCCCGCCCCGGCGGCGGCCACCCGGCCGCTGATTTCGTGACCGAGAGTCAACGGCAGCCCATGGTTGACGCGCACACCGCCGTAATAGAACCCCAGGTCCGTGTGACAGACCCCGCATCCGGCCACCTCGACCACCACCTCGCCGTCGGACGGCGGGAACGGGTCGAAGCCGGCTTTCACCATGGGCTCCCCCACGGCGGTCATGAACCAGCGGTGCGGTCCGTTGGTCATCGGTCCTCCTCCTTGTCCTTTCCCCGGAGTCACGCAACAAACGATCGCCCCCGGTGACGGGGGTTTTTCAGAGCCCTGTCACAGCTTCCTGTTATCGACGACTCTCTGCACCTTCCCCTCGGACCGGGCCAGGGTCCTCTTCTCGACGAGCTTCACGTCGACGCCGATCCCCAGCTCGTGCGCCAGCCGCTTCCGGATCGTCTCCACCATGCCGCTTTGCCGGCGCTCCCGGCCGGAGAAGGTCGTCTCGTCGGCCTCGACGAGGACGGAGACCTCGTCCATCGCCCCCTTCCGGTCGATGACGATCTGGTAGTGAGGCTCGGCCCCTTCGATCCCGAAAAGCAAGGACTCGATCTGGGAGGGGAAGACGTTCACCCCCTTGATGATCAGCATGTCGTCCGTCCGGCCCGCCACCCGGCTCATCCGCCTGCCCGTCCGGCCGCACGGGCAGTCGCCCGGCAGGAGCCGGGTCAGGTCCCGCGTCCGGTAGCGGATCATCGGGAACGCCTCCTTGGTGAGCGTCGTGATGACGAGCTCCCCCTGCCCGCCCGGCGGGACCGGCGCGAGCGTCTCCGGGTCGATCACCTCGACGAGGAAGTGGTCCTCGCTGATGTGCAGGCCCTTGCGCTCCAGGCACTCCCCCGACACCCCCGGGCCGAGGACCTCCGACAGCCCGTAATTGTCGGTGGCGACGATCCCGAGCGCGTCCTGGATCTCCGTCCTCATCCGCTCCGACCACGGCTCCGCGCCGAAAAGGCCGTACTTGAGCGACAAGGCCGGGACGGGGATCCCCATGTCCCGGATCGTGTTGGCGACCAGCATGGCGTAGGACGGGGTGGACAACAGCGCCGTCGTCTTGAAGTCCCTCATGATCTTGATCTGGCGCGCGGTGTTCCCGCTGGACGCGGGGATCACGGAGGCGCCGATCCGCTCCGCGCCGTAGTGCAGGCCGAACCCCCCGGTGTACAACCCGTACCCGAAGCAAATCTGGACGACGTCGTCCTTGGTCACCCCGCCGGAGGTGAGGACGCGGGCCACGAGGTTGCTCCATGTCTTGATGTCGTTCTTCGTGTACCCCACCACGGCCGACGTCTCCGTCGCGCCCGAGGAGGCGTGGATGCGGACGACTTCCCGGAGCGGCACCGCGAACAGCCCGTACGGGTAATTCCCGCGCACGTCCTCCTTCGTCGTGAACGGCAGCCGGGCGAGGTCGGAGAGCGACTCGACGTCCTCCGGCGAGATCCCCAGCCCGTCGAACTTCTTCCGGTAGAACGGGACGTGCGCGTAGACGCGGTTGAGCGTCGACTGCAGGCGCTCGATCTGGAGTTGTTCGAGCTCCTCGCGGTCCATGCACTCCTTGTCGGGTTCCCAATACATTGCACCCTCCATTCCTTCACATCTGCCCTTCCGCGTCCAGGTCCCGGCCGAGGTAGGCGCGCTGCACATCGCGGTTCGAGAGCAGGTATTCCGCCGTCCCTTCCATGATGATCCGGCCGGTTTCGAGGACATACCCGCGGTCGGCGATGCGGAGCGCGGCCTTCGCGTTCTGCTCCACGAGCAGGACCGTCTTCCCCTCGTCGCGCAGCCTCGTGACGATCGCGAAGATGTCCCTCACGATCAGGGGCGCAAGCCCCATCGACGGCTCGTCCATCATGACGAGCTTCGGGCGGGCCATGAGCGCCCGCGCGATCGCGAGCATCTGCTGCTCGCCGCCCGAAAGCGTGCCGGCGAGCTGCCGTTCGCGCTCCTTCAGGCGGGGGAAGATCGCGTAGATGCGTTCGAGGTCGTCCCTGACCGCCGCGCCGCCCTGCTTCCGGTATTGCGGGCAGGCGCCAAGGAGGATGTTTTCCCGGACGGTCATGGGAGCGAAGATCTGCCGTCCCTCCGGCACGAGGGAGCAGCCGAGGAAGACGATCCGCTCGGGCGGAAGCTTCCCGATTTCCCGCGAATCGAGGAAAATTTCGCCGGCGCGGGCCCGCATCAGGCCCGAGATCGTCCTCAGGAGAGTGGTCTTCCCGGCCCCGTTGGCCCCGATGATCGCGACGATCTCGCCGGTCCCGATGTGCATCGTGATTTTTTTAAGCACCTTCAGCCTGCCGTATCCGGCCTCGACGTTCTTGAGCCTCAGCATCCGTCCCTCGAGGCGCGGGTCGCCCGCGCGCACTCTTTGTCACGGCCGCCGCCGCTCCTCATTGGTCGTCGCCCAGGTACACACGGATCACTTCCGGGTTCTTCTGAATGGCGAGGGGCCGGTCTTCGGCGATCCTCTGCCCGGAGCTCAGGACGACGACTTCGTCCGAGATGTTCATGACGAGCGACATGTCGTGCTCCACGAGCAGGACGGTGATCCCCATGTCCCGGATCCTGGCGATCAGCCGCCCCATCTCGTTCGTCTCCCGCATGTTCAGGCCGGCCGCGGGCTCGTCGAGCAGAAGGAGCCGGGGCTCGCAGGCGAGCGCCCGGCCCAGCTCGACGACGCGCTGCTGCCCGTAGGGGAGGCTGGCCGCCTCGGCCCGGGCGTGGTCCGCGATCCCGAGGAACTCCATGATCTCGAGGCTCTTCTCCCGGATCCGCCGCTCCTCGCTCCACGTGAACGGGAGGTTCAGCATCCCGGCGAAGAACCCGGCCCGGCTGTGGACGTGACGGCCGACCATGATGTTTTCCTGGACCGTCATCTTGGGAAAGAGCCTGGTGTGCTGGAACGTGCGCGCCATGCCGCGCGCGGCGATCCGCCACGGCGGCAGGCCCTGGATCGCCGCGCCCCCGAAGACGATCTCGCCGCGATCGGGCGGCAGCACCCCGGAAATCAGGTTGAAAAGAGTCGTCTTCCCCGCGCCGTTCGGCCCGATCAGCGCCTTGATCTGCCCCCGCGCCACGTCGAACGAGACGTCGTCGACGGCCTGGAGGCCGCCGAAGCGCTTGCGGATCTCCCGGACCGAAAGGAGCGTCACGGCGCCTCCTCGTCGGCGGCGTCCCGCGAAACGAGCCGCCTCAGGTCGGCGAACAGACCCCGCCGCAACAGCCCTTCCGGAGCGAAGAGCATGATCCCGATGAGGATCAGGCCGAAGACGGCGTCGTCCAGGGTCCCGAAATACCCCCGAAGCGAGAGGGTGTTCAGCACAAGGCTCATCAAGAGGGCTCCCCACAGGTTCGCCATGCCGCCGATCGCGACGATCGCGACATACCGCACCGACTTCATGACCGACGCCTCGGACGGGCCGATGCCGCCGTTGTAATGGGTCAGGAGGATGCCGGCCAGGGAGGCGAAGGCCGCGCTCAGCACGAACACGTTCAGCTTGTAGCGCGCCGTCGGGATCCCCATGGCGTCCGCGGCGTCCTCCGCGCCGTGGATCGACGCGAGCGCCCTGCCGACACGGGAATGGACCAGGTTGATCAGGAGCAGCATCCCGAGGATCACCGCCCCCCATGCGACGTAATAGTTCTGGACGCGCAGGGAGGACTTGCCCGAGATCTTAAGTCCGAACGGCAGGGCGAGCCCGGGGACGTCGGAGATCCCGTCCGCCGCGCCGAGGAGCTCGGTCCCCAGGACGATCCGGTAAACGATGACGCCGAAGCCGAGGGTCGCCATGGCCAGGTAGTGTCCCCTGAGCTTCAGGACCGGTCCCCCCACGAGATAGGCGATGCCGACCGTCACGACGACGGCGACCGCGCAGGCCGCCCACGGATGGACGGTCAGAAGGACCCCTCCGTACAGGTCGGGGCGGGTGACGAGCAGTCCCGCGGCCGAAAGCCAGGACACGAAGGCATTCCCCCGGTGGGGCGTCAGGTCGTAGGTCGTCAGGAACGCCGACAGGTATCCGCCGAGGGCGAAGAACCCGGCGTGGCCGAGCGAGATCTGGCCCGCGTACCCGACCAGCATGCAGAGGCCGACGATGAGCAGCGAATAGTAGGCGGCCATCGTCAGCTGCGTGAGGTAGTAGGCGCTGCCGGTGAAATGGGTCGCCAGCTGGATCGCCGCGACGAGGCCGGCGAAGGCGGCGACCGGAATGTACCTCGCCGCCATCAGAACTCCTTGAGCCGGGCCGCCTCGGCGCTGCCGAAGATGCCGCTCGGCCTGACGAACAGGATGAGGAGCAGGATGGAGATCGCGATGACGTCCTTGTAGGCGGCGGGCAGGACCCAGATGCTGAAGGACTCCAGGATCCCCAGGATCATCCCGGCGCCGACGGCGGCCATGCTGTTCCCGAGGCCGCCCAGGATGGCGACGGTGAAGCCCTTGATGGCCAGCGGCGTTCCGCTGTCGTACTGGACGTAGGTGATCGGGCAGACGACGCATCCGCCGAGCGCCCCGATCGCGGCGCTGAGCATGAACGACAGCGTGACCATGTTGGCCGCGCTGATCCCGCAGAGGCGCGCCGCGTCCCGGTTCGCCGAACAGGCGCGGATCTGCCGTCCCAGCATCGTGTGGTTGAAAAAGGCGTTCAGGCCCAGGACGGCGACGGCGCTGATGCCGACGGCCCAGAGGACCTGGGGCGAGATGTAAACCCCCCGGAGGTTGATCGAAGTCACCGAGGTCCCCGTGAAGTAGGGGAGCGCCCGGACGCTCTCCCCCCAGAGCTGCAGGGCGGTCTCCCGGATCAGGATCGAGAGGCCGATGGTGATGATGATCATCCGCAGCACGGAGGGGCGGCGGAGCCACCGGATGAAGGCGATCTCGATGACCCCGCCGACGATCAGCGTCGCGACGACGGCGGCCGGGATGGCCAGCGGCAGGGGCATGAACCGGTGCAGCGTCACGGCGATCATGCCGCCGAGCATCACGAACTCGCCCTGCGCGAAATTGATGATGCCGGTCGCGTTGTAGACGATGTTGAACCCGATGGCGACGATCGCGTAGATCGTTCCGTACGTGATTCCCGCCACCAGGTACTGGAAGAAGAAGGCCAAGGCGTTGTCCTTCCCTCGGGCGGCAAACGACCGGGAGCACCCGCCCCGCGCGGGGCGCTCCCGGTCGCAACGTCCCCGCGTCCGCTACTTCCGCCCCAGGACGGCGAACTTCCCCTTCCGGACGGTCAGCATCTCGAACGAGTCGACCCCGAGGCCGTTGTGGTCCTGCGGGGAGAAGTTGAAGATCCCGCCGGTGCCGACGACCCCCTTGAGGTGCTCGATGGCCGTCCGGACCGCCTCCTTGTCCGTGCTGTGCGCCTTCTCGATCGCCTTCACGAGGATCAGGAACGCGTCGTAGGCGTGGCCGCCGAAGGTGCTCGCCTCCTCCTTGTACCGGGACTCGTAGTCCTTCTTGTACTGGAGCAGGACCGCCTTCTGCGGGTTGTTCTCCGGGAGCACGTCGGCCACGAGGAGCCGGCCGGCGGGGAAGATCACCCCCTCCGCCGCCGGGCCGGCGGCCTGGACGTACTTGATGTTGCCGAACCCGTGGCTCTGGAAAATCGGCACCTTCAGCCCGATCTGCCGCGCGTTCTTGATCACGATCGACTGCGCCGGCTCGATCGACCAGTTCACGATCGCCTGCACGTTGGCCGCCTTGAGCTTCGTCACCTCCGCCGTCAGGTCCGAGGCCGCCTTGTCGTACACCTCGTTCGCCGCGATCGCGATCCCGTGCTCCGGCGCGAGCTTCTCGATCTGCTCCTTCCCCGCCTGGCCGAACCCCGTGTTGCTCGACAACACGCCGATCCGCGAGATCTTCATCTTCTTCATCTGGTCGAAAATCCGGACGATCGCGTAGCTGTCCTTCTGCGGCGTCTTGAACACGTACTTCGCCACCGGGTTGACGATCACCTCGGCCGCCGCGCACGACAGCAGGATCGTCTTCCCCTCCTCGGCGACCCCCTTGATCTTCATCGTCTCGCCGCTCGTCGAGGGGCCGATGATCGCGAACACCTTGTTCTCATCGATCAGCTGCTTCGCGAACGAGAAGGCCTTCTCCGGGCTGGCGCCGGAATCCTTGACGATCAGCTCGACCTTCCGCCCCAAAACGCCGCCCTTCCGGTTCTGCTCCTCGACCAGCATCTCGAGCGTCTTCGCCTCCGGCGCCCCCAAAAACGACGCCGGGCCGGTCACCGACAGGATCGCGCCGATCTTGATCGGCTCCGCCGCCTGGGCAAACACCCCGCACAGCAGGCTCGCGAGCAGGACCCCCAGAACCATTCCCCGCTTTCCCTTCATCTCCCCCTCCCCTCGTCTGTGGTTATGGGCCTTCACCAAAACTCCGTCCCATCAGGAAATCAAGTCCAAGGCGCCGGGACTTGCTTCCGAAAAGGATCCGTGACGACGATTTCCTCTAACTGAGGATCTGCCGGACGACAACTGCCACCGCAACCCCCTCACGGCAGGCGAAGGGGTATTTCGCAAAACAGTACCGCAATGCCTTTTAGCTGTCAACAAAATATTGATACGTCGTTTTATGGAAAATGGGCACCCTGCCCCCACGGATCGACGCACCCGGACCTCGGTGCAGGAACCCTCCAGAAATCTCAACGGACCGTCAAGCGCCGGCAGTTCGGGAACCGGCTGCCGGGCAGCTTTTCCGCAAAACAATGTTACCGTTGTTTTTCAAGCAAATGCCGGCTCCCGGCAGGCAAACGTTCCCTGCCGACATGGCCGGCAGCCTCCGAAAAATCCGCTCCGACCACACAGGCGGGGGATTTGGGGCGATGAAATCTCTTGCTCTTATCATCCAATTATGGCATTAAGGTACCAAATTGATCGGCCGGGATAGGGAAATGACGGGACAGATCTCCATCCGCGATGCCATGCCATCCGATCTCGATATTATAATCGCATTGGATGAGGTGGGCCCCAAAGAAGAAAAACCGGCTTATTGGCGCGGGATCTTCGACCACTATGTCCTGGGTGGGAGAAAAGACCGGCTTTTTCTGGTCGCGGAAATGGATGGCGAAGTCGTCGGTTTCATCGGCGGGGAGGTCCGCGCCTGGGAATTCGGCTCGCCGCCGTGCGGCTGGGTGTTCGCGCTGGCCGTATCCCCGAGGACGCGCGGGATGGGCATCAGCCGGCGCATGTTCGAGGAAATCTGCAAGCGCCTGAAGCAGGGCAATGTCACGACGGTGCGAACCATGGTCGATCGCAGCAACAAGGAGACGTTGTCGTTCTTCCGGAGTCAAGGTTTGCGCACAGGCCGGTATATCGAACTCGAAAAAGAGATCGACTGACGCAACCGGACGGCATGAGCGGAAAGACCATTCCGACGATCCTGATCCTGGACCGGAGCGGGGTCTCACATTGAAACTGAACAAGGGAAGCCTGTTCGCCCTCTTCGCCGTACTGGAACTGGCCAGCGATTCGAACCGGCAGCTCTCGACCGCCGAGATCGCCGACAAATACGGAATCTCCACGCACCACCTGGCAAAGGTGATGCGGAATCTCGTGCACGCGGGACTGGTGCAGGCGGTGCGCGGCGTCGGCGGCGGGTATCGATTCGCGGGGAACGTCAGCCGCACGACGTTGCTCGACGTCATTCAACTGTTCGAAACGCTGGAATCCGAGCTCGACATGCCGAACCTCGGAAGCCAGGCAGGCGACCCCATCGTGGCGGAGTTGAAGAGCATTACCAGCGAAATCGACGAGCTCACCAAGGCGGTGCTCGACACGATCACGTTGGCAACGGCTCTGAAAAGCACACGAAAGCGCGCCGAGGCTGCCGTCGGGGCAAGAGCGTCAACCCCCGAATCATAGCCCCACGTTGCCTGCCGCATGGCAAAGCCCCATGCGGGCCGGGATTCACCCGGCGGTAAATCCCGACTTCGCCTCCGCAAAGCCGCCGGTCACTTCCGGAGATGCAACACCCTGGCGGCATTACCGCCAAGAATGTTTTCTATCCCCTCCGCCGGCAAAGGCAGTTCGCTGATCGCCTCCATATTGCGCCTGATCCAGGGCATTCCCGGCCAGTCGCTGCCGAAAATGACTTTATCCGTAATGCGATCCAATTCCGGAAAATACGTCAGCAATTTGGAGGGGGGCAGACCGGAAAGTTCCATATGGACGTTGGAGTGCAGTTTGGACAGAAAAAAGGCCCGGTCATACCAGAACCCTCGACCCGAGTGGGCCATGACCAGATTCAGCCGGGGGAAATCGACGGCCACATCATCCAGGTCAAGAGGGTCGCCGTACTTCATCCGGGAGCCCTTGAAAACCGAAGACCCGGTATGAATCAGGACGGGAATGCCCAGATCCTCCGCCGCCTGGTACAGCGGGTAAATCCTCTGGTCGTTGAGGTGATAATGCTGGTACGGGGGGTAGAGCTTCAACCCACGGAAGCCCTCGTCTTCGACTTTTCGGCGTAGCTCGTCCCCCAGATCGGTGTACAGGTGTGGATTCAGGTCGCAAAAAGGGATCAGCCTGGGCCTGCCCTGGCAAAACTTACGCACCTGCTCATTGGTGCATACCCCCGTGGTCACATGGCTCAACTCCGCCAGGACGCAGGCATAATCAACCCCCTCAGCCGACAGCAGGTCTTCAAAAGCTCCCGGGTCATCATAGCGGCGAATATATTCCTCGTACCCCACAGGGTGATTTTGCTTCATCCACTCCGTGACCCACGTGTGGTGATGAGTGTATACCCCCAGGTGAACGTGAAAATCGATCCGCGGTGCCCGGGCATTCCGATCTGCTTTTTCAGGTGTCATTTCCCCTGTTCCTTTTCAGTTTCAGTCAGCGCGTTTTCCTGCCGGAAGCCTATTGTACCGTCTCGTAAATAGCTTGACGCACCGAGAGCGTCGATGCGCCGCGCCGTGCTTCGGCGCGCAAGGGAAGGCGTACTGGGAGAGTACGACGAACGAGCGCGTACTCCGCTGGAGCGGATGCAGCGGCGCTCGAATGCCAAGGTATTTGCGAGACGGTGCACTCGTTTGGATCGGGGCGCGGCGATGATTTCGTCAGATGTACTGCCCGGCATCGACCCGGATCACCTCGCCGGTAATCATGCGAGCCGCATCGGAAAGCAGGAACAATACGGCATTGGCGACATCCTCGGGCGTGGCCAACTCCGGCAGGACGCTCTCGGCCTTGGCCTTGGAAATCGTCTCCGCGGGCAGTCCCAGGGCCATTCGGGTCATGACCATGCCGGGCGCGACAGCGTTGACCGTCACTCCCTTGGGCCCGAGCTCCCGCGCCAGCGTCTTGGTCAGCCCGATCAGGCCCGCCTTGGACGCGCAGTAGTTCGCCTGGCCGAACTTGCCGCGGATTCCGTTGATGGAGGTGATGTTGACGATCCGCCCGTAACCGGCTTTCCGCATGGCGGGCGCCAATGCCCGCACGACGTTGAAAGCTCCCGTCAGGTTCACCGAAAGCACCGAATGCCACTCGTCGTCGCTCATGTTGATCACGCTGCGGTCGCGGGTAATGCCGGCGTTATTGACCAGCAGCGAGACATGAGCCGGCAACTTCGCAACGGCGTCCGCGACATCGGCGGGATCGCTGATATCGACCTGATGGAACCGATACGGAACCTCATCGCCAGGCTCTCCCGGGGCCACATCGAAGACATGCACGCCGGCGCCGTGATCGATCAAGGCGCGGGTGATCGCCAACCCGATACCGCGCGCGCCGCCGGTAACCACCGCAACGCGCCCCTCAAAATTCAAGAACCTGCACATTGCTCCTCCATTCGGTGACGGGTTTTCTCGTATTCAAGTGCCACATTACCGCTTTGACTGTCAAGGCGGGCAGTGACGCGCATCCCCTCCCCTCCCCGCGTTCCGTTCGGCCGCTCATATACTCTACCGGCGCAAGTGCGTGCCTGAATGGGTCCCGTCCATGCCGTCGGCTCCGCTCACTCCTTCCCGCGGGCTCCGGACGTCTTCGTCCGATATCGGGAGGTCGGCGAGCCCTCGGCGCGCAACGCCGGGCCTTGGCGCTCGCGAACGAGGAGCACGCGCTTGCGTTCGACGCCCCAGCGATACCCGCCCGGCCTGCCGTCGCCTCGAATGACACGGTGACACGGCATGACCACCGCGACGGGGTTGGCGGCGCAGGCGCGCGGCATTCGGGCGTCGGAACTGTTCCTGTTAAACCATCATCACGAATAGGTGTTTCGCCTTGCCGTAGGCAAGGATCTTTTCATCCCGCGTGAGGAGGATCGCCCCTTCCCGACGGGCCGTAGCGACAAGAATCCGATCGGCCGGATCCCCGTGGAACGCCCCCGGCAGACGGCTGCTCTCCACGGCGATCTCCGGGGTCAGGGGGATCAACGCAAGTCCCGGCGCTCGCAGCGCCTCGTTAACCCACGACAAACAGTCCTTCGACAGCCGGATTCGCCCCTTGGCCACGAGCATCGCCACTTCCCAGGCCGATATGGCCGACACCAGGACAAGACCATGGTACGCCGCTTCCGCGATGGCCCTGATGGCGGAGGGCTTCATGTTCCCTTCCCTGCTCATGAGCCATAGCCATACGTGGGTGTCGAGAAGCAAGGCCCTCTCAGGATTCGACATCCCACTTCTCGCCTACCGGGGAGACGACGTCCCCAAGGATCATCACCGTGTTTTTCATGAACCCGTGGATCGGAACCGGCGTTTCCTCGTAAGGGACAAGTCTTGCGACCGGCTTACCCCGTTTCGTGATGACGATTTCCTCGTGGCGGGTCTTGACCTCGTCCATCAATTTCAGACATTGCGCCTTGAATTGGCCCGCGGAGATTTTCATCCGGCGTACCCTCAAAAGTAGTCACATGACCATAGTCATATTACCAACGTCGAGGTCGGCCTGTCAATCCTGACCGCAATACCGGCGCCGCTCGCGAAACCAACTGGCGGCTCGGTAACGGCTCGCCCCCGAAACCTCTTCCCACGTCTTATCGCGACAGGCGTTTGGGGCGAACTCCATCGCCCGATAATCGAATTTCGCTTACCATACCGATGTCGTCGGAATCAACCGCGCTTTTGTTTCGCCGGGACCGGCCATATAACGCCCGGCTTAAGCTGCGGACGCCCAGGCCTTATCCCAAGCGGGCCGCCAGCTTCAAGCCGTAGTTAGCTGCCGAACAACTTCTAACTGGCCTTGGCCCGAACTTTCACTTCCTGCTGTAATCGCTCTCCCAATTCATCCGACGCAACATCTAGGTCGTACTCCGCCTGCAATCCCATCCAGAACTGGGCAGACACCCCGAAATAGCGCCCCAAGCGCAAAGCCGTCTCCGCCGAAATGCGGCGCTTCCCCAAAACAATCTCGTTGATCCGCCGCGGATGAACCCCGATGCTCAGCGCCAGCCGGTTCTGACTGAGACCCATCGGCTTCAAAAACTCCTCCAGCAACACCTCGCCGGGATGAACAGGCGACAGCTTGTCCTTTTTCATGGCAGCATTCTCCTAGTGATAATCCGTGATCTCCACATCGTATGCGTCACCGTCTTTCCACCTGAAACAAATTCGCCATTGATCGTTGATGCGGATGCTGTATTGTCCGGCCCGGTCCCCGGAGAGTTTTTCCATTTGGTTCGCCGGCGGCATCCGCAAATCGTTGATCGAGACCGCGTTGTTGATCATCCGCAATTTCCGGAGCGCGATCCGCTGAATGTCGTGAGGAAGCTTGCGCGAAAACTGGCGCCCGTATACCCGCTCCGCCTCTCGATCCTTGAACGACTTGATCATGCGCCCAGCATATAACGCGACGCGCTAAACGTCAAGTGTGCATGCTCCCCGCGTCGATATCTCCGAATCGTGCAGCCAATAATCAAGATCCCGGGTTTTGGCGCGGTCCGGGCCGAGCATCTGGTTTCCGATTTCACGGGAACCTTGTCCGTAGACGGCAAGTTGCTGGCCGGCGTCGAAGACCAGTTGAACCTCCTCGCAAGGGTCCTGAGAATACATATCGTGACGTCCGATACGTTCGGCGCGGTCCGTTCCGAGATGAAGGGAGTGAGTTGCTCCCTCCATCTCCTCGCCGGCGTCGGGCACGACCTGCAGAAGGAGGATTATGTGAACAAACTGGGGGCGGAGAGGGTGATCGCCATCGGCAACGGGAATAACGACCGGAGGATGCTCAAGGCGGCGAGGATCGGGATCGCCGTATCGGGAGGCGAGGGGTGCGCGGTGGATGCCCTTCTCGGCGCCGATATCGTCGTCGGAAGCGTGGCGGAGGGGCTGAGCCTTCTTCTGCACCCGGCTCGGTTGAAGGCGACCCTGCGGTTTTGAGCTCGCGGTCGGAGCAGTCGTTCCGGCGCGCAATCTGGCTCAACCCATACGAACCGCGGTTCGTGTTCCGCCTTGCGATCCCCCGGAACGCGAGCATGTTCCGCATCGCCGCGGAGCCGCAACGGACGCCGTTGCGACGGACATACCCCGGCACCGTGACGCGCATCCCCTCCCCTCCGCTTTCCGTTCGGCCGCTCATATACTATAACAACGGGAATGGAAACGTCCGCACCGGGGACCGTGAAGGAGCGCATCGCCGACACCCTGGACGCCTTGGACAAGGCACGCCGGGGGATCGCCGTCTACGTCCTCCTCGTGCTGGGCTTAAGCGTCGCCTGCTTCTTCGCGGCCGAGCCGATCCTGAACGTCCTCATCCGTCTCCTGGGGCGGAAGCTCGTCGCCTGCCGGCGTCGAAGACCAGTTGAACCTCCTCGCAAGGGTCCTGAGAATACATATCGTGACGTCCGATACGTTCGGCGCGGTCCGTTCCGAGATGAAGGGAGTGAGTTGCTCCCTCCATCTCCTCGCCGGCGTCGGGCACGACCTGCAGAAGGAGGATTATGTGAACAAACTGGGGGCGGAGAGGGTGATCGCCATCGGCAACGGGAATAACGACCGGAGGATGCTCAAGGCGGCGAGGATCGGGATCGCCGTATCGGGAGGCGAGGGGTGCGCGGTGGATGCCCTTCTCGGCGCCGATATCGTCGTCGGAAGCGTGGCGGAGGGGCTGAGCCTTCTTCTGCACCCGGCTCGGTTGAAGGCGACCCTGCGGTTTTGAGCTCGCGGTCGGAGCAGTCGTTCCGGCGCGCAATCTGGCTCAACCCATACGAACCGCGGTTCGTGTTCCGCCTTGCGATCCCCCGGAACGCGAGCATGTTCCGCATCGCCGCGGAGCCGCAACGGACGCCGTTGCGACGGACATACCCCGGCACCGTGACGCGCATCCCCTCCCCTCCGCTTTCCGTTCGGCCGCTCATATACTATAACAACGGGAATGGAAACGTCCGCACCGGGGACCGTGAAGGAGCGCATCGCCGACACCCTGGACGCCTTGGACAAGGCACGCCGGGGGATCGCCGTCTACGTCCTCCTCGTGCTGGGCTTAAGCGTCGCCTGCTTCTTCGCGGCCGAGCCGATCCTGAACGTCCTCATCCGTCTCCTGGGGCGGAAGCTCGTCGCCTACAACCCCGCGGAGGGGTTCCTCGCCCTCGCCTCGCTCGCCCTGTACTGCGGCATCACCCTGTCCATCCCCGCGGGAGCCTGGATGCTGTGGCGCGCGGCCACGGCGCGGTGGATCCCGGAGTGGCGCCGGTGGGGAACTCCCGTGATCGCGATCGCGACGGCGCTCTTCGTCTCGGGGATCCTCCTCGGCTACTTCGTCCTGCTGCCGGCGGGCATCGGCTTCCTCGTCGGGTTCGAGTCGGAGGAGGTCAGGGCGCTCATCTCGGCCCGCCGGTTCATCTCCTTCTGCGGCATGATGATGCTGGCGTTGGGTTTCTCCTTCGAGGCGCCGCTGGTCTCCTTCTTCCTCGCCCGGATCGGGTGGCTCAAGCCCTCCTTCTTCCGGGACCGGTGGCGGCACGCGATCCTTTTCTGCACGGTCATGGCCGCGGTGATCACCCCCACGCCGGACGTCTACAACATGACGCTGATGACGATGCCGCTGCTGGGGCTCTACTTCGTGAGCTTCGCGGTCGTCTGGGTTGCCGACCGGAGGAGGAAACCGCCGCGGGCCGGGTGATCGGTCCGCGCCTCATTTCCTGCGGCGCTTCTCGCTCCAGCCCCGGAACGTCCGCTCCAGCTTCTCCCGGCAGGCGAAGGCCGCGAAGGCGGCCACGATGGCGATTCCCGCGATGAAGAAGAGGGGGAAATAGTCCTTGTCCCTCAGGAAATGGCCGCTCAGCGCCAGCATCGCCGTGCCGAGCAGCCTCCCCGAGGTCGCGATCGCCAGAAACTCCAGCGTCGACAGGTGCCCGAGACCGAGGATGTAGCAGAGGAAATCCTTCGGGAATCCCGGGACGAGAAAGAGGAGGAAGATCAGGAACGCGCCCTTGTGGTGGAGCAGGTAGTCGAACCGCTCCATCGTCCCCTTGTCCACGAACCGCTCCGTCAGCGGTCTTCCGAAGATCCGGGACAGCGCGAAAGCGATGTAGGACCCGATCGTCAGCCCGACCGTCGACAGCACCGTGCCGAGGAAGGGGCCGTAGAGGTACCCTCCCAGAAGCCCGGTCGCCTCTCCCGGAATCGGCGCCGCGACGACCTGGACCACCTGCAGAAGGATGAACCCGGCAAACCCCCAGGTCCCCAACGAACCGATGAATCGGCGCAGCTCCTCCTTGTCCATGAAGAACCGGACGGCGCCGGTCGCGTAAAGGATCCCTATGAAGGCGGCGAAGGCGGCCAGGAAGAGGAGCGGTTTGAGCCAGACGCGGTTCTTCCGTTCCGGCGGCATTCTGTGATTATAGAAAACGGGACGGCTCCTGCGGGAGGACAATTTCGCGGAACCGCAGAAATATCCGGTCGGGCAAGCCGGCGGGTCCGAAGGGAAGACGGCCCAGGAACGCGCTTCCCGCAATCCTCCGGACCTCGGCTTCGTTCGTCTCCCGGACGGGAGACTCGCCGGCGGACCGGTCGTTCAGGACGACCCCGAGGAGCGGAACCCCCGCACGCTCCAGGTACGAGAGCGTCAGGCGCAGGTGGTTGAGGACGCCGAGCCGGTTCTCCGCCACGACGAGCGCCGGCAGCGCGAGATCCCGGGCGAGGTCCGCGAACGTGTACCCCACGACGATCTCGACGGCGATCCCCCCGGCGCCCTCGACGAGCGCGACGTCCGCGCGCGCCGTCCCGTCCGCGACGGCGGCCTTGATGCGGCCGAGGTCGATCCGGACCCTCTCGCGCTCGGCGGCCAGGTGCGGCGACAGCGGGGCCTGCAAAGGATAAAGGCAGACCGAGGAGAGGAGCGCTCCCGGCGCCGCCGCGTCGCGCAGCGCCGCGGCATCGGCGGGATGCGGTTCCCCGTCGGGCCCCGCCGGACACCCGGATTCGACCGGCTTGAACGGCGCGACGCGGACCCCCTCCGCCCGCAACCGCCGGGCAAGCAGGGAGGCCACGAACGTCTTGCCGACCCCCGTATCCGTCCCCGTGACCAGGATCCCGCGTCCCATCCCCGTTCTCCCACCCGCCGGCTTTTACATTTCCGCGAGGGCGGCGTCGATCGCCCAGGCGGCCGTCGCGACGAGATTCCGGATCTCCTCCCCGGTGGATGACAGCGGCGGCATCAGGACGATGACGTCCGAGAGCGGCCGCAGGATGACCCCTTTCTCCCGCGCCTTCCGGATCACCCGCTGGCCGGTCTTGCGGGCCGGCGGGAACGGCGCCTTCGCCGCGCGGTCCGCGACGAGCTCGATCCCGGCCATCAACCCCTTCTGCCGGATGTCGCCCACGCGCGGGTGATCGCGCAGCCCGCCGAGCTCATCCGCCATCACCGCGGAGATCCGGCGGACGTGCGGGAGGACGTCGCCCCGCTCGAAGATCGAAAGCGTCGCCAGGGCGGCGGCGCACCCCAGCGGATTGGCCGTGTAGGAGTGGCCGTGGAAGAAGGTCCGGAACTCCTCGTAGCGGCCCAGGAAGCCGCGGTACACCTCCTCCGTCGTCAGCGTGGCCGCCAGGGGGAGGTAGCCGCCGGTGAGCCCTTTCGCGACCGCCATGATGTCGGGCGCAACGCCTTCCTGATCGCAGGCGAACAGCGTCCCCGTGCGGCCGAACCCCGTGGCCACCTCGTCGCAGATCAGAAGCACGCCGCACTCGCGCGTCACGGCGCGCAGCCGCGCCAGGTACCCCTCCGGCATCATCAGCATCCCGGCCGCGCCCTGCACGAGCGGCTCGACGATCGCGGCGGCGAGCGTCTCCTTCCGCCGCCGGACCTCCTCCTCCATCCGGCCGGCGCAGTGGAGCCCGCACGACGGCCGGGCGAGACCGTACGGGCACCGGTAGCAGTGCGGCGCCGGGATCCGGCGCGTCGTGAACAGCAGCGGCCGGAAAATCTTGTGGAAGAGGTCGATCCCGCCCGCGGAGACCGAGCCGATCGTGTCGCCGTGGTACGCCTCGGAGAGCGTCAGGAACTCCGTCCGCCCCGCTCCCCCGTCCTTCTGCCGCCAGAACTGGAACGCCATCTTGATGGCGATCTCCATCGCCGTGGAGCCGTTGTCCGAGTAGAACACCCGGGTGAGACCCGGCGGAACGACCGCCCGCAACGCCGTCGCCAGCTCGATGGCGGGGGGATGGGAGAGCCCCAGGAACGTCGAGTGGGCCAGCCGGTCGAGCTGGGCGCGCACCGCCTCGTCGATCTCCTTCCGGCGGTGGCCGAAGAGGTTGACCCAGAGCGACGAGACGCCGTCGAAGTACCGGTTCCCGTCCGTGTCGACGAGGTAGTTCCCCTCGCCCCGCTCGATGATGAGCGGCGCGTCCGCCTCCCAGTCGGCCATCTGGGTGAAGGGATGCCAGATCGCCGCCTTGTCCCGGCGGCGCAGATCGTCGGTCCGGTTCATCCCGGCATCCGGCCAAGCGCGCGCAGATGCGTTCCCCGCAGCGGCCTGTGGAGCGCAGCGGAGGCAGGACGCCGGAGCAAGCGAAACGGCAGCGAAGCCGGGCAGGGACGCCCGGCGGAGCGGAGCGGAGGGGAATGCATCAAGCGCAGGCCGGATGCCGGGGCGATTCGACGGGAGGGTCCGCCGCTCACAGCCCGCGCTCCGAGAGCGCCTCGTCGATCCGCGCCGCCGCCGTCTCGATCATCTCCGCGGTGTGCGTAGCCATGAGCGTCAGCCGGAGCCGTCCCGTTCCTTCCGGGACCGTCGGCGGCCGGATCCCGTGCAGGAAGACACCCCGCTCGTAGAGCGCCCCCGACACCGCCATCGTGTCGGCGTCGCTCCCCACGACAATCGGGACGATCGCCGTCGGCGAGGATACCGTCCGCCCCCGGATCGCCATCTCGCTGCGGAACGCCCCCTGGTTCCGCCACAGCGAGGCAAGCCGCTCCGGTTCCTCCGACAGGAGCCGGATCGCGCGCGTGGCCGCCCCGGCGATGGCGGGAGGCAGGGCCGTGTTGAAGATGAAGGGGCGGCACCGGTTGATGAAGTAATCGACGATCTCCCGCGACGAGGCGACGTAGGCGCCGTAGGTCCCGAGCGCCTTGGAGAAGGTCCCCATCTGGATCTCCACCCGCCCCGACAGCCCGAAGAAGTCGGCCGTGCCACGGCCGGCGGGCGGAAGGACCCCCGTGGCGTGCGCGTCGTCGACGACGAGGATCGCCCCGTGCCGGTCCTTCACCTCGACGATGCCCGGCAGCGGGGCGATGTCGCCGTCCATCGAGAAGACGCCGTCGGTCACCACGATCTTCCGGTTCGCCTTCGACCGTTTCAGGAGGTCCTCGAGGTGAGAGACGTCGCCGTGCCGGTAGACCGCCACGTCGGCCCGCGCCAGCCGGCAGCCGTCGACGATCGAGGCGTGGTTCAACTCGTCCGAGAAGATCGCCGCGTCGAAGTCTCCGAGCGTGGAGAGGATCCCGAGGTTGGCCATGTACCCGGCGCTGAAGGAGAGGGCGCTCTCCGTTCCCTTGAGCCGCGCCACCGCCTCCTCGAGCTCCGCGTGAGGCTCCATGTGCCCGCAGATGAGCCGGGATGCGCCCGAGCCCACGCCGTAGCGTTCCGCATAGTCGGACAGCGCCGCGACGACCGCGGGATGGTTGGCGAGCCCCAGGTAGTTGTTCGAGGAAAAGTTGAGTCGAACCTTTCCGTCGATCGCGATCGTGGCCTCCTGCGGGCCGGAGACGGTCCGCAGAAAGCGGTAGCGGCCCATGGCCTTGAGCGCCGCGATCTCGCCGGACAGGGAGGAGAGGTCCATCAGGCGGGGCGGACGGTGAGCCCGAGGTCGCCGATCATCCGCACGTCCTCTTCGGCGGGGCGACCCGCGGTCGTCAGGTAGTTCCCCGCCATCGTGCCGGTCGCCCCCGCGGCGAACATGAGCGCCTGCAGGTCCCGGAGGTTCACCTCCCGGCCTCCGCAGACGATGATCTCCCGCTGCGGGTGGCAGAGCCGCATCATCGCGATGATCTTGAGGCAGAGGATCGGCGTGAGGCACCGCGTTCCCTCGAGGGGGGTGCCGGCGATCGGGTTGAGGAAGTTGAGGGGGATGGAGTCGACGTCGAGGGCCCGCAGCTCCATCGCCAGCGCGACCCGGTCCGCGTCCGTCTCCCCGATCCCGAAGATCCCGCCGCAGCAGACCCACGCCCCGGCGGCCTTCGCCGCCCGGACCGCGCGGACGTCCTCCTCGTAATCGTGCGTCGTGCACATCGACGGGAAGAAGCGGCGCGACGTCTCGAGGTTGTGGTGGACCGACCGCAAGCCCCGCGACAGCAGGTACGCGATGTCGTCGGCCGACAGGAGCCCCACGCTGACGCAGGTCTCCAGCCCGAGTTCGTTCCGGATCCGCTCGACGGCATTCCCGACGCGGGCGAGTTCCTTCCGGTTCCGCATCGCGAGGCCCGAGCCGACGATGGAGAACTCCCGCGCGCCGCGCGCTTTCGCATCCCGGGCCGCCGCCAGGATCGCCTCCTCGTCGATCAGCGGGTACTTCTCGACGTTCGCCTGCGAGCGCCGCGACTGGGAGCAGAAGGAGCAGTCCTCCGAGCAGAGGCCGGACTTCGCGTTGACGATGGAGCAGAGCCGGATCGCGTCCCCCTTGAACGCCCGGCGGACCGCGTCGGTGACGGAAAGGAGCCGCCACAGGTCTTCTCCCGGAAGCCCCAGCACGGCCAACGCGTCCTCTGCGCCGATCCCGCGCCCGGACATCGCCTCGTCCCGGATTTTCCCGAAGAAGTCCGCCATGCCCCCTCGACAACACAACAGATGTACGTATTTTTTCCGAAAGGGAATACGCTGTCAACCCATAAGGGCATATGGAAGTTTACAGGATTCCAGACTGATAAGCGGTTCGACCGTCACCAGGGACGAGGACCCCAAGCCCCCCGCAGGCCGCAACGACGCGGTGGACTTCAAAGGGCAGAAGCGAAGGAACGACACGCATGCATCCACGACCGACCCGCAGGCCCGGCTTTACCGGAAAGGGGACGGGCAGACGGCGAAGATGTCGTACATCGGCAACGTGCTGATGGAGAACCTGGCCGAGCTCGCCGCGGAGGTGGGCATCTCGAGGCGCAACCTCGCCTACTACGAGACCCAGCATCCCCCGTCGTCGATCCTACCCGAACTGGCCAAGGTCCTGAACGTGACCATCAACGAGCTGATGGGGGCGACGCCGATCCGGAAGGCGGCCAGGGCCGGCAGCAGCCGCCTCCAGCGGCGGCTCGCTCAGATCGAGAAGCTTAACGCCCGCGAGAAGCGGCAGATCCTCCAGTTCCTCGATACATTCATCAGCGTGAGGGTATCTGTGGCAGAAGCAGGTGCCGAAGAGAAAAGGATGGTTAGCACCGCCAGTGCAACGACGATCCGGGGAATCACCTTGCCGGTGGTTCTCATGGGTTCCTCGCTCTATGATGGAACGGATATTGACGATCTCGCTGCTGAGGTGTTGTGGGGAACAAAACGATAACATTCGGATATTCTTTTTCGTAGATGATTGCATAATACTAACGATGGGTAAAACCGACGGCAAGAAAAATCTCCTTCTGAAGTCACCCCCGTTTCGACCGGACACTACAGTGGAACTGCGCAGATGATCGGTGTGGTAATAGTAGATCACCGTGGGGTATTTCGAAACGATCCTGTTCCCGCCCGCGAAAATGTGCTTCGTGCAGACACCGTCGGTGCATTCGTATAGCTTGCCCAGGTATACGGTCGCCGGTCGGCGACGGGCGCGTGCGCGGACGCCTGCGAGGAGCGGTTATTCGAACAGGTCGGCGTGCGTCCCCGAGGTCTCGAACAGGATCCAGTCCGGACCGAGCCGGTAGATCAACAGCCAGTCCGGCTCGATGTGGCATTCCCGGCGGCCGACGTAGTTGCCGACGAGGGGATGATCTCGATGGCGGGGCTCCAGCGGTTCCTGTTCAATCAGCTTTTCCATGATGCGCCGCAATTTGCTCATGTCCTTCCCGCGGCGCTGCATCCGCTTGACGTCCTTCTCGAACCGCCCCGTCGTCCTCGACGCCAGCGGCATCAGATACCCAGCTTCCGGAACATCTCGTCAGCTGACTTGTAGGTGTGGATGTCCTCGCCGCGGTCAGTCTTCTCGAAGGTCCTTCGTGTCTCGGCGTTGGGAAGCCGCACCAGGAAGGGCAATCCCCTGTGGGCCTTGACCTGGCGGTAGAACAGGTTGATCGCCTCGGTGGTCGTCATCCCGAGCTTGTGGAAGATGGTCTCCACCTGGTCCTTGAGCTTCTCGTCGGTCCTGGCCCGGATCATCGCGGTCTTGGCCATGATCCACCTCCTTGCTTACTTTCAACCACAATGTATCTCATACGGGATACGGAGTCAATCGCCCGGCGCGGCCCGGCGGGCTCCGCGCGCAGGTGCGAAGGCCCGTCAAAAGGCCGCAGCCCGAGCACGGAGACCGCTCGCACCGCGCGCAAAAACTGACCATCGGACATTATTCCGCACGTTTCCATTTAAGAACCAGGAGCCGATCGCCGGATCGTCCGGGATTCGAATGTCCGCTTTGAGTTCAGACGGGGAAGCGAAATTTCCTCTACAATAATCAGGTGCCGCCTGAGTGAAACATTGCAGCCAGGGAGATCACGACCGCAATGACCCGGACCGCCCGCCTGATCGTGTTCGACCTGGACGGGACGCTCGTCGACTCGAAGGACGACCTGGCCTCCTCCGTCAACTTCGCCCTCGCGGCGTTCGGTTTTCCCGCCCTCCCGAACCCGGTCGTCTACTCCTACGTCGGGGACGGCGCCACCATGCTCATCCGGCGGTCGATCCCGCCGGGGGAGAACGGAGTCGTGGAGGGGGTCCTCTCGACATTCCTGTCCCACTATTCGCAGCACCTGCTCGACACGACCGTCCCTTACCCGGGGGTCGCCGAGGCGCTCGCGGCCTGGGGGGACCGGTATCGAATGGCGGTGCTCACGAACAAGCCGGTCGCGATGACCCGGGCGATCCTGTCCGGCCTGGGGCTCGCGTCGCACTTCGCCGAGGTCCGCGGCGGCGACAGCTTCGAGACGAAGAAGCCCGACCCGGCGGGGCTCCTGCGGGTCATGGAATCGATGGGAGCATCCCCCCGGGAGACGCTGATGGTGGGCGACTCCCCGAACGACGTGCTCGCCGGGAGAGGGGCGGGGGCGGCGACCTGCGGCGTCACGTACGGCCTCGGCGCGGCCGGCTTCGCGAAGGCCCCGCCCGACTTCACGATCGACCGCTTCCCCGAACTCTTCACCCGGATCCGGCCCGTCGCCTGACCCGAAGCGCCTCCCCGGAGGGAGCCCCGTGAGCCGCACGTCCCCCATCCCCGTCCGGCCGGTCCTCCTCCTCGGGGGTGTCCTTCTCCTCGTCCGGCTCGCCGGGTGGGCCGCGCCGGCCGTGCGGTCCCCGCTCCTGTCCCCGGAGATCGCGGCGGCCGCGCTCTTTCTCTACACCCCGCTCTTTCGATATGCCCGGCGGTGGCCGCCGGCCTGGATCCGCATCCCGGACCCTCGCCGGAGCGCCCTGTTGACGGCGGGTCTGGCCGCCGGCGGCGCGCTGGTCTTCCTCATCTACCGCCGCCTCCCGCTCCCGCCCGCGCTCCTTCCGTATGCCGGCCCGCTGCCGCCGTTCGGGGAGTTCCTCCTCGGGCAGCTCCTCTTGGCCGCCCTCCCGGAGGAGGTCTTCTTCCGCGGATACCTGTACGACGCCTTCGAGGAGGCGGGGATCGCGCCCGCCGTCGCCACGGCGGTCCTGTTCGCGGCGGCCCATCTCGTCATCCGGCCGACGCCGTACCGGGCGCTGACGCTGTTCCCCGGCCTCGTCTTCGGCTGGGCGAGAAAGAGGACCGGGACTCTCTGGGCGCCGGCCGCGCTCCACCTGGCCTTCAACCTCTTTCCCTGGCTGCCGGAGTTCTAAGTGCTGCACTTCATAATTACGGCGACGTATTTCATTTCGAGACCGCACCGAGAGCGTCGATGCGCCGCGTCCGGCAAGGCGCGCGACCGAGGCGTACCGTTGAGTACGGCGAGGGAGCGCGTACTCCGCCGGCGCGGATGCAGCGGCGCTCGAATGCAGCCGTAATTATGAAATGCAGCACTTCTATGACTGACCGGCCTGTCAAGGGGGAAATCGGAAGCGGTGCTGTTGACGACGGTTCATCATACTTCTATGCGCGGGTTGGGTACCGCATTGCGATGGTCCGGTCGTCGGGGAGCTGCCTCGAGCCTAATGGCGGGGATTCCCCAAACGGGTACCCCATAGTGCTCACGAGGGTTCTCCCAGCAGCCATCTAC
>JAMDBZ010000071.1 GCA_023488945.1 Deltaproteobacteria bacterium
GACCTCGGTTCCGAGCATTACGACCGAATCGACAAAACGAAGGCCGCCACTCGCTTGGTAAGGAAGCTGAAAAACCTGGGATTCCAGGTTGCCATCAGCCCGGCGGCGTAACCCTATTTCTTTCAAGGCTTCTGCTGCGCCGGCGGATACGGGCATGTCTACTGCGTTGCGCTCCTTCGTGCTCCTCGACGGAGTGTCCACTACGCCTGCGGTGCCCGAAGTTCGCGCGCCTTGTATCCACGCCCGTCTCCACCGTCTCGCGACGAACCCCGGTGAGAAATGCGGGTTAGAGGTTTCCCTTCAGGCCGATCCGTTCGGCGACGGTCCGCATGCCTTCGATCGTGTCGGCGATCAATTCTTCGAGCGAGACCCCCATCAGCGCGGCGCCTTTCTCGATCACCGAACGGTCCACGCCCGCGGCGAACGCCTTGTCCTTCCACTTCTTGAGGACACTCTTGACGGGGAGGTTCAGGACGCTCCGCGACGGCCGCACGAGCGCCGCCGCGGACACCAGCCCCGTCAGTTCGTCGATCGCGAAAAGCGTCTTTTCCAGGTCGTTGACCGGCTCGACGTTCGTGCAGATCCCCCATCCGTGGGAAACGACCGCTCGAATGTGCTCCTCGGGCCACCCTTGGCGCCGGAGCATCTCCGGCGCGTGGCGAAGGTGTTCATCGGGATGTTCTTCGTAGTCCACGTCGTGGACAAGCCCGATGATGCCCCACAGTTGCTCGTCCGCTCCCCTCTTCCGGGCGATATGGCGCATGACGGCCTCGACCGCCAGGGCGTGCGATATCAGGTTGGGACTTTTGACATGATCCGTCAGGATCGTCCATGCTTCTTCGCGCGTGGGCGTGTGGGCCATAATGTCCGTATCTTATCGAAACCGGATCGCCGGCGCGACAGGGCCTCGATCGGAATGAGGGCAGGCGGGGAATGCACCGCAGGATCCTTCTTACGGGCCCCCCGGGGTGCGGCAAGACAACCGTCGTCCGGCGGGTCGCCTTGATCCTCGGTGCCCGCGCCCCGGGGTTCTACACGGAGGACGTCCGTGCCGCAGGCGGGCTCGTCGAACGTCAGAATGACGCTCGCCGAGGCGGTCGAGAAAAGCCTGTCGCTCAAGAGACATGGTTGCCCCTGACCCTGTCCGACCGGGAGGCAAGCCATGAAATACGCGATCGTCGGGATCGCCATCCTTGCGGCGTTCCTGTTGAACTGGGGGGTCCGGCGTTTGCCGGGAATCCCCTCTTCCTGCCGCAGGCCGAAAAAGGGCCAGGGCTCATGATAAAAGGATTCGCATATTTCCAAAACATCGTTCCCGAATCTTCGAAGCTCGGCGATCCGGGGCGGAGAAGGGAGCAGGCCGGCCTGGCCTTGAGATTGCGGGCGCCGGACCGTGGTATGGTAAAACCGACCTGTACAATTCAGACCACGAGGAGACGGTCATGCCGAACAGGGAGGAATGCATCCTCTACAGCGGGGGGGCCCAGGGGGCGGAGGCGGAGTTCGGCGCCCGGGCGGAGGCGCACGGGATCGAGGAAGTCAACTTCACCTTCGAGGGACACAAGATCGCGCGCGCCCGGGGGGTGCGGTTCCTCTCCCGCGAAGAGCTTCTCAAGGGGGACGTGAGCCTTGCGTACGTCTCGAAGCTGCTCAACCGCACGTTCAGCGACGCCCCGCTGATCCGGAAGGTCCTCCAGACGATCTGGTACCAGGTCAGCTCCGGCCGGGAGATCTACGTCGTCGGCTGGATCAACCCGGACGGGACCGTCCGGGGCGGTACCGGCTGGGCCCCCGAGTTCGCCAAGATCTGCAACAAGCCGGTTTTCGTCTTCGACCAGGGGAAGGACCGTTGGTTCACGTGGAAAGACGACCGGTGGGTCGACGCGACCGGCCCCGACGAGCCTGTGATCCGCCACCCTCACTTCACCGGCACGGGGACCCGGTTCCTCGAAGAGAACGGGAAGCGCGCGATCAAGCAGCTCTTCGATCGATCCTTCAAGTAATCTTTTCCCCAACGGCCGCACCCCATGAAGGCATCCGGGATTCGCAACATCGCCATCATCGCCCACGTCGACCACGGCAAGACCACCCTCGTCGACGCGATGCTCAAGCAGAGCGGCGTCTTCCGCGAGAACCAGGCTGTCCCCGAGCGCGTGATGGACTCGATCGACCTGGAGCGGGAGAAGGGGATCACGATCATGGCGAAGAACGCCTCCGTGGTCTATCGAGAGGTCAAGATCAACATCGTGGACACCCCTGGGCACGCCGACTTCGGGGGCGAGGTGGAGCGGACGCTCAAGATGGTGGACGGGGTGCTCCTCCTGGTCGATGCGTCGAAGGGACCGCTGCCGCAGACCCGCTTCGTCCTGAAAAAGGCGCTCGAACGGGCCCTTCCGGCGATCCTGGTCATCAACAAGATCGACCGCCCCGATGCCCGGATCGACGAAGTCGTCGACGAGGTCTACGACCTGTTCTTCGATCTCGACGCCACGGAGGAGCAGCTTGACTTCCCGATCCTTCTGACCAACGCGCGGGCCGGCACCGCCGTCGAGAAGAACAAGGGCGAAGGCCGGGACCTGCGGCCCCTCTTCGAAAAGATCCTCGCCTGGATCCCACCGCCCTCGGGGAACCCCGCGGCGCCGTTGCAGCTCCTGGTGACGAACCTCGACTACAGCGACTACGTCGGTCGCCTGGCGATCGGCCGGATCTTCGAGGGGACGATTCGGTCCGGTGCGATCGTCTCCGTCTGCGGCAAGGACGGCACCGTACAGCGGGTGAAGGCGGCTCCCGTCTATGCCTTCGAGGGACTCGGCCGGCAGGAAGTCCCGGAAGCCTTCGCGGGAGACATCGTCGCCGTGGCGGGGGCGGCAAGCGTGACGATCGGCGACACGATCTCCGAGGCGGAAGGGCCGGTCCCCCTCCCGCGGATCGCCGTGGACGAGCCGACGGTGTCCATGGTTTTCTCCATCAACACCTCCCCCTTCGCCGGCCGGGAGGGGAAGTTCGTCACGTCCCGCCAACTGCGGGAGCGGCTGGAGAAGGAGCTCCTGGCGAACGTGGCGCTCCGGGTGGATTTCTCCGGCACCGACGCCTTCACCGTGATGGGCCGGGGGGAGCTGCAGCTTGCGATCCTCGTCGAGATGATGCGCCGCGAGGGGTTCGAGCTCTCCGTCTCGCGGCCGGAGGTGGTCACCCGGACGGTCGACGGGGTCCTGATGGAGCCGTTCGAGATGCTCTTCGTCGATGTCCCGGAAGCGTACCTCGGGGCCGTGACGCAGAGCCTGGGGGCCCGCAAGGCGAAGATGACGAAAATGATCAACCCCGGCCAGGGGCGGGTGCGCCTCGAGTACCGGATCCCCTCCCGCGGCCTGATCGGCTTCCGCTCGCAGTTCCTGACCGAGACCCGGGGGACGGGGCTGCTCAACCACCTGTTCGACGGGTTCGAGCCGTGGCAAGGGCCGATCCCGGAACGGATCGCGGGGGCGCTGGTGGCCGACCGGGCCGGCCGGTCGACGGCCTACGCCATTTTCCACCTCCAGCCCCGGGGGACGATGTTCATCGGCGAGGGGGTGCCGGTCTACGAGGGGATGATCGTCGGGGAGAATTCCCGCCCCGTCGACATGGACGTCAACGTCACCAAGGAGAAGAAGCTCACCAACATCCGGGCGGCCGGCGCCGACGAGGCGCTCCGGCTGGTCCCGCCGAGGATCATCTCCCTGGAAGGGGCCCTCGAGTTCATCAACGAGGACGAGCTGGTCGAGGTGACGCCGTCCTGGATCCGGCTCCGGAAGAAAGTGCTCGATGCGAACAAACGACCCAGGCGCGGTTCCGCGGCGGGGTGACGTGGACGATTGCCGGCGCCCTCCGCAGGCGGGGAAACGTGTGGTCCCGGCCGAGGACGCGGGGATGGCATGAGCATCCCCGTCGTGCACGGCCCTGGCCTGGTCCCCGGCCGTCATCGTCCTGGGGCTCGCCCCGGGACTTCGCCGGCCCGCCCTGGACCTCTCCGCCGCCGGGCTCGCCGACAGGTTCCTGTTGTGTCGGACGGCCGTCATGCCGGTCGGCCCGCCCGTGTCCGTCATGGTCGGCGGCGGGGACGCCGTGAGTCCGGCCCTGCGGGTTTTCGTCCGTCCGTCCGGCGGGTCCTGCGGGCGTCAAATGCGTTGACAACAATTTAAAACATATTTATATTCTCCATCGTCATCTTCGGCTCGCACCCTTGGAAGGCCTCGGTTTGGAAGCTCGCGGACGTTCCCATACCGGCACCTCTTCAATGGGTTTCTTTGGTCGCGCCCCACGCGGGCGCGTGGATTAAACCGTAAATAACGGGTAGTGCTCTGGCCGGCCGTAATAACCCTTAAATTGCGGGAGGTGGGGGGATGGAAAAGAGGGAGAAGGACCGCAAAGCTCAGGGAATCTTGAACAAGGGAATCAGCCGCAGGGATTTCATCCGGACCACGGCCCTCGGCGCGGCGGGGCTTGGCCTCGGGTCCTTGCCGTTCGCCCCGTTTACCTACGGGGCGGAGAGGCCGATCAAGATCGGGATGATCCAGGAGTACACGGTGGGAGCGACCGCCTACGGCTACTGGCTGGGGAAGGTCGCCAAGGCGGCCGTCGCAAAATTGAACGCCGAGGGGGGGATCGCCGGCCGGAAGGTGGAGCTGGTCGATTACGACACGAAGGTCAACCCGGCCTGGGCGTCCAGCATGGTGAAGAAGCTGATCCTCGAGGACAAGGTGGACTTCGTGATGGGCTCGGTCCATTCCGGCGTCCAGCTTGCCGTTTTCCCGATCGTCGAGCAGTACAAGGTTCCGTACATCGGCGGCGGCGCCATGGCGGCTTCCCTCACGGGGAAGGACGCCGTGCCCTACTACGCGCGCATCCACACCCACGCCCGGATGCAGGCCGCGGCCGGCTGGAAGTGGGGGTTCGACAACCTCGGCAGGAACTGGACGTTCCTGGTCGCCGACTACGCCTGGGGCCACTCCCTGGCGGAGGAGTTCGGCAGCCGGATCAAGGGGGCCGGCGGGAAGACCCAGACGATCCTCGCCCCGCAGAACACCAGCGACTTCGTTCCCTACCTGCAGAAGGCCAGCCCCGACTCGCAAGTCCTGTTCACCGCGTTCCTGGGCGCCCCCGCCCTCGGGGTGATGCGTCAGACCGTCGAGCTGGGGCTGCACAAGCGGCTCCAGAGGTACACGGTGATCTGCTGCACCGACGGCGTCGGCCAGGAGACGGTCGGCAAGGAGTCCGCGGGGGCGCACTACCTGAGTTACTATCCCCGGTACGCCGGCCAGGTCCCCAAGGAACTGCAGGCGTTCGACAAGGCCTACCGGAAGGCGTGCGGCGTCACCGACGACGGGAAGGACACGCATGACGCGAAGAACACCGCCACCGCCTCCCACATGTGGAGCATGTGGACGTCTCCGTACATGATCAAGCTGGCCGTGGAGCACAGCGGCTGGAAGGACAGCAGGAAGAACGCCGACTTCATGAAGGCGTTCTGCTCGCTGAAGGTCAAGGCCGGCCCGTGGGCTCCCCAGGGCGACCTCGTCATGCGGGAAACCGACCACCAGGGGTTCCATGACCACTACCTGGAGGAGGTCCAGCCGGACCTGAAGCTGAAGGTCATCGCGCGGATCCCGAAGGAAAAGCTGATGTACGACTCTCCGATCGACCTGCGGGGCAAGCTGTAGCCGCGGAGAATCCGGGGATCGGTCCGTTCAAGGAATGAGGGTGGAGGAGCGCTGAAGACGTGCTTTCCAACGTCGCCGTCGCAGTCCTGAACGGGATCGTGTGGGGGCTGATCATGG
>JAMDBZ010000053.1 GCA_023488945.1 Deltaproteobacteria bacterium
AGGCCGTTCTCGCCTCCTCCGCCAATGGATGGAGAGCCGCACGGGAAGAGCCCCGTGGACACCGGACCACGCCGAATATAACCTATAGCAAGAAATCACAAGGAAACCCTTATGAAGAGCTGCAGAAAGGAACTCTGGTTCGAGATCCCAAAGCGGATGGCGTTCGTCAACATCACGGACGAGGTCGAGAAGGCGCTCCGGGAAAGTGGGATCCGCGAGGGGCTGTGCCTCGTCAACGCGATGCACATCACCGCGTCGGTATTCATCAACGACGACGAGCGCGGCCTGCACCAGGATTACGAGCGGTGGCTGGAGGATTTGGCGCCGCACGAGCCGGTCTCGCGCTACCTCCACAACCGGACGGGCGAAGACAACGGCGACGCGCACCTCAAGCGCCAGGTGATGGGGCGCGAGGTCGTCGTCGCGGTGACGGACGGGAAGCTCGACTTCGGCCCGTGGGAGCGGATCTTCTACGGGGAGTTCGACGGCCGCCGCCGGAAGCGGGTCCTCGTCAAGATCATCGGGGAGTGATGAGACCGACGCCGGGTCATTCGCCGGCCCTTGTCTTTTCTCCCGCAGCCGGAGAGACGGGCGCGATTCTCCTGGAGACGCAGCGGCCCGACGTCAGGGACAGGTATTCGTATCTGCTGCGCGGCCCCGAACGGATTCTTGCCGCGCGCCGGCGGGAAGAAGTCGTCCCCGTTCTCGAGGAAGCGGGATCCTGGCAGGCTCGGGGATACGCGGTCGCCGGGTTCGCCGCCTACGAGGCGGGGTACGCTCTCGAATCGGCCTTCGAATCCACTCCGTTCGATGAAACCGGCTCCCCTCTTGTCTGGCTCGGGGTCTACGGCGGATTCCTGCGGTACGACCACCTGAGCAGCCGATGGGCACGGATCGGCCGCCCGGTGCCGCCGTGGCCTATTCCTCCCGATCCGCGCGATCTCCCGGTTGATGCCTCGCCGGTAACCCCCCGCTTCTCTCTCACGGAAGAGGACCACCGCGCGAAGGTCGAGGAGATCCGCGGGGCCATCGCGCAAGGTGATGTCTACCAAGCGAACCTGACGGGGACTTTTTCGTTCCCCCTCCGGGGCGACCCGTTCTCCTTCTATCTGCGGCTGCGGGCTGCCCAGCCGGTCGCGTACGGCGCGTTCCTGCGGACCGATCGCGTGTGCGTCGTCTCCCAGTCGCCGGAGCTCTTCTTCCGCGTCCGCGGGGATCGGATCGAGGCCCGATCGATGAAAGGGACCGCTCCACGTGGTCTCACCGATGGAGAGGATGGCCGCGCCGCGGCGGCGCTGCGGGCCGACCCGAAGAACCGGGCCGAGAACGTGATGATCGTGGACCTTCTGCGGAACGACCTGGGACGGGGGTGCCGGACCGGCTCCGTCCGCGCCCCCCGCCTGTTCGAGGTCCAGCGATTCGCCACCGTGCTCCAGATGGTGTCGACCGTCACGGGCCGGCTCAAGGCCGGGACGACGCCGGCCGGCCTGTTCCGGGCCCTCTTCCCGTGCGGCTCCGTCACGGGGGCGCCCAAGATCTCCGCGATGCGGCTGCTGCGCCGGACCGAGCCGGCGCCCCGGGGCGTCTACACGGGGGCGATCGGGATCCTTCTGCCGGGCGGGGACATGACGTTCTCCGTGGCGATCCGCACCGCGACCGTGCGGGACGGCCGGGCGGAGGCCGGATCAGGCGGGGGGATCGTCTGGGACTCGAAGCCGGCCGGCGAGTTCCGCGAGATCGCGCAGAAGGGGAGGTACCTCATCGAGCCCCCGGTGGACTTCGAGCTCCTCGAGACATTCCTATGGAGTCCCGGGACCGGCTTCCGTTACCTGCCCGCGCACCTGCGGCGGATGGCCGCATCGGCGCGCTACTTCGGGTTCCGGTTCCGGCGGGAAAGAATCCTGTCCGCCCTGGAGGGAGCCGTCCGGGACCGGAGAGCCGGACCGGCGCGGAGGGTCCGCCTTCTTCTCCGGCGCGACGGCGACGCGTCGGCCGAACTCCACCCTCTTCCCCCGGCGGCGTCCGACGCGAAACCGTTCCGGGTCACCGTCTCCGGCGTCGCCGTCTCCACGCGCGACCCGTTCGTCCGCCACAAGACGACGAATCGTGTATCCCGCGACGAGGAGCTGAGCAAGGCCCGAAGCGCGGGATTCGACGAGGTCCTCTTCCTGAACGAGCGGGGCGAGCTGACCGAGGGCGCGATCACGAACCTCTTCGTCGAGATCGACGGACGGCTCTTCACCCCGCCCCTTGCGTGCGGCCTGCTGGACGGCGTGTCTCGACGGATCGTGCTGAAGGAACGTCGAGGGGGGGTCGCGGAGCGGATGCTTTTTCCCGATGACCTCGCCGATGCCGACGCGATCTATCTCACCAATTCCGTCCGGGGAATGATTGCCGCGGTCCTGCCCGCCGGTGCGGCGGTGCGTTGAGCCTCCCGCGGATGACCCCCCCGTTCGGATCGGGGGGCTTCGATCGAAATCGTTCCGGGAAACCATCATCTTTCGGCTTGTGATAAACAGGAGATTGGGAATCCCGCCGGATGCGGGCGACGCCGGGAGCAGGGAATGTCGTGGAAAAGATGGGTTTCAAGCACTGGGCGTGGATCATCATCGCCGTCGTCGTGATCGCCTCCGTCGCCGGAAGGATCGTGCGGTTTTTCCTCGAATAGTGGGGCGGAGATGGATGACCGGATCAGGCGGCCTTGCGGGCGGGGAGTTCGGGCGAAGAGCCTTTCCCGCCTTCCCCCGTTCCGGTGAGGCCCGGTCGCCGGCCGGCGTGCCCGGCGGCAAGGTACCCGGACAGGCTTGTCGGCGTGAACCCGAACGCCGCGTAGAACGGCTCGTGGTCGCAGACGTTCTCCCCGAGGAGCATGACGAGCTGGTCCTCGGTGAGCGGGAACTTCTCGAACCGCTGGAGGAAGCGGACCAAGCCTTCCATCAGGGAGAGCGGCACGTGAAGCTTCCGGGCGGACCGGCCCGCGGATGCCGCCACCGCGTCGAGCAGACCGTCGTACGAGAACCATTCCGGCCCCCCGACGTCGAAGGCGCGCCCCGCCAGGTCCGGGCGCAGGACCGCCTCCGCGATCCCCTTCGCCACGTCCCCGGCATATACGGGCTGCAGCCGGTACGATCCGTCCCCCGGCACCGGGATGAACGGCGCCAGGCGGATGACGCGGGCCAACTCGTTCACGAACGCATCCCCGGAGCCGAATAGGACCGACGGCCGGAAGACCGTCCAGGCGAGGCCCGACCCCCTGACGATTTCCTCCGCGCGCCCCTTCGTGTCGAAATATTTCGTCGGCCCGCCGGCGCGGGCCCCCAGGGCGCTCATGTGGACGAGCCGGTCGATCCCCCACCGTCTCGCCGCCTCCACGACGTTGCGCGTGGCCTTGACGTGGAGCCGCTCGAACGTGACGCCCTTTCCGGGAAGCTCCCGGATGATCCCCACCAGGTGGACGACGGCGTCCGTTCCCTGCGCCGCGTTCTCGACGTCCTCCGGGATGGTCACGTCCCCGAGCGTCACCCGGCAGCGGTCCCGGATATCCTCCGGGATCCGCTCCTCCGACCCGACCCGGACCATCAGCCGGGGGAGGAACCCGCGCTCGATCAGCGCCCGGCAGACGTGGCGGCCCACGAAACCGGTCCCGCCGGTGACGAGGACTTCGTTGTATTGAAGAAACGGTTCTTTTTCCATAACTGCCGTCACACGCTCCGTGACCAACCGTTCAAGCGGCGGGCCGCCGGAAAGAAGTTGCCGGCGCCGCCCGCTTCAAACGGACGTTTTCAAGTATGATGCACGCCGGGGCGATTGTCTTCCGCCGCCCCGCGAAAAACCACCGCGCGGCATCCGCGGGTCCGGTTCCGCTCCCTATTCCCTCCCCGCGGCGTTTGTGGCATCTATTATGATGAGCGGGAAGCTCGATACCGCAACCCCACATCCGCAAAGGGAGGTGACGCCATGCCGACCTACTCTTTCGAATGCCGGAAATGCGGCCACAGGTTCCAGGAGATCCTCTCCTACAAGGAGTACGAAGCGGGGGGCCGGAAATGCCCCAAGTGCGGGAGCAAGAGCGTCTCCCAGCTCCTCGAGACGTTCTACGCCAAGACCTCCCGCAAATCGTAGAAGGGAGCGCGCGTGGAGGACTTCAGCGGTGTCGAGACGTGGCGGGTCTTCCGGATCATGAGCGAGTTCGTGGAGGGGTTCGAGTCCCTTCGCGAAGTCGGGCCGGCCGTCTCCATCTTCGGAAGCGCCCGGGTCAAGCGGTCCGAGTGGGCCTACGTCACCACCGTCCGGGTGGCCGAGACCCTGTCCCGGCGCGGCTTCTCCATCATCTCGGGAGGCGGACCGGGCGTCATGGAGGCGGCCAACCGCGGGGCGAAGCGGGGGAAGGGGCTCTCGATCGGGCTCAATATCCAGCTCCCGCAGGAGCAGAGGCCGAACCGGTACCAGGACAGGTCGCTCCACTTCCGCCACTTCTTCGCCCGGAAGGTGATGTTCGTCAAGTACGCCGCCGGCTACGTCATCATGCCCGGGGGGTTCGGCACGCTCGACGAGTTCTTCGAGGCGCTCACGCTCATCCAGACCGGGAAGATCCGCCGGTTCCCCGTCGTGATGATGGGGCGGAAATACTGGGAGGGGCTCGTCCACTGGATGCAGAACACCTTGGCCGAGGAGAGGACGATCTCCCCCCAGGACCTCGATCTCTTCTATCTCACCGACGAGCCGTCCGAGGCGGCCGACTACATCATCCAATTCCATAAGGAGAGGGCCCGCCCCGCGGGCGAGCGTCGCAAGCTGGTCCTGCCCGACGAGGGACTTCCGACGCTGTAGTCGCTCCGGGGACGTAAGAAAAGGGGGCATCGCCCATGTCGAAGCGGATCGTGATCTACACCACCTCCTGGTGCCGCGACTGCCGGGCCGCCAAGGCGTTCCTCGACGGCCGGGGGATCGGGTACGAGGAGGTCGACATCGAGAAGACCCCGGACGCCGCGCAGATCGTGATGAAGCTCAACGACGGGATGCGCAAGGTCCCCACGCTGGACATCGAGGGGACGATCGTCTCCGGCGACCAATTCGACGCCGCCCGGTTCGAGAAGGACCTCCAGGCCGCCGGAGCGTTGTAGCAGCCGGCCTCGCGCTCGATGCATTCCCCTCCGCTACGCTTCGTCGGGCGTCCATGCCCGACTCCGCTGCCGTTCCGCTTGCTCCGGCGTCCTGCCTCCGCTGCGCTCCACAGGCCGCTGCGGGGAACGCATCTGCGCGCGTTTGGCCGGCACCGGGAGACGGGCCGCGCACCGCAGCCATCGGCCGTAGAATAGAGCCCGATGGACGCGTTCGTCGTCAAGCGGGTGGTGGCCGAGCTTGAGGGATCGCTGCGCGGCGCTCTCGTCTCGAAGGTCCACCAGCCGGCGGAGAAGGAGATCGTCCTCACCCTCTGGACGGGGCGGGAGGAGAAGCGGCTCCTCCTGTCGGCGGACCCGGAGATGTGCCGGATCCACCTCTCGACGCGCAAGGTCCCCAATCCACCGCAGCCGCCGCGGTTCTGCCAGTACCTGCGCCGCCACCTCGAGAGGATGCGGATCGCCTCGGTCTTTTGCCTCCCCTTCGACCGCTCCGCGCGGATCGATTTCGTCGCCTCCCGGCCGGACGCTCCGCACGGGCGGACGACTCTTTTCGCAGAGCTCTTCGGCCGGCACGCCAACCTGATCTACGTCGACGAAAACGGCGTCATCCTCGAACCGTTGCGAACCGTGGGCGCCGATAGATCGGAAGAGCACACGT
>JAMDBZ010000024.1:0-1154 GCA_023488945.1 Deltaproteobacteria bacterium
GAAAGCGTCTCGAGGCACGCCGGACAGGTCAGGCACGGCGCCGCCGTGGGGCCCTTCCCGCAGTTGAGCGCCCGGGCCAGGATCCGGGCGAAGGTCGTCTTGCCGACGCCGCGGGTCCCGGAAAAGAGGTAGGCGTGGTGGATCTTCCCGAGGGAGATCGCGTTGGCGAGCGCACGGGTGACGTGTCCTTGCCCGACCACTTCGCCGAACGTCTTCGGGCGCCACTTCCTGGCCAGCGCCTCGTACGCCATCCGCTCGCGCTCCTCCCGAGGGAAAATGACCTTCCCCGTCCGGCCGCAGACCCTTTCCGGGGCTCCGCCGGCGACCAGGAGAGCCGCCGGCACACGGAGTCGTGCGGCTGCCGCTGCTTCCTTCCGGACCTGACGGGGTTTGCCGCCTTCCGTTGCGGCGGGCCTGGCCGCCGGCGCAACCCCGGTTCCCCGGCGCAGGCGCCGGCCTGCGAACGAGCAATCAAGTCTACAGGGAAATCCGCGCCGGTTCAAGGCGGGCATTCAGGCGGGCATCAAGACGGGCATCGGCGTTCTCCGCAAGGCCGCTTTGGGGCGGGCGTCCTACGCCCCGGCGTCCCGACAGGCCGTCGCGTTCGGGCGCGCGATGGCCCGCGCGGGATGGTTCGTCGTCACGGGCGCCGGGGAGGGGATCATGGAAGCTGCGCATCCCGGCGCGGCCCCGGCCGTGACGTTCCCGAAGCCGGCGCCCGGCGCCGCGACCGCTTCGCGTGAGTCCCGCGCAGCGATACCCCGACTCCCGGCTTGAGAATCATAAAGTCGCGGTTTAGGAATCTCAAACCCGGCGACAACGGAACACAGCCCGCAGAGGCGGGCGTCCTGTTTGAAGTGCTCGGCGGCTGACGCGCCCCGGTCGGGGCGCTTTTCCTCCCTGATCGCTCGGCGCCGCCTTCCGTTCGAATCCCACGGTGTCGGGCCACGAAAGAATGCCCTCCCTCGCCGGCCGCTGCAACCGGAATCCCCGATCGCCCGAGCTTCGGCGGGCATCCTCCGCCCCCATGGCGAAGCCATCCGTAGCTCCGAAATCCCGGTCTTGTGGTTGCGATGAGGAGCGAAGGATGGCGGAGGGGGTGGGATTCGACCGATCGGTCGAGTGCATTCACGATGAGTGTCCGCACTCGACGT
>JAMDBZ010000024.1:1164-2939 GCA_023488945.1 Deltaproteobacteria bacterium
CCACGGTGTCGGGCCACGAAAGAATGGCGGAGGGGGTGGGATTCGAACCCACGTGGCGGGGTTAGCCGCCAAGTCGATTTCGAGTCGACCCCGTTACGGCCACTTCGGTACCCCTCCGCGCGCGAAGGGAGGTTATTATAGCGGAATCGGCCACCCGCCGGAAGTCCGGCGGCTCGCCGTCTCCGGGGGCGCCGGACGACCCCCCGGAAACCGGGAGGAGACCCTTGCACGACGGTTGGCGGATCGCCGCGCTGGTCCTCTCGACCGCCGGCTATGTCCTCGCCTTCTTCCTTGTCCCCCGGATCATCCTGGAGCGCCGCCATCCATCCGCCACGATGGCGTGGGTGCTCGCCATCGCGCTGCTGCCCGTCGTCGGCGTCCCCCTCTACTTCCTGGTCGGCGGCCGGCGGATCCGCCGGCACATCCGCGCCAAGCTCGAGACGATGGGGGCCGCCGAGTTCTCCGTGGAGAACCGGGTCCCCCCCGCCGCGCTCCCCGTGCCGTCCGCCGCGGCCTGCGGGCGGGTCCTCATGGCAGCCGGCACGCCGCCCCCCGTCTCGGGGAACGCGATCCGGATCGTCGAGGAGGGGACCGAGGCGTACGAGGCGTTCCTCGGTCTGATCGAAGAGGCCCGCGACCACATTCACGCCCAGTTCTTCATCCTCGACGTCGACGTCGTCGGGAGGCGCTTCATCCACGCCCTCTCGGCCCGCGCCCGCGCCGGGGTCCGCGTCCGGCTGCTCCTGGACGCCGTCGGGTCGTGGCGCGCCCTCCTCTCGATCGTCCGGCCGCTGCGCAAGGCCGGAGGAGAGGTCGCGGCCTTCCTCCCCGCGCTCCCCCTCCACCGGAAATGGTCCGCCCATCTCCGGAACCACCGGAAGCTCCTGATCGCCGACGGGAGCGCCGCTTTCACGGGCGGGATGAACATCGGCTCGAAGTACATGGGCCCGCGCCCGGACGCGCGGCAGTGGCGGGACAACGCGGTGGTGATCCGCGGCGCGGCAGTGCGCGACCTGCAGGCGCTGTTCCTCGACGACTGGGCGTTCGCGACGGACGAGACCGGGCCGCCGGGAAGGTTCTTCCCGTCCCTCCCCGCGATTCCGGGCGGCGACGCGCGCGACGCGACGGTGCAGGTGGTCCCCTCGGGACCGGACCGCGTGATGCGCCCGAACTACCAAGGCGTCTTCACGGCGTTCACGGCGGCCCGCGAGCGGGTCTGGGTCGCCACCCCGTACTTCGTCCCCGACGACGCGATCGGGGGAGCGCTGGAGAACGCGGCGCTGCGCGGGCTCGACGTCCGTCTCCTCGTCCCCGGGAAATCGGACCTCCGGATGGTGGCCCTCGCGGGGCGCTCCTATTTCGAGGACCTGATGCGGGCGGGAGTGAGGATCTCCGTTTACCGCCCCACGCATCTGCACGCCAAAGTGCTCGTCATCGACGACGCCGTGGCCGTGGTCGGCTCGTCCAACGTCGACATCCGGAGCTTTTTCCTGAACTTCGAGCTCGGGCTCTTCCTCTACGGGCGGAAGGAGATCGCCGCGCTCGCGAAATGGTTCGAAAGGAACGTCGCGGACTCCGCGGAGCTGTCGCCGGACGCCTTCGCCCGCCGCCCCCGGATCACCCGACTCATCGAGGACACCTGCCGGATCTTCTCGCCGCTCTTCTGAGCGGGGACGCGGGGCCCCTCCGTCTCTCCCCGCCTGGCGAGTCAGCCCCGCCGCGCGCGGAAAAAATCCTTTATCAGCGCGGCGCACTCCTCGGCGAGGACGCCGGAC
>JAMDBZ010000024.1:2949-7723 GCA_023488945.1 Deltaproteobacteria bacterium
GATCGTCTACGGAGCCGGGGATCGGAGCCGATCCGGTAAAGGGTGCGGACGGCGCCCGTCTTCGGGTCGTCGGCGCCGTAGACGATCTCGGCGATGCGGGCGTAGACCGCGGCCCCGGCGCACATCGGGCACGGCTCGAGCGTCACGACGAGCCGGCACCCGGGAAGCCGGTAATTGCCGACCTTCTTCGCCGCCTTCCGGAGCGCCAGGACCTCGGCGTGCGCCGTGGGATCTTTCGCCGCGACCGGCCGGTTGTGCGCCCGGGCGACGATCTTCCCGGCGGGATCGACGACCACGGCGCCTACGGGGACCTCCTCCGTGGCGGCCGCCTTCGCGGCCTCCCGGATCGCCTCGCGCATCCACCGTTCCCGGTCGTCAGTCACGTGGCGGCTTCGGGGCCGGGGGCGGCGGCCCGCCGGGAGCGGGAGGCGGCGGAGGTGCGAACCCGTTCCGGGACGGAGGCGGCCCGGCTTCCCCCGGACGGCGCGGCACCGCGGGAGGCGGCTCCGAGAAGAGGAACCGGTCGATCACTTTCCGCTCGTCGGGGGAAAACCGCGCGTAGAACGGCCAGTCCATCATCCGCTCATCCCGCTCGGCGGCCGGAAGGTCGCGCCACTCCAGAAACCTCCGTCTAAGCGCCCGGCGCCGTTCCGGGGGCATCTCGCGCCACCGCCGGACGAACTTCCGGATGACCCGCTTCTCCTCAGGCCAGGCGTTCCGGTAGATCTCCCGGCGCTCCCGCAGGAAGCGCCGCTCGGACTCGGGAAGTTCTCTCCACCGCCGCTGGCGCTCGAGGATCCGCGCCCGCTGCCCGGGGGAAAGCTCCCTCCAGCGACGGTACCGCTCCTTGATCCGCTCCCGCTCATCGGGCGGCAGGTGGCGCCACCGCTCCAACTTGTCGGGCGTCACCTGGCCGAGCTGGGCCGTGCGGACGCCCGTGGCCCGCTCCCGGCCTCCAGGCATGCCTCCTCCGACCGCAGGACCGTTCACCGCGCCGAGCCGTCCCGGACCGCCCGGGCCCGCCGGCGCGGCGGCGCCTGCGGGCGCGACCCACGCGGCCAGGGCGCAGAGGACCGCGACCGCCATGACGGCCGCGCGCGGCCCTCGCCGGACCGGCGCACGGTCCGAACCGATCTTCGGGAACCGCCGGCTCATCGGCTCACCCCTTGTCCTTCTTCGGGGCGGTAAAAATGTCCATCTCGTCGATGTCGCCCGAGCCCTCGAACACGGTGGGATTCTCGAGGACTTCGAGATAGGCCACGATCTCCCGCTCCTCGGGGGAGAGCTCGTTCCCGGCCGACGCCACCGCGCTCTCCCGAGCCGCCTTCCCCGCGGGCGCCGCCGCCGATTCCTTCATCGCCACGACCGCCTCCCCGGCGGGACGAGCGGGAGTCTCCCGCGGTGAGGGGGCGGGAGCCGGCGCCTCGGGAGCGCGCTGCGCGAGACGGGCGGAAGGCTCCGGCGTCTTCCGGACGTTCTCGCCGCCGTCCTTCGCGGTGAGCAGGAAAAGCGCCAGCGCCGCCGCGGCGGCCGCCGGGACGGCCAGCCACCGGACGGAGAAGGCGAAGAGGCTACGCCGCTTCGGAAGGAGCTCCTCCTTCTCGAGGCGGGCGAAGAGCGTCTCCCGGAAATCGTCGGGAACCTTCGCCTCGACCCGCGTGAGCAACCCGTCCGCCGCGCGCATCCGCGCCGCGTCCGCCCGGCAGGAGGGGCAGGCGGCCAGGTGCTCCTCCACCCGGAAGACCTCCCCGGCGTCGGCCTCCCCGTCCACGCAGGCGCTCAGCGTTTCCTTCAGGTCCCGGCATTCCATCGTCGCACCTTCCCCCCTGTCCCCTTTAAACCCCGTCCGCACGGCGAAGTTTCATCCCGGGTCCTCCGAAAGGCGGGCCAGGAGCATCTCGCGGGCCCGGAAGACCCGGCTCTTGACCGCCTGGACCGTAATCCCAAGCACGGCAGCCGTTTCCTGGTACGACAACCCTTCCGCCCCCGCCAGAATGAGCGCCAACCGATGGGACTCCGGAATCGCCTGGAGCGCCGCCAGGAACCTGTCGCGCACCTCGGCCGTCCACGCCATCCGCTCCGGGTCGAGCGTCTCGGGGCCCGCCAGCACGGGGGCCGGCGAGCCGTCGTCGTGCTCCTCGCCCACGGCGATCGACACCTTCTCCACGTCGTCTTTCTCGTCCCGCAGGAAATTGAGCGTCGTCCGGCGGGCGATCTGGTACATCCAGGTCGTGAACTTCGCCGTCGGCTGGTAGGTGAACGCCGCGCGGGCGATCCGGAGAAAGATTTCCTGGGCCGCCTCCTCCGCGCGCGCCTGGTCCCCGACCATCCGGTAGCAGAAATGGATGACCCGCCGGTGGTGCCGGGCGAACAACGCCTCGAACGCGTCCCGGCTCCCCTCCTTGAAGAGGAACATCAGCTCCTCGTCGGACCTCTCCGCCTTCACGCGCGCGTCACCGGACGGTCAGGCGCCCCTTTTCCATTCCCGACCTCCTTCGGCGTTGCTATGATGTGACCATTATGCAGGAACTCATCCGAAACTTGTTGATCAAGATCGGCGAGGACCCCGACCGGGAAGGGCTCCGGAAGACCCCCGAGCGGTTCCAGAAGTCGATCGCCTTCCTCAGCTCCGGCTACGCGCAGGACCCGCGGGACGTGCTCCTGCGGGCGGTCTTCCACGAGCAGTACGACGAGATGGTGACGGTCAAGGACATCGACATCTTCTCCCTGTGCGAGCACCACCTGCTCCCCTTCTTCGGGAAGTGTCACGTGGCGTACCTCCCCAAGAACAAGATCGTCGGGCTCTCGAAGATCGCGCGGGTCGTCGAGCTCTACGCGCGGCGGCTCCAGGTCCAGGAGCGGCTGACGCAGGAGATCGCCACCGCGATCATGGACACGCTCCAGCCGCACGGCGTTGCGGTCGTGATCGAGGCGTTCCACCTGTGCATGATGATGCGCGGAGTCGAGAAGCAGAACTCCAAGGCGGTCACGTCGGCGATGTTGGGCGTCTTCCGGACGCGCCAGTCGACGCGGATGGAGTTCATGGAGCTCATCAAGCCCACGATGAACATCCTTCGGTAGCGCCGGTCACGGCGCTGCGCGCCATGCCTGGCGCACCACAAACGAAACGGGCCGGCGCTCCGCAGTCCGGCCGGACGCGCGCAGATGCGTTCCCCGGAAGCGGCGTGCGGAGCGAGAGGAGTGGCACGGCGAGCGCAGCCCGCAGCGAGCGGGCGAAGGTCGCGAGGAGGGGAATGCATCGAGCGCGGGAGGCCGACGCCGGCCGGACGCGCACAGATGCGTTCCCCCGCGGGAGGCCAACGCCGGCCGGACGCGCGCAGATGCGTTCCCCGGAAGCGGCCTGGGGAGCGAGGGCGGGACGGGCGGCCGCCTTACTTCGCGGCGGCCTTCATGATCTCCTCGATGACCGTCTCGACCTCCTTCGCGGTGGGCTCGAGGGTCGGCTCGTTGAACATCTTGAGGAGCATGGTCGGACGGATCGTCTCGAGGACGACCTCCTTGCCGTCCGTGTAGATCGAGACCCGGCACGGCAGAGCCGCGGCGACCTTGACGTTCGTGTCGAGGACCTTCTTGGCCGACCCGGGGTTGCACACCTCGTAGACGTAGAGCTTCCGGTCGAAGACCAGCCCCTTGCTCCTCAGGTTTTGGCCGACGTCGTGCGACCCGAGCACGCCGAACTTCCGCTCCGCCGCCGCCTCCTCGAAACTCTGCCGCACCTCGCCGATCGATTTCCTGCTGCGCACGGTGATGAACATCACGCTTCTCCTTTCCCGGCGCCCCGCCGGGGCCGCTCCGTCAGCACGACCCTCAGCCGCCGCCCCTGCCCGTAAGCCAGAAGACCACGAACGCCGCCGCGATCAACGCCACCGTCACCCAGTCGCCCATCGCCCCGCTTCCTTTCCGCGTTCCCGATCCGCAGCCCGGCGACCGTCGGGCCGGTTTTTCACGCTCAGTTGAACGGCGACCGGCGGAAGCCGGTGCCGCACGTCCCCTTGGGGGAGGTCCCCGCCGTCCCCTGGGCGCTGAACAGAGAGATCTTCAGCCGGCGGGAGCGCCCCCCGCAGGAAGGGCACTTCTCCTCGTCCGCTTTCTCCGCGAGACGCTTATACGCTTCGAAGAGCCGCGCGCACGACTCGCACCGGTATTCATAAAGCGGCATCGTTCTCTCCTCCCCTATTTCTCAGGCACACCGAGCCTCGTAAGAATAGTTTCCATCAGGCACCAGTTCGTGAACCCCGACTGGAAGAGGTTCACCCCGACGAACGCGGTGAACAGCAGCCAATACTTGTTGACGAAGACGCCCAGCAGCAGGCTCGCCATCACGAACGCGCCCGCGATGACCCGAATCCACCTTTCCACATTCACGGTAGCACTCCTTTTCGGGGTTTTCCACCGGCCGCTCCTTCCACGAGAGCCGGCCTATGTAAGGGAAAGCACTCTCCGTGCCAACCGGGATCCATGGCCAGAGGACGCATAAGTACTTCTCAATAAAGAAGATTTTTCGGAAGGTCGGCCGGGGCGGCGTGAGCCGCTCCGCAACATCTCTGAAACCCAGGCCATCGTCGCAACAAAAGATTGCGCCAGAGAGAACAGGAACCGGCTGGTCAAAGCGCGGGCCGGGCGCCGGCATCCGGCCGGACGCGCGCAGATGCGTTCCCCGTCGCGGCGTGCGGAGCGAAGTTGGAGGTGGGGCGAGCGAAGCCGGGGAGTCACCGCGCGGGGGATGCCCGGACGGCGCCACGCGCCGCCGGGC
>JAMDBZ010000024.1:7733-25615 GCA_023488945.1 Deltaproteobacteria bacterium
CGCCGGCATCCGGCCGGACGCGCGCAGATGCGTTCCCCGGAAGCGGCGTGCGGAGCGAGAGGAGTGGCACGGCGAGCGCAGCCCGCAGCGAGCGGGCGAAGGTCGCGAGCGTAGCGGAGGGGAATGCATCGAGCGCGGGAGGCCAACGCCGGCCGGACGCGCGCAGATGCGTTCCCCGTCGCGGCGTGCGGAGCGAAGTTGGAGGTGGGGCGAGCGAAGCCGGGGAGTCACCGCGCGGGGGATGCCCGGACGGCGCCACGCGCCGCCGGGCGGCCGCAACGGAGTGCGGGGCCATGAATCGATCGCGGGAGGCGAAACGCCGTGCCGGATGCCGCGGAAGGCGGAGATCCCGCGCCGCGCGCGGAACGCTCAGGCGATGTCGTACTTCTTCATCTTGCGCCAGAGGGTCGTCCGGTCCATCCCCAACGCGGCGGCGGCGTCCCGGCGGTTCCACCGGTGCTTCTCGAGGACAGCCAGGATCCGCGCTTTCTCCGGCCCGGCGCCGTCCTCCGCAGCCGCCCGCGCCGCCGTCCCCGCGGGAGGCCCCGATGACGCCGCGGAGTCCTCCCCCCCCTCGCGCCGGGGGCGGGACGAAGCCAAGAGATCCTCCGGGAGATCGGCGGCCGACAGGACCGCGCCGCGCGCGCAGACGACGCCGCGCTCCAGGACGTTCTCGAGCTCGCGGACATTGCCGGGCCAGGAGTAATCCATCAGGCACCGCATCGCCTCCGGCGAGACGGCGCGCACCCGCTCGAGCCCGCGGGCCCGGAGGCGCTTCAGGATGTGGTCGACCAGCAGCGGGATGTCCTCCCGGCGCTCCCGGAGCGGCGGGACGGTGACCGGGATGACGTGGAGCCGGTAGAAAAGGTCCTCCCGGAATCGCCCCTCGCGCATCGCGGCCCGCAGGTCCCGGTTGGTCGCGGCGATCACGCGGACGTCGGCCGCTTGCGTCCGGCTGCTCCCCACCCGCTCGAACTCCCGCTCCTGGAGGACGCGCAACAACTTCACCTGGACGGCGGGCGAGACGTCGCCGATCTCGTCGAGGAAGATCGTCCCCCCCTCGGCCGCCTCGAACCGGCCCACCTTGTCGGCGATCGCGCCGGTGAAGGCCCCTTTGACGTGGCCGAACAACTCGGACTCGAGGAGCGTCTCGGTGAGCGCGGCGCAGTTCACCTTGACGAAGGGACGGCCGCGGCGCGGCGAAAGGTCGTGGATGGCGCGGGCGAAGAGCCCTTTCCCGGTCCCGCTCTCCCCCAGGATCAGGATGGTGGAGTCGGTGTCCTTGACGACGTCGATCAGGTCGAAGATCCGCCTGAGGCTCGGGGTCTTCCCGACGATCCCGGGGAGCGTGAACTTCCCTTTGCGCTCCTCCGCGATCCGCTCGATCTCCTCGAAGCTGCGGAACGAGATGACGAAGCCGAGCCGCTCCCCGCGCTCGTCCTCGAAGAAGGCCCAGCTCGCGCTCACCGGGACGATCCGCCCGTCGGCGCGGACCAGCGTCCCCTCGACGTCGCTCCGGGGCTTTCCCCCTTCCGCGATGTCGCCCATGGGGCAGTCGTGCTCCGCGGGTCCGAAGGACGCCCGCAGGACCTCCCGGCAGTCCTTCCCGAGCACCTCGGCGGCCGGAAGCCCCACGAGCCGTTCGGCCGAGCGGTTGAACAGGGCAATCCGGTGATCCCGTCCGACGGTGACGACCGCTTCGCTCAGGCTGTTCAGGATTGCGGCAAGCGTCCGCTCCCCGCCCGCCGCAACGTTTTGTCGTAAGAGATCGCCGCCCGCGGTCATTGGTGAAGTATAGCACTCCCCTGGCCAGCCGGAGCGGGCCGATCCGGCCCCCCCTGGAGGAAGGGCGTATGACGAATCGGAATACCGCGAAACCGGGCGCCTCCCCGCCGGTCGCGGGAAGGCGCCCCCCAGGAAGGGAATCAGGTCTTCCGCAGCGCCTGGTCGAGGTCGGCGAGGATGTCGTCGATGTGCTCGATCCCCACCGAGAGGCGGACGAAGTCGTCGGTCACGCCGGTCTGGAGACGCTCCTCGGGCGTGAGCTGCTGGTGCGTCGTCGACGCGGGGTGGATGACGAGGCTCTTGGCGTCCCCGATGTTGGCCAGGAGCGAGAAGAGCTTGAGGTTGTCGATGAACTTTTTCCCGGCCTCCATGCCGCCCTTGATGCCGAAACCCAGGATGGCGCCGTACAGCCCGCGGTGGTGGTACTTCTTCGCGGTCGCATGGTCGGGGTGGGACGGCAGGCCCGGATAGCTCACCCACGAGACGTTCGGATGTTTCTGGAGGAACTCGGCCACCGCCAGCGCATTGGTGCTGTGCCGCTCCATCCTCAAGGGGAGCGTCTCGAGCCCCTGGAGGAACAGGAACGAGTTGAACGGGGACAGCGCCGGCCCGAGGTCGCGCAGTAGCTGCACGCGGACCTTGATGATGAAGGCGACGTTGCCGAGCCCCGGGAAGTTTCCGAAGACCTCCCAGAACTTCAGCCCGTGGTACGAGGGGTCGGGCTCCGTGAACTGCGGGAAGTTTCCGTTCCCCCAGTCGAATTTTCCGGAATCGACGATCACTCCGCCGATGCTGGTCCCGTGGCCCCCGATGAACTTCGTCGCGGAGTGGATGACGATGTCGCAGCCGTGGTCGAACGGGCGAAGGAGGCACGGCGTCGGCATGGTGTTGTCGATGACGAGCGGGATTCCCGCCGCGTGCGCGATGTCGGCCACCGCCCGCATGTCGAGCGTGTCGAGCTTGGGATTCCCGACCGACTCGGCGAAGATCGCCTTCGTCTTCTTCGTGATCGCCTTCCGGAAATTCTTCGGGTCGGCCGGGTCGACGAACTTCACGTCGATGCCGAGCTTGGGGAACGTGTAATGGAACAGGTTGTACGTTCCGCCGTACAGCGACGCGGCCGAGAGGATCTCGTCGCCGGCGTGCGCGATGTTGAGCAGCGCGAGCAACTCCGCCGCCTGCCCCGAGGCGACCGCCAGCGCCCCCGACCCGCCCTCGAGCTGGGCGATCCGCTGCTCGAAGACGTCGGTCGTCGGGTTCATGATCCGGGTGTAGATGTTCCCGAACTCCTGGAGCCCGAAGAGTCGCGCGGCGTGCGCCGTGTCGTGGAAGACATAGGAAGTCGTCTGGTAGATGGGGACAGCCCGGGCCGTCGTCGCCGGGTCGGGTTTCTGCCCTCCATGGAGCGCGATCGTTTCGGGTTTGTACGCCTGCGCCATGATGGAACTCCTTTCGCGGGAACCCGGGGCGGATTCCTCAGGGCTAATGACGATATATTTTATAGCTTTTATAGTCTATCGGAGGCCGTGTCAAGCACTTCCATGTATCCACGTATCTAACGACACGGATCGATTCCCCTTGACAGGGGGGCGCCATCGGTAAGTTTGCACCCCCAAATCGAAAAAGCCCGCGGGGCGTCCGCCGCCTGCGGCGCTTTGCGCATCGCGCCCGAACCGTTCGGGCGATCCTACGCCCTCTCGAACAGCCCCGCGGCGCCCATCCCGCCGCCGATGCACATCGTGACGAGCCCCAGCGAAGCGTTGCGCCGCTTCATCTCGTGGAGGAGCGTTGCCGTGAGCTTGGCGCCCGTGCATCCCAGCGGGTGGCCGAGGGCGATCGCCCCCCCGTTGACGTTGACCTTGTCCGGATCGAGCGCCAGCTCCCGGATCACCGGGAGCGACTGGGCCGCGAACGCCTCGTTCAGCTCGACGAGGTCGATCCGCGTCTGCTTGATCCGGAGCCGTTTCAGGAGCTTGGGGACCGCCTCGATCGGCCCGATCCCCATGATCTCGGGGGCGACGCCGGCGGCCGCGAACCCCAGGAACCTCGCCATCGGCTCGGCGGAGAGCTCCTTGAGCGCCCGCTCGGAGACGACCACGGCGGCCGCGGCGCCGTCGCTCATCTGGGAGGAGTTGCCGGCGGTCACCGTCCCCCGCGCGGCGAAGGCGGGCTTGAGCTTCGCCAGCGCATCGAGCGTCGTGTCGGCGCGGGGCCCCTCGTCGGCCTCGAAGACGACCTCCCTCTTCACGGGCTTCCCGTCGTTCGTCGCGGAGAAGACGACCGTCCCCACCGGGACGATCTCCTCCTGGAACTTTCCGTCCCGGATGGCGGCAAGCGCCTTCATGTGGCTCTTGTAGGCGAAGACGTCCTGGTCCTCGCGGGTCACCTGGTAGCGCCGGGCGACCTCCTCGGCGGTCAGCCCCATCGGCATGAAGAGCTCGGGCCGGTTGTCCACGATCTCGGGATTGAAGGACGGCTTGTTCCCGCCCATCGGGACCATCGTCATCGACTCGGTCCCGCCCGCCACGACGATGTCGGCGAAGCCGGCCATGATCTTTTCGGCGGCGAGCGCGATCGCCTGGAGGCCGGAGGAGCAGAACCGGTTGATCGTCATCGCGGGGACCGAGTCGGGGAGCCCCGCCTTGAGGGCGCAGATCCGTGCCACGTTCATCCCCTGTTCCCCCTCCGGCATCGCGCATCCGAAGATCACGTCGTCGACCCGGGCCGGATCGAGGTTCGGCACCCGCTCCAGCGCGCCCCGGATCGCGACGGCCCCCAGGTCGTCGGGCCGCGTGTCCTTGAGCGTCCCCTTGTATGCCCTGCCGACCGCCGTCCGCACGGCGGAGACGATGTAAACCTTCGCCATCGGTCACCCCTTCTTCCCGCGTGTCGTTTCCCATGCGGGCCGCCTCTTGCCCGGCAGGCCGGCCCTGAGGCCTTCCGCGCTCGATACATTCCCCGCAACTACGCTCGCCGTGCCGCTCCCCTCGCTTTCGCACACATCGAAGGGGAACGCATCTGCGCGCGTCCGGCCATCCGTCGCCGGACGCCGCGGGTATCCTCTCAGTTCCGGAGCGGCTTCCCCTTTATCAGCATATGTTGGATGCGCGCCACGGTCTTTTCCTCTCCGCACAGGGAGAGGAACGCCTCCCGCTCGAGGTCGAGGAGGTCCTGCTCCGAGAGCTTCGTCCCCGGCGGCACGTCGCCGCCCGTGAGAACGAAGGAGATCTTCCGGCCGACCTTTTCGTCGTGCTCGCTGATGTGGCCCGCGACCCGCATCGCGTAAAGCCCGTAGGCGAACGAGGAGAACTCGGACCGCCCGGGGAGGGCGATGTCCGTGCGCGGCCGCGGCATCCGGTACCCCTCCGTGATCATCGCGAGAACGGTCCTCTTCGCGTCGTTGATGAGGAAGTCGCGACCGATCGTGATCCGGTCCGAGCGGCGCAGGAAGCCGAGCTCGCGCGCCTCCTCGGCCGACGTCGACACCTTCGCCATCCCGATCGTCTCGAACGCCCTTCGGAGGAACGGGAGCGGGTCGGCGGACACGCCGTCGGGGATCCCGTCGAGGTGGCGGATCGCCATCTCCTTGATCCCTCCGCCGGCCGGGATGAGCCCGACGCCCACCTCCACGAGCCCCATGTACGTCTCGGCGGCGGCCCGGATCCGGTCCGAGCCCAGGCAGATCTCGCACCCGCCGCCCAGCGCCATCCCCGCCGGCGCCGCGACCACGGGCCGCTCCGAGTAGCGCAGCCGCATACAGGCGTCCTGGAACGCCCGGACGATCTTTTCGAGGTTGTCGAAATTCCTGTTCTGCGCCTCCAGGAGGATGAGCATGAGGTTCGCGCCCGCGCAGAAGTGCTCCGCGTGGTTGGCGATGACCACCCCCGCGAAATCCTTCTCCGCAAGGTCTACCCCATCGTTCACCATCGCAATGATGTCGCCGTCGATCGCGTTCATCTTGGTGTGGAACTCGAGGCACAGGATCCCGTCGCCGATGTCGTAGAGCGAGGCGCCGGGGTTCTTCCGGACGACCTTGTCCCGGTCCTTGAGCGCGGGGAGGAGGATGATTCCCGGGGAGGCCGGGGCGGGGACATACCGCCCTCCGGCGAAGTCGTAATACTCGAGCACGCCGTCGCGACGCCGGTAGAAGGAGGAGTTCCCGCCGGCGAGCATCCTCTCCACGTTTTCGGGGATCGCCTTCCCGTCCTTGCGCATCCGCGCGACCGACTCGGCCACGCCGATCGCGTCCCACGTCTCGAAGGGCCCCAGGGCCCAGTTGAACCCCCACTTCATCGCGTTGTCGATGTTGCAGACGTCGTCGGCGATCTCGGGGACCCGCTTCGCCGAATACAGGAGCGTCCCGGAGAGGACCTTCCAGGCGTACCGGGCCGCCATGTCGTCGCCGGAGATCACTTTCCCGATCCTCTGCCCGGGGTCCTCCACCGCCTTCGCCGCCTCGAGCGACGGGAAGCTCACCTTCGCCGTCGGGCGGTACTCGAGGGTGGAGTAGTCGAGGACAAGCTTCGTCTTCGACTCGCCCTTCCCCTCCATCCTGAAGAAGCCGCCGCCCGCCTTCCGCCCGATCCACCCCCGCTTGACCATCTCGCTCACGAAGGAGGGCGGCAGGAACCGCTCCCGGTCCGGGTCATCCGGAAGGTTCCGGTAAACGTTGTCGGAGACGTGCAGGAGCGTGTCGAGACCGACCAGGTCCGCCGTGCCGTAGGCCGCGGACTTCGGGCGTCCCGTGGCGGGCCCCAGGACCTTGTCGACCTCCTCGATCGAGAGGCCGTCCTCGACCATCGCCTGCATCGCGTACATCATCGCGAAGACCCCGACCCGGTTCCCGACGAAATTCGGCGTGTCCTTGGCGTAGACGATCCCCTTCCCCAAGACCCGCTCCCCGAAGTCGGCGATCCCGCGGCCGATGTCCGGGTCGGTGTCCGTCCCGGCGACGATCTCGAGGAGTTTCATGTACCGGACGGGGTTGAAGAAGTGGGTGACGAGGAAGTTGCGCCGGAACTCCGGTCCCCGGCCCTCCGTCATCCGGGCGATCGAGATCCCGGAGGTGTTCGAGGAGACGACGGTCCCCGGCTTCCAGAGCCGCTCGATCCGCTCGTAGAGTGCCCGCTTGATCTCGAGGTTCTCGATCACCGCTTCGATCACCCAGTCGCAGCGGACCGCTTCCGCGAGGTCGTCCTCGAAGTTGCCCGCCGAGATCAGCCCGATGTTCTTCTGCGAGTAGATGAGCGACGGGCGGCTCTTCCGGATCGTCTCGAGCCCCTTCAGGGCGAACCGGTTGCGGAAGGCGGGGCTCGCCTCCGTGAGCCCCTTCTTCCGGTCGTCATCGCTGAGCTGCGGGGGGACGATGTCGAGCATGAGGCACGGGAAGCCGGCGTTGGCGATGTGCGCCGCGATCCCGGATCCCATGACGCCCGCCCCCAAGACGGCCACCCGGCGGATCTTCGGAAACATGGATTCCCACCTCCCGGCGGTCTTCGGGCGCAAGAAAAAAAATGAACGGCCATTCAGTTACGAGAAAGGAATACCGCAACGGCCCGCCCCTGTCAAGTCGCCTTCCCCATCCGGCGCGAGACGCCCGCGGAACCGTTGCGCGGAGGGACCCGCCGGACGAGAATAAAAAAATGTCCGGGATCTACGTCCACGTGCCGTTCTGCGCCCGCAAATGCGCCTACTGCGACTTCTATTCGGTCGTGGGGGACAAGGCAGCCATCGAGGTTTTTTGCGGGCTGCTGGTCCGGGAGATGGAGTTGTTCGTCGAGAGGTTCCCCGGCGAGGCGGCCGCCCCCGCGGACACCGTCTTCTTCGGCGGGGGGACGCCGACCGTGCTCGGGGCGGAGGCGCTGTGCGGCTTGCTCTCTGCGCTGCGCGAGCGGTTCCCTGTCGCTCGGGACGCCGAGGTGACGACGGAGGCGAACCCCGGCACGGTGTCCGCGGAAGGCCTGCGCACGCTGCGGGCAGGAGGGTTCAATCGAATCAGCATCGGGGTGCAATCGTTCGACCCGCGGGCGCTTCAGACGCTCGGAAGGATTCACGGCCTGGAAGAGGTCCGCTCGGCGTACCGGGGCGCCCGCGCGGCGCGGTTCGATTCGGTGGGGATCGACCTCATCTTCGGGATCCCGGGGCAGAGCGTCGCGGACTGGCAGGCCGACCTCGACCGGACGGTCGCGTTCCTCCCCGATCACGTCTCCGCGTACGCGCTCGCGCCGGAACCGGGAACGCCGATCCACGCGGCAATCGGGGAGGGCCGGATCGAGACGCTCGACGAGGAGACCGTGGCGGAGATGTACGAATCGGCCCGGCGCGTCCTCGGGCGGGCGGGATACCGGCGGTACGAGATTTCCAACTTTTCACGCCCGGGCCTGTTCTGCCGCCACAACATGAAGTACTGGAAACGAGGGGGATATGTGGGGCTGGGGCCTTCGGCCCACGGGCTCCTCTTCCCTCCCGAAGCCCCGCTGGGTCTGCGGACCGCCAACCCGCCGTCGCTGTCCGACTACGCGAAACGGATCCGGGAGGGCCGCCTTCCCTGGGGAGATGCCCACGTTTGCACGGCGGATGACGCCTGGAAAGAGTCGCTCATCGCGGGGCTTCGGCTCGCGGAAGGGGTCGACGCGCCGGAGATCGAAAAACGGTACGGCCCCCCGCCCGATGCGGTGCGGGAGGCCGTCGAGGCCGCCGTGCGGACCGGCCGGCTCATCCGTGAGGGATCATCCCTGCGCCTGCCGGCCGACCTGTTCTTCGTGTCGAACGAGGTGCTCGCGGGGCTCGCCTGAACGGCCGGCCCGCGCGTCACGCGGACCGGCCGGGGCCGATCGAGGCCCCGTCAGTCGTCGCCCCTCCCGTGCCCCCTCCCGTGCTCCTTCCATTCCTTCCGGCGCTCCTTCTCCCACTCCCGGCGCTCGTGCTTCTCTTCCTTCCACTCCTTCCACTCGCCCATGCGGCGCCGCCGCTCGTACTCCCGGTGCTCCCAGTCCTTCTTGAGCAGTCCGTACGGGACGTGGCGCTCGCGGATGTAGACCGTGCGGTAATCCCGGGGAAGCCGGACGATCTCGACGGGGACGTACCGGGGACCGATGACGACCCACGGGCCGTTGTAGGCCCGCGCGCGGTACCACCGGCCCCCGCGCGGTGTCCACCACCACCCGCGGTAGAAGAGCAGCTCCACGTCGACTCCCGGCGCGAAGTAGACCATCGTCCGGGGGATCACGACCATCTCGGGCGGCTCGGCGACCACGACGGGCGGCGGGCCGATGTTGATGTTGACGTTGACCTCCGCCGACGCCGTCGGAGCCGACCCGGTCAGCCCCAGGACAATCGCCGCGGCCAGAACGCCGGCCGGGATAATCGTTCGCCTTCTCATTCGCACCTCCTTCGCGGCATCCTTCGCCGCGCACGACACATGATGGGCCATTGGAGCACACGCGGCGCGATCCGGTCAATCGACCCCCCGCGGAAGATAGACGGACCGCAGCCGGCCGTTATTCAGATGACCTTCGTTGGAACGGAATTGCCGACCGCCACCGTCGTTTCCGATATAATTCCTCCAATATGGTCGCACCGGCGCAAATCGAGGCCAACGGGTCGAGGCTGAAGCGGGGACGGTTCACCCCCGGGATCCGACTCAAGCTCATCGGGTTCCTCCTGCCGCTCCTCTTCCTGGCCATCGCGGGGGTGGCGGCGGCGGTCATGACGATCACCGAGGGGACGGTCCGCCAGGACCTTCTCCAGCGGGGCGTCGCGATCTCGCGGGTCGTGGCGTTCTCCGCGGCCCATTCCCTCCTCTCGGATGACCGGCTGGCCCTCCACAGCCTCACGGCCGAAACGAAGGAAAGCTCCCGCGGCATCGAGTACGTGGCCGTGCGGGACATGAACGACAACGTCCTGGCCCACAGCCGGGTCGAGCTCCTCGGGACGCATTTCCGTCCGCCCGACCGGTCCGTCGACCTGGGCCGCTTCGGCGAGACGCAGGCGGCGGACGTCCTTCGGAACGGCCGCCCCATGATCGAGTTCACGACCCCCATCCTGTTCGCCGGAAAGCGTGTCGGCGCGATCTCCCTGGCCCTGTCCCAGGAAAGCCTTCTCCTCGCGCAGCGCCACGTCCGGCGCTCGATCCTGATCGCCGCCGTGGGTTCCCTGGGCGCCGCCTTCCTCGGCGCGCTGGCCCTCGCCTCGCTCATCACGACCCCCGTCAAGCACCTCACCTCGGGGGTCGGCGAGCTGGCCGGCGGCAAGATGTTCCACCCGATCCCGGTCCGGTCCGGCGACGAGCTCGGGGACCTGACGCACAACTTCAACCGGATGGCGGAGACGATCCTCGACCAGCAGGACCGGCTCCGGCGCTACGCGCGGGAGCTCGAGGAGGCGTACATCGGGCTGGTCCGGGTCATCGCGGCGTCGATCGACGCCCGCGATCCCTACACGCTCGGGCACTCCACCCGGGTCGCCCGGTTCGCGTGCGGACTGGGAAAGCGGATCGGCCTCCCGGAAGAGGAGATCGACCACCTCGAGAAGGCGTGCCTCTTCCACGACGTCGGAAAGATCCGGACGCCGGACAACGTCCTCCTCAAGGGGCAGCCGCTGGAGGCCCGGGAAATCGACGTCATGCGGAACCACCCGGTCGACGGCGCGGAGATCCTCGGGCTGGCCCCCTCCCTGCAGCGTTACATCCCGGCCGTGCTTTACCACCACGAGTGGTATGACGGAAAAGGTTACCCCGAGGGACGCCGCGGCGCGGAGATCCCGCTGCCCGCCCAGATCATCGCGCTCGCGGACGCGTACGACGCAATGACATCCACGCGACCCTACCGCCAGGCCCTCATCACGGAGGAAGCGGTCGAAGAGATCCTCTCCTGCCGGGGCACCCAGTTCTCCCCGCAACTGACCGACGCCTTCGTCCGGATGGTCCGGGAGATTCCCACGATCGATACCGAGGACTTCAGAGGGCTGGCGCTTTGAGGCGCGCCTCCCGGCGGACGTTCGCCGCCGCCCTGGCGGCGGCCCTGGCGCTGGCGGCGTTCCCCTCCTGCTCCCGCCTGAAGAGCCTCCTCCCCCGCGAGGAAGCCCCGCCCCCCGCCGCCGCGCCCGCCGACCGCGTCTACGCGGAAGGGGCGGCCGCCCTGCTGAAGGGAAACCCCGAGCGGGCCCTCGAGCGGTTCGCGGAGGCGTGGAAGGAGAACCCCGGGCATGCCGGCGTCCTTCAGGATTTCGACGAGGCGCTCAACGCGCTCAAGAAGGCCGGCGACGAAGCGTACCGCGCCGGGCGATACGAGCAGGCGGGGCGGTCGTGGACGAGCGCGCTTCAGTACCTGGGGCACCCGGCCGCCAGGGCGCACCCCCTCCCGTTCACGAAGGCGGGCCTCCAGGCGAAGATCGACAGGATGACGACGGCGCTGATGGAGAAGGCGATCGTCGACTACCGGCAGGGGAACATCGAGGGGGCGATCGCCCTGTGGAAGACGATCCTTTCGTACGACCCGTCCCACAAGGAGGCGAGCCAGTCGCTCAAGACGGCCACCACCCAGCTCGAAAACCTCAGGAAGATCCCGCCGCCGGCGAAGTAACCCGGGCGCTCTCAACGCGCCGGCGTTGCCGGTCCATGCCTCGATGCCCGCATCCCGGCGGCCCGGTTGGCGAACGGCGCCCCCGATGTTCGAAATCCCGCGCCGCAGAGTGTCGGGGTGAGCCGCCGAACTTACGGATGCCCCGGGACCACGAGGACCGGGATCGTGGACCGATGGACCACGTGGTTCGCCACTCGCCCCGGAAACGCTTCCCCCATGGACCCCCGTCCCTGGCCGCCGGCTCCCCCATCGCCTGACACACCATAGCCGGAGTCAGATCGCTTCGAAAATGCAGACAAGCACGTAGTGGATCCCGGCGGCGATGAAGATGGGAATTGTTACTCCGGGAACCGCGGTGCGTGGCGGTGCTTCCGGCTCTCGCTCAGGTAGAAGAGGATCGGCACGGTCATCCGCGACAGGAGCAGCGAGGCCACCTCCCCCGCCATGAGCGAAATCACCAGCCCCTGGAAGATGGGATCGAAGCCGATCATCGACGTCGCTGTTCGGCCACGCCGGGACCACTGCGGACGACGACCTCGTTTTTGACTTGACGCCGGATGGCGATGGCCTAAACTTGCTGTAAAAGAGGTTGGGGTTGACCCGATACCAAAGTAGGGTGGCTTCATGACCGCAACCAGCAATCCCTTTTCCCGGCCGCTCTCCATTGATTGATGACCCGTTCTGCAACCGCCGGAAGGCATTGTCGGATCTCTCCTCATATGCCCGAGCCCGTGCGAACATCGTAGTCTGCTCACCGCCCGTTTTGGAAAAACATCTCTTCTCAGGCGGGGACAAAGACGGCTTAATGAAATCATTCCGGCCGGTGCTCCGGCCTGACGAGAAGAAAGGAGGAATCATGAGTAGCGGATGGCGGTCGATATCGACGGCGTTGGTGCTGCTGGCGGCAGCTTTCCTGCCGTTTGCCGGCGGCAAGGCGACTTATGCGGCAAGCCAAAACCTTGTCGAATTGCACAGGAACGCCGGGAAGCTTTCCAACAAGGAATGCCTCTCCTGCCATGCGGACATCACAAAGGCGGTCACCCTGAACAAGAAGTTCAAGACCTTCCACAGGCTCCACCTGGAGTCGAAACTCGATACCCCGAAGAAATGTTCGGATTGCCACCAGTCCGTCGATCTGCGGGAAGGGTCCGCGGCCGCGTTGCGGAAGCAGGTGGACCCCGGCATTTGCGCGGATTGCCACAGCGGCGGCGTAAAAGGCGCCAAAGTCTTATTCGCGAAATAAGGGAGGGTCCGATGGCGGAAAGAAGAACGATCCCGAAAGAGGAACAGGATCTTTTCGAACAGGCCACCGGGAAGAAGTTCTCCCGGAGGGATTTTCTCAAGTGGACCTCCGGGCTTGCCGGGGCGGCGATCGCCAGCGGGCTGATCTGGGACGGAAAGCTGGGGCTTTTCCGGGAGGCCCGCGCGCAGGAGAAGATGGCCGGAAAGGGGAGGTGGATTTACACGACTTGCCAGATGTGCGGCGGGACGTCGGGGATCAAGGTTCACGTCGTCGACGGCAAGGTCGTCAAGATCGAGCCGAACGAATACAACCCGATCGGCGTCGCCAATATCTCCACGGATTACGCAGCCCAAAAAGCTCTCGGTGGGAGGATGTGCGCGAAGGGGAATTCCGGCGTCAGGGCGCTCTATGATCCCGACCGTTTGAAAACGCCGATGAAAAGAATCGGCCCGAGAGACTCCGACCGGTGGAAAGCGATCTCCTGGAAAGAGGCGCTTGACGAGGTTTCCGGGAAGCTTCTGGAGATCCGTGAAAAGCATGGTCCCGAGAGCCTTTTCTGGTGCACCGAGGATTCCTCGTTCACCGACATGCAGTCGGACTTCAACCTCCTCTACGGCTCACCCAACTTTTCCATGCACTCCAACACTTGCGACGTGGCGCGCAAGGCGTCGTTCAAACTGGTGATGGGTGACGACCGCCCTCTTGCCGACTTCGCCAACACCAAATATGCGCTGGTCTTCGGCTGGAACCTCCTCGCGGCCACGAAATGGGCCCTTCTCCCCGGCGTCTGGAACCTGGGCCGTGCGCGGGGCGCCAAGATGGTCTACGTCGATCCCTTCTATAACCAGACCGCCGCCAAGGCGGACGAATGGATCCCCATCCGGCCCGGAACCGACGGGGCGTTCGCTCTTGCGCTTGGCCACGAGATCGTGAAGAACCGATGGCAGGACGAGGAGTTCATCCGGGATTACACGGTCGGATTCGATAAATACGTGGACTTCGTGAAGGACAAGACCCCGGAATGGGCCGAGAAGATCACTTCCGTCCCGGCGGAGACCATCCGGAGGGTCGCCAAGGAGCTTGCCACGACGAAACCGGCCGTTGTGGATGTGTGGAGCGGTCCCGGGCATCACACAAACGCCACGGACGGGGGGAGGGCGATCGCCATGCTTCCGGCCCTCCTGGGGCAGTACGACAAACCCGGCACGATGATCAGTCGTCAGGCCATGGGCGGAAAACGTCGGGCGTTCAATGTCGACAAGCCGAAAGCCCCGAGGATCGACGGCCTTGGAACGAAGTATCCCTTCGCCCACGTGTCGGGGATCTACACGGAGACGAGAGATTCGATGCTCTCCGGGCAGCCTTACCGGCTCCGGGCCGGGGTGTTCATGTTCCAGAATTTCGTGATGTCCGTCCCCAACACGCAGAAGAACATCGAGGCCCTCAAGAAGCTTGACTACATCGTCGTTCTCGACACGATGATGAGCGAAACGGCACGGTTGGCCGACATCGTCATCCCGGGGAGCCACTACCTGGAGCGATGGGAGGTGAACGTGAACTGGGTCACCTTCCCGGCTACCGCAATCAGGCAACCTGCCGTCAAATCGGTGATCAACGGGATGACCGAGCAGGAGTTCATTCTCGCTCTTGCCAGGAAGATGGGTCTCAAGGACAAGGATGGGAAGTCCCTTCCGGACACCTATCCCGAGTACATCAGCGACCAGTTGAAAAACGGTCCCATCGGGAAAACCCTGGACGAGATGCTTGCCCTTCCCGGCGGCGTGTTCATCGGCGGGGGAACCCAATACGAAAAATACAGGAAAAACGGCTTCGGGACACCGTCAAAGAAGATCGAGTTCTTCTCGGAACAGATGGAGAAGAAAGGGCTCAATCCCTTGCCGGATTACGTGGAGCCGGTCTACAAACCGACATCCGGCTTCCCCCTCTACCTCGTGAATTACAAGCAGGCCGAGCATACGCATTCGAGGACATTCAACAACGACTGGCTCATGGAGATGAAGCCGGACAACCCCCTTCTCATCAATGCGGCGACCGCGGCCCGGCTCGGTGTCAAGGACGGCGATCCCGTCTGGCTGGAATCCCCTTACGCGAAGGCGAAAGCCACGGTCCGGGTGACGGAACGGATTCATCCGGAAGTCGTCGCGCTGCAACATGGCTATGGCCACTGGGGATTCGGGAAGGTTGCAAGGGGGGCACTGAACAAGATCAACACGTGGTGCCCCGCCGGAACGGCGGACGGCATGTTCCTCGCGGGCGTGTCCGAAAAGGCATCGGGGATGGCCGTTCACAAGGAAATCGGCGTCCGCGTCACCAAGGCCTAGGGAGGGGCGTCCATGTCGAAGAATCCGAACCAGATCGGTTGGTACTATAACGAAAACAACTGCATTGCCTGCCGGGCCTGCGAGGCGGGGTGCAAACAGGAATTCGATCTCCCCGCGGGGGTCAGGCGTCGACGGGTGATCATCCGGGAGTCCGGGAAGTATCCGAACCCGAAGGTCCGATACATCTCCTCGGCGTGTAACCATTGCGAGGAGCCTGCTTGCATGAAGGCATGTCCGGTGGGGGCGTATACGAAGGAAAAGGAGTTCGGCGTCGTCCTGATCGACCAGGGGAAGTGCATCGGCTGCAGACGGTGCGAGGCCGCGTGCCCGTACGGCGCCCCCACGTTCGACGAGAAAAAGAAGAAGATGGACAAATGCACCCTTTGCCACCACAGGCTCAAGGCGGGGTTGCCGCCCGCATGTGTCAGGACCTGCATGGGTTATGCGCTCTGGCATGGAAAGCTGACCGACATCACGGCGCAAACGACCCCGGAGGAAATCTACAGGAGACCTTTGGTCGAAGCCCTTCCCGGTTTTGCCGATCCGAAGCTGACGAGACCGTCGGCAAGATTCTCGGAGAACAAATGAGGAAAGCGCCGGGGGCGGGGATCACCCGCCCCCGGACCGCGTGTTCCGGATGACGACGAGCGGAGAACTCTCCCGTTCCTTCGGCGTGTTGGGCAGCATGTACCTTTGCAAGCCCACGAAGGAGGCCGTTGCGGACTGGCGGCCCCTCCTTCGGGAAGTCGCTTCCCCCTTCCTCAAGGAGCTGCGTGAAACCCTGGGCCGCATCCATCCGGATTCGGAGCGGGAGATGGAGGACCTTCTCTGGGACTACACGAAGCTCTTCCTCGGCCCCTACAGGCTGCCGTGCCCCCCCTGGGAATCGGTGTACACCTCTCCGAAGAGGCTGTTGATGCAGGAAGCCTACGATGCCGTATCGGACTTCTATCGACAGGCCGGCCTCTCGATCGGGGATCCCAACGTGCTGCAAGACCATGTCGGGGCGGAACTTTCCTTCCTGGCGGTCCTTTACGGGAAGATGGAGACGGAGCCTTCGAACGCGCCCCATCACAAGGAGCTTGCGGAACGGTTCCTCGCGGAACATCCGCGGAGATGGATCCCCGCCTTTTCCGTGGACATGGAGAAGGCGGCGGATACGGAATTCTACAAGGTCCTGGCCAGGGCGACCCGGGATCTGATCGCGGCGCGATGAAAGGGATCGCGTGATGCTCGTCGACCCCTATCGGAGGGTGACGGTGCGGCCCGTGGGGAGGAGGTTCCGGCTCGATCTCAACGAAATATCCGGGTCCATTGGGGACCTGGCGACCTTCCTTCCCCTGGCCATCGGCCTGATATCCATCAACGGGGTGAACGCCACCTCGCTCTTCCTCTCCACGGGGCTGGCCTACATCGCGGCGGGCCTCTATTACGGGCTGCCGATGCCCGTTCAGCCTCTCAAGGCGACGTCGGCCATCGCCATCGCCCTGGCCGTCGGCCCGGATGCCGTCTCCGCGGCGGCTTTCTGGATGGGCGTCATCTTCATCCTCCTGTCGCTGTTCGACCTGAGAGGAATTTTCGGCAGGATATTCACCCGCCCTATCGTGAGAGGGATCCAGCTCGGGTTGGGCGTCCTGCTGGTCAAGGGGGGAGGGAAGGCGATTTTCCGAGGGAGCGACCCGGCGATCGCCGGCATGGCAAGCTCCCCGGTCCTCTACGCAGTCGCCCTCGCCATCGGCAGCGCGGGGATCCTCTTACTCTCCCGGAAAAGCCGGCGGTATCCCGCCGCCCTGGCGGTGACGATCTTCGGACTGCTCTGCGGATTGCTGGCGAGCTCTTCCGGGGCGCTGTCGTCCCCGGCCATGGGCTGGATCGCTCCAAAATGGGGAGTCCCGGCCGATGCGGACCTCTACACGGTCCTCGTCGTTCTCCTCCTCCCCCAGATCCCCCTCACGTTCGCCAATTCCGTGGTCGCCACGGCGGAGACCTCCCGCCAGTACTTCGGGGAAGGGGCACGGCGCGTCACGATCCGCAGCCTCTCCGCATCCCTGGGGTTCGCCAATCTCTTCGCGGGGCTGATCGGCGGGATGCCGGTGTGCCACGGCTCGGGGGGGCTGACGGCCCATTACCGTTTCGGAGCGAGGGGCGGCGGGGCAAATCTCTTCATCGGGGGGCTGTTCGTCGCCCTGGCCCTTCTGTTCGGGAGATCGATCCCGGAGATCTTCGGACTGCTGCCCTCGCCGGTCCTCGGGGTCCTCCTCGTCTACGTCGGGTTCGAGCACGCCCGGCTGATCAGGGACGTGTTGGAGGTTTCCCACGAACTGGCGGTTGCCCTGAGCATCGGGATCATGACCCTTCTCACGGGGAACCTGGGCATCGCCTTCATGACCGGGATCGTTTTGAACGCGATCGGCGGGAAACTCCTCAAACCGATGATCCAAGGAGATTCGCCTCGATAAAATCGGCGATGCTTCGCGGGTCGTTCAGGTTCAGGACCGGCACGTCCAGTTCCAATGGTTCGTCGCTGGCGACGGCAATCAGCCCGGGATCGTTGTAATCTCCCCTGCAGAGAAGAGGATCGTTCCTGCCTTTCCGGTGAAGCTCGATCTTGGGAAGGGTGCTCCGGCTGAACCCCTCGACAAGAACGATATCCATGTCGGAGAAATAGGTCTGGACGAGCTCCTCCGCCGAGGGGGCCTCGGAATGATTTTTCACGAGGGCCATCTTTTCGGCGGAGGCGATCAGCATCGTCTCCGCGCCCGCTGCGGTAAGGCGGTGGCTGTCTTTGCCCGGATTGTCAATGTCGAACCGATGAGCATCGTGTTTCAACGCCCCGACGCGGAAGCCGCGGTTCAGAAACTCGGGCAGCAGTCGTTCCAGCAAGGTGGTCTTCCCCGTACCGGATCGAGCGACGAAGGCCACGGCCTTAAC
>JAMDBZ010000031.1:0-11982 GCA_023488945.1 Deltaproteobacteria bacterium
GTAGATGGCTGCTGGGAGAACCCTCGTGAGCACTATGGGGTACCCGTTTGGGGAATCCCCGCCATTAGGCTCGAGGCAGCTCCCCGACGACCGGACCATCGCAATGCGGTACCCAACCCGCGCATAGAAGTATGATGAACCGTCGTCAACAGCACCGCTTCCGATTTCCCCCTTGACAGGCCGGTCAGTCATAGAAGTGCTGCATTTCATAATTACGGCTGCATTCGAGCGCCGCTGCATCCGCGCCGGCTGCGTTGTGCTCCCTCGCCGTACTCAATGGTACGCCTCGGTCGCGCGCCTTGCCGGACGCGGCGCATCGACGCTCTCGGTGCGGTCTCGAAATGAAATACGTCGCCGTAATTATGAAGTGCAGCACTTAGGCGTTCCCCGAGGGTCCGGGCGCCTGTTCCCGGACCGGGACGAAGGCGAGCAGCAGCATCGAGGGGATTGAGGCGGCGAACGCGAGGAAAAACATGTTGAGGTAACCCATCCGCTCCACGATCAGTCCGCCGAATCCCCCGAAAAAGGTCGAGAACAGCGACATGATCGCCGTCCCCACGGCGAAGTGGGACGCCTTGTACTCCGGCCGGCAGGTGCGCAGGATGAAGACGGTCAGGACCGCGCTTCCGAGACCTGCCGCAATCTGCTCGTAGCAGTGGACCGCCGCGATCGTCAACAGTCCGAGGGGGTCCGAGGCGGCGGGCCGCTCCCACGCAAGCCAGATGTAGGCCCAGATGTTGAGGTTCATGAGGAGCGTCAGCGGCCAGATGGCGCGGCGAAGGCCGGTCCTCTTGATCCATATTCCTCCGAGGATCGTCCCCGCCACGGCGCCGAGGGCCCCGAGAATTCCGGACAGCCACGCGAACTGTCCCTTGGTCACGCCGAGCTCGCGCATCAGGAAGGGCGTGTTCATGGAGAAGAGGATCTCGTCGCCCACCTTGTAGAAGATGATGAACAGAACGACGACGGCGAAGCGCTCCTGGCGGGCGTAGGTGATGAAGGCGCGGCCGAAACCCCGCTGGATATCCGCCCAGGGACGCCGCGCCCCGCCTTCTTTTTCGAAGCGGGGCGCCGCTGCCAGGTGGTAGAGCGTTGTCGCCCCCATGGTAAGCGCCGCGGCGCCGAAGGCGTACCCCCACGGCGCGAACTTCCCGGCCCCGGCGAGGCGGGCCGCCGCGAAGGCCGCGATTCCGATGAAGGCGCTGCGCGCCGTGATCAGGGCGACGCGGTAGGCGAAGACCCGGAACCCCGTCCACAGGGCCTGCTCGCCCGGGTCGACGATCCCCTCCTGGAAATAGCCGTCGATGGCGATGTCGTTCGTCGCCGAGAGGAACGCCAGGAACACGAACAGCGCCACGACGAGAGCCAGGGCGGGTGAGGCGCCCGGGCCGGCCGGGGCGAAGAGGCAGAACGCCGCGACTCCGGCCGTGACCAGCGAAAGGAGCGCCTGGAGAACGATCATCCAGGCCCGCTTCGTCCCCAGCAGATCGACAAGGGGGGACCAGAGAAATTTCAGGTTCCAGGGAATCCCGAGGAAATTGAGATAGCCGAGATACCGTTCCTTGAGCCCCACGTCCGTGAAGAAGGCCGAGGACATGAGGCGGATGATCCCGTAAGGGAGCCCCTCGGCGAAATAGGTCGAGAAGACCCACTTTGCCGGCGAAGGAGCGCGAGTCCCCGTCGCCGCCGCGGCGGTCCGCGTCTCCCGGGTCATCGACGGTCCCGGCGGGAACATGCCGATGCGAGGCGGCGCGGGTCCGGGGGGCGCCCCGGGGAGAAGCCCGGCGGACGGACCCGGAGGATCCGGCGATTTCCGGATGCGGCGAGGACGGAAGCCATCGGAGAGTCACCTTACCACACCGCGTCCCGGCTGAGGCGGGAGCTTCGCCGACGGGGCCTCGCCGCGCGCCGCATCTCGTTCCGCGGGCCGCTTCCGGGGAACGCATCTCCCGCGCGTGTCCGGCCCGCCTGGTGGCCTTCCGCGCTCGATGCATTCCCGCGGCGTTCCCGGGGCGCGACCTGGTGCGCACCTGCACGTGAGCGCGCCGCCGTCGGCGCGTCGCCCGCGCGGTCAGGCCGCGGCGGCCGCTTCCCGCCGCCGGAAGGACGGGGCATCCGGTATATGATGACGGTGCCGGTGCTGCGCGGCGCCAGACTCCCGGCGACACCACGGGCGGAGGACACCCATGCCATTCGACGCCGAAGCGTTCCTCGCGGAGTATGCCGAAGCCTACAACGCCCGCGATCCGGAAAAGCTGCGTTCCGTCTTCGCGCTCGACGACGGCCGGTTCGCCCTCTTCGAGGATTTCACCGGGGAGCTCTTCGACGGCGGGCTCTACGCGGCGACCCTGGAGGCCGCCTTCGACGCCCCCGGCGCCATGAGCTTCCGGCTCCTGCGGTCCGACCGGTTCGGGGATCTGGCGGTCGTCCACGCGATCCAGACGATCGCCGTCGAGGACGAGGAGATGGGCGTGGGGGAGGCGCAGATTCGCGCCACGCTGATCGTCGATGTCGGCGGGGGCAGTTCCCGGATCGTCTCGGGCCACTTCTCGGCCGTTCCCGCATCCGGGGAGGAGGGGTGCCCTCCCGGCGCCGGTTGCTGCGGGTTGCCCTGACGCCCCCCGCCGGGCGGCCGGGCGTCAGGGCTTTCCCGACGCGCTACTTTACCGCTCCCATCGTGAAGCCCGCGATGAAGCGGTCCAGGAAGAAGGTGTAGACGACCGCCACCGGGATGCTGGCGAGGAGCGCCCCGGCCATCAGAGGGCCCCACCGGAACACGTCCCCGCGCACGAGCTCCGTCGGCACGCCGATGGAGACCGTCTTCTTGACCGAGACGGAGATGAAGGTGAGGGCGTAGATGAACTCGTGCATGGAGAGGGTGAAGGTGAACACGACGACGGTGAGGATCCCCGAGATCCCCAGCGGGAGAACGACCTTCACCATCGCCCCGAGCCGGGAGAGGCCGTCGATCATGGCCTGCTCCTCGATGTCCTTCGGGATCGTCTTGAAGAACCCCATCAGGAGCCAGGTGCAGAACGGGATCGTGAAGGTCGGGTAGACGAGGATCAGCGACCAGAGCGACTCCTGGAGCCCCAGCGCGGAGACGAACCGGGAGAGGGGGATGAACAGGATCGTCGGCGGGACGAGGTAGGTGAGGAAGATCCCGATCCCCAGCGTCTCCCCCCAGCCCCTGGCCCACCGGGCCAGGCTGTAGGCCGCCGGGACGGCGACCGCGAGCGTGATCACGACCACCGCGGAGCCGACCCAGAAGGTGTTCACGAGATACTTCAGGAAGTGCGTCTCGAACAGCAACAGCCGCAGGTGGTCCAGCGTGGGGGGTTCGTTGAACAGAAGCGGGTTGTTCAGGGGACCGAACAGGTCGTGCTCCCGCTTGAACATCGCGATGACCATCCAGTAGAACGGGAAGGCGCTGAACAGGGCGAAGCTCCCCACCAGGGCGTAGAGGCCGCCGCGGTGTAACGTTTTCCGCACGCTCGTCATCACACCACCTCGGCCCGCCGGGCCATCCGGAGCATCAGGATGGCGATCCCCGCGAGCACGGGGAACAGGAAGAGGGAGATCGCCGCCCCCTGGGCGAGGTCTCCTCCCTCGATTCCCTTGAAGAAGGTCCACGTGGAGAGCACCTGCGTCATGTGAACCGGGCCGCCCCGGGTCAGCACGTAGACGACCGTCATGTCGGTGAAGGTGAAGACGAGCCCGAACAGGAAGGCGATGCTGATGATGGGCATGGTCAGCGGGATCGTGATCCGGAACGTCTTGCGCCACCCGGTGGCCCCGTCGACCTCGGCCGCCTCGAGGAGGTCCTTCGGAATGGAGGAGAGCCCCGCCAGTTGGATCACCGTCGCCAGCGGCAGCAGCCTCCAGATGTGGACCAGGATCACCGACGCCATCGCGAGGCCGGGCTGACCGAGCCAGTAGAGGTTCGGCATCGGCCCCAGCAGGTCGCCCGGGGCGCCGAGGAGTCCCGCGCGGCGCAGAATCCAGTCGAACGGGCTGAAGATCGAGTCGAGCATCCAGAGCCAGCCGATCGTCCCGAGCGCGATCGGCGCCGTCCAGGGGAGCATGACGAGGAAGCGCGCCAGCCACTTGCCGCGGAAGTTCGCCATCAGCGCCATGGCCAGGATTCTCGACAGGATGATGACGAGGATCTGGGAGGTGAACGCGAAGACGAAGGTGTTCTTCAGCGAGGTCCGGAACACCGGGTCCGCCAGGACAGCCCGGAAATTCCGCAGGCCGACGAAGCGAAGGGTCGGGTCTCCCGTCGTCGCGTCGCTCAGACTGTACAGGATGGCCATGACGAAGGGGATCCCGATCATCGCCACGATGTAAAGGACCGCCGGGGCGATCATCAGCCGGGAGAGGGCCGCCTCCCCGTCCAGGATGCCGGACTTCGCCCCGCTGTCCAGGCTTCCGCCCGCCGCCGGCACCGTCACGCCGGGCCCTCGTCCGTGCGGAGTCCGCTTTCCCTGTCGAAATACCGGAGGTCTCGGCGCGGGACCACGAAGGGATAGGTCCGGCCCGCCTCGATGGGGAGGCTCACGTTCCCCGGCAACCGCGACACCACGTGCCGGGCGCGGGACTTCTCCCCGACGTTTCCGTAGATGAGCCTCTCCGCGCCGAGGTACTCGAGCCAGGTCACCTCGAACGGCCAGGTGACGACCTCCTCGGACCCGTTCACCGCCCCGACCGGCAGGAAGGTCTCGGGACGGAAGCCGACGAGGGTGCCGTCCTGCTCCAGCAGGTTCATGGGGGGGGATCCCACGAAGGTGGCCACGAACGTGTCGGCGGGCCACTGGTAGATCTCGTTCGGGGTGCCCACCTGCCGGATCTGTCCCTTGTTCATCACGACGATCCGGTCGCCCAAGCCCATCGCCTCCACCTGGTCGTGGGTGACGTAGATCGTGGTGACGCCCAGCCGCTTCTGGAGCTGCCGCAGTTCTTCCCGCGCGGAGGTGCGCAGGATGGCGTCCAGGTTGGAGAGCGGCTCGTCCAGGAGGAAGACGCTCGGCTCCCGGACCATCGCCCGGGCCAGCGCCACCCGTTGCCGCTCGCCGCCCGAGAGCTGCCGCGGCTTGCGGTCCTTGAGCTTCTCGATCCCGAACATCGCGGCGGCCTGGTGCACCTTCGCCGGGATCTCCTCGCGGGCGACTCCCCGGGTCTTGAGCGGGAAGGCGATGTTCTGGGCGACCGTCATGTGCGGGTAGAGGGCATAGCTCTGGAACACCATCGCGATGTTCCGGACCCTCGGCGGAAGGTGCGTCACGACCTGACCGTCGATCAGGATGTCGCCGGAGGTCGGCTCCTCGATCCCCGCGATCATCCGCAGGAGCGTCGTCTTGCCGCAGCCCGAAGGCCCCAGGAGGACCAGGAACTCCCCTTCGACGGTCGCGAGGTCCACGTCGTCGACCGCCCTGACCTCCCCGAACAGCTTCGTGATCGCCCGGATTTCGACTTTCGCCATGATGCCCGCCGCTTGTTATCTTGGAGTTTCGGAAATCGGCGAACGTGCCGCGCAACGCGCGCGGGGACGGAGAGACTCCGCCCCCGCACGATGCGCCTGCCGGTTTACGTCTTGCCGCCCACGAGCCCCTTCTTCCGCCATTTCGCGAAGATCGCCTTGACAAGGAGCTCGGCCTGGTCCACCGCGTCCTGGGCTTTCATCCCCCGCGCGGCGTTGGCCATCATGTTCGGAAGGACGAACGTGGCGAAGACCTCGCCTTCCGCCGGGTTCGCCGGCCCCGGGTATCCCATGTTGGTGCTCCACTTCTCCGCATCCTTGAGCACCGCAAGCTTTCCCTTCGCTTCGCCCGGAAGCGCGAAGGGATCGTCGCTGAACCAGGCGTTGTGGAGGTCCCGCATCTTCTTCGCGCCCTTCACCGGCGCGTAGCCGCGGTTCCCGTGGGGAATGGGCGCGTCGAAGAAGGCGGGGGAGTTGTAGAGCTCGCTGTAGTACATCGCCTGGTCGTAGTTCTTGACCAGATCCAGGAGGAACTTCTTCCCCGTGTCGGCGTTCTTCGAATACTTGGGGATGATGTAGTTGTAGATCACGTGCTCGCAGCTCCACCCCGTTCCCCGCGGCCCCTTGAGCGCCGGGGTGAAGTAGATGTCCTTGGCGATCTCCGGGACCTCTTTCTGGGCCGAGCGGTAGGCCGAGATGGAGTTGAGGATGTATGAGGCGCGCCCGGCGATGAGCGCCTGGTTGTTGGAGACGGCCGTCCAGGCGAAGACCTCGGGGACCATCGCCTCCTTGTACAGCCGCGCCATGTAATTGACCGCCTCGACGGTCTTCGGGTTGTTGAGGATTACGTTCTCCCGGGCGTCCTGGATGCCCGTGTCGTAGGACCAGAGCAGCGCGCGCGCCGCCATGTTGGAGTCGATCTCCTGCGACAGCCCGATGCCGAGCTGGATCCCCTGCTCCTTCTTGATCTTGCCGCCGTAGGTGATCAGGTCCTCCCAGGTCTCCGGGCCGTTCGGCTTTCCCGCCTTCTCCCACAGGCTCTTCCGGTAATCGCCGGGATCGATGGTCCAGCCGGGGCAGAAACTGTAGAACTTTTTGGTGTTCGGGTTGTACGAACTCCGCCGGCAGAGGGGGTTCATCTTGCCGAACCGCTTCTCCGCCTCCTTGACCACGTCGCCGAGGTCGAGCACGCTGGGCTCGAACTGGGACGGAGGGGAAATCCACTCGATCAGGTCGTGCCCCTGCCCCGCCGAGACCTCGGCGGCGGTCCGGGAGGGGATTTCCGCGAGCCCGATGTGGTCCACGGTGACGTGTACGCCGTTGGCCTCCCCCCAGGACTTGCAGAACTTGTCGAACCACTCGGTGTCGAAGCGGGGGACGAAGTGGGACCACACGAGGATCTTCAGTTCCTTCCCGGCGGCGTAGCCCCGCCCGGGAAGGAACATCGCGGGGGCGACCCCCATCGCGATCGTCCCGACGCCGGCGGCCTTGACGAACTCCCTCCGGGTCATTCCCTTTTTGCCCGTTTTCGCCATACCGTCTCCTCCTTCCTTCTCGCGTTGAACCGCCATCCCGCCCGCCCCTTTCGGGACGGGCGACGCCTGTCAGCCGACCGGGAGCCGCCGGCGGAACAAACAGGGACCACCGGGCCGAGAGAGCCTAACCCGCATGTCTCACCAGGCTTCTGCTGCGGCGGTGGATCCGGGCATGTCTCCTGCGTTGCGCTCGGTCGGGCTCCTCGGCGTAGTGTCCACTACGCCTCCGGGGCCCTCGGTCGCGCGCCTTGTATCCACGCCCGTCTCCACCGCCTCGCGACGAACCCTGGTGAGACATGCGGGCTAAGGATCCGGTTTTCGCCGACTGCGGAATCGGAGGTGCCGTGCGCCGGAAACGGGGATACTATAACACCATCTCGGTGGCGCGGGCCAATACGAACCGCATCCGCGCTCGATGCGTTCCGCGCCGCCACGCATGCGACAGTGCCCGCTCCTCAGGCAGTCGTGCGGCGACGTTTGCCGGGGACGTTCCATCTCAGGTAGAGTGAATTTCGCGCCCTGCCGCGCAGAGAGGAGGTCAGCGATGAGATTGGCCGGTCTGCTGGCGGTCGCGGCGGTCGGGATCCTGGCGCTCGCCGGGTGCGCCGGGTCGCGGCCCGCGGTCCTGGGGAGCTGGGACGCGCCGTATCCGCCGAGGACGCCTGCGGACGGGGAGATCGACCACATTCCGACGGGCCTGCGGATGTCGTTCGACAACGCGATGGAGATGATCGCGGGGGCGCGGCTCGTCTCGATCGGCGAGACGCACGACAGCCTCCATGCCCATCGGGTCGAGCTCGCCGTAATCCGGGACCTCTTCCGCCGGTTCCCCGGCCGGATCGCCATCGGGATGGAGATGTTCCGCGAGCCGCAGCAGGAGGCGCTCGACCGGTGGACGAAGGGGGAGCTCACCGAGTTCGAGTTCCTCAAGACCTCCAAGTGGTACGACAACTGGGGCTCGGACTTCGGCTATTATCGCGACATCCTCGACTTCGCGAAGGAGAACCGGATCGACGTCGTCGCCCTCAACCCTTCGAAGGAGCTCCAGCGGACGGTGCGGATCTACGGGCTCGACAACGTCCCCGCCGACCTGCGCGCCCGGCTCCCCGGGATCGGGGAGCCGGACCCGTACCAAAAGGCGGTCATCAAGGCGGTCTACGGCAGCCACATCCCCTCGGAGAAGTTCGACGCCTTCTTCCGGGTCCAGCTCCTCTGGGAGGAGACGATGGCGCAGCACGTGGTCGATTACCTCAACAGCCCCCGCGGCGAGGGAAAGAGGATCGTGACGATCACGGGAGGGTGGCACGTCCGGTACGGGTTCGGCCTCCCGAAGAAAGTGCTCCGCCGGATGCCGATGCCGTACGTCATCGTCCTGGCCGAGGAGACCAGCATCCCCGAGGAGAAGAAGGACCAGTTGATGGACGTGGACCTCCCCGAGGTGCCTCTCCTGCCGGGCGACTTCGTGTTTTACGGCCCCTACGAGGATCTCGAAGGGAAGCGGATGCGGTTGGGGGTCCAACTCGTCGAGCATGAGGGGAAGGTCGTCGTCGAGACGGTCACGGAAGGGTCGCCGGCCGGGAAGGCGGGGATCCTCAAGGGGGACGAGATCATCTCCTTCGACGGGCAGCCGGTCCGGGAGACGGGCGACCTCGTCATCCTGGTCGGCGGGAAGAAGGAAGGGGACCGCGCGACCCTCGTCGTGCGGAGGGAAGGGAAGGAGAAGTCGCTCGAGATGACCTTCTTCCTCCTGCCCAAGAAGAAACCGCACTGACGGGAGGAACCCGATGCCGTTCATCATCCGGATGGGGGCCAACGCGGCCGCCATTCTCCTCATCGCCTACCTGCTCCCGGGGGTGATGCGCGCCGAGAGCGTGATGGCCGCGGTCGCCGCCGCGTTCGTGCTCGGCCTCGTCAACGCCGTGGTCCGGCCGGTCTTCATCCTGCTCACACTTCCCATCACGGTCGTGACGCTGGGGATCTTCCTCTTCGTCATCAACGGGCTGCTCCTGTGGCTCGTGTCGGGGATCGTCCCCGGCTTCCACGTCAGCGGGTTCGCGGGAGCCGTCGCCGGGTCCGTGCTCGTCAGCGCGGTCTCCTGGATCCTCACGAGGTTGATCGTATGAGTCTATCCGTCGAGTTCCTTGGAGGCGCGCGGGAGGTCACCGGGTCGTCCATCCTCGTCCGGACGGACCGCACACGGTTCCTCGTCGATTGCGGCCTGTTCCAGGGCGGGGGCGACAACGGCCGGAAGAACGAGAGGCCGTTCCCCGTCCCCCCGTCGTCGATCCCGTTCGTGCTCTCCACGCACGCGCACCTCGACCACTCCGGACTGCTGCCCCGCCTCGTGCGCGAGGGGTTCCGCGGGCCGGTCTACGCGACCCCGGCGACAGCCGACCTTCTCCGCATCATGCTTCCCGACTCGGGGCACATCCAGGAGAAGGAGGCGGAGTGGAGGGCGAAGAGGCTGAGGCGGTCCGGGAAGCGGAACGGCGCGGAGCCGCTCTACACCCTGGCGGACGCCCAGGCCGTCCTGCCGCTCCTGAAACCGGTGCCGTACGGAGGGCCGGTCTCGCCCGCCCCCGGCATCCGGGTGACTTTCCTGGACGCCGGGCACATTCTCGGTTCCGCGATTCTCTCGATCGGGGTCGGGGACGGCGGGGCCGAGAGGACGCTCGTCTTCACGGGCGACCTCGGGCACCGGGGCCTGCCCATCGTCCGGGATCCGACGCCCGTCTCGTCGGCCGACGTCCTCGTGATGGAATCCACTTACGGAAACCGGGTCCACAAGGGGATGGCGGAGACGGACGAGGAGTTCCTCCATGCCGTGACCGACACGATCGGCCGAAAAGGGGGGAACGTGATCATCCCCGCATTCGCGGTCGGCCGGGCGCAGGACATCATATACCTTTTGGCCGACCTCACGCGAAAGGGCCGGCTGTCGGGGATCACGGTGTACCTCGACTCGCCGCTCGCCGCCGGCGCGACCCGCATCACGCTCCGCCACCCCGAGTGCTTCGACGCCGAGGCGCGCGAGCTTTTCGCCTGGCGGGAGAGAAACCCGGACGCATTGCGGGTTGTGGTGACCGAGAGCGTGGAGGACTCGATGGCGCTGAACGGGATCCGGGGCGCCGTCATCCTGGCGGGAAGCGGGATGTGCGAGGCGGGCCGGATCAAGCACCACCTCAAGCACAACCTCTGGCGGAAGGAGGCGAGCGTCGTGATCGTCGGCTTCCAGGCCCAGGGGACGCTCGGCCGCAGGATCGTCGACGGGGCGAAGACGGTCACCATCTTCGGCGAGGAGATCGCGGTCGAGGCCGACGTTTACACGATCGGGGGGCTGTCGGCGCATGCCGACCGGGACGACCTCCTGAACTGGGCCGGGAATTTCGGGCGGCCGCCGGCGAAGGTCTTCGTCGCCCACGGCGAGGAGCAGGTCTCCCTGGGGTTCGCGGAGACGCTTCGGGCCCGTTACGGGTGGCCGGCCGAAGTCCCGTTCCCGGGACGCCCGGTGGAGGTCTGAACGACTTTCCGATCGCGCGGAACCTTCGTCGATCCCCATCATCCCAAAAGGAGTCCGAACAAGGGAAAGGGAGATTTCCGATGAAGGCTGCAAAGAAAGCAATCAGGAAAGTCGAACCGATTCCGGAAGGCTATCACACAGTTACGCCCGGCCTGATGATCCGGGGCACCGACCGCGCCATTGCGTTCTACAAGAAGGCGTTCGGCGCCGAGGAGCTGGACAGGGTGACCGGCCCCGACGGCAAGAGCATCATGCACGCCGCGCTCCGGATCGGCGACTCGAACATCTTCCTCGGCGAGGAGGTCCCCGGCATGGGGTGCGGCGCCCCCGAGAAGTACGGCGGGTCGCCGGTGTCGCTCTCCCTGTACGTTGAAGACGTGGACGCCGCCGTCGACCGGGCCGTGGCCGCCGGCGCGCAGGTCCGGATGCCCGTTACGGACATGTTCTGGGGCGACCGTTTCGGCAAGGTCGCCGATCCGTTCGGTTACGAGTGGGGTCTTGCCACCCGCACGGCGGATCTCACGCACGAGGAGATCTGCAAGGGCGCGGAGGAGTTCTTCCGGAAGCAGGGGGGCGGGACGCAGGGCTGAAGGCCGTCGAGCCCGTTCGTTCGATCGCCGTGGGGAAAATGCCGGGACCCGGGATGAGAGCGCGCATCGGCGGGGGGGGCGTCGTGGTGACGATAAGATCCGCGCACGGCGTCGTCCTCCTGGCGGCGCTGTTCATCCTGGTCCCGGCCCATGCGCTTCTCCTGCCGTCCTCCGCGCGGGGTCACGTGGCCGCCGACCCGGCGGACGCCGTTCTCAAGGACATCGGCGTCGACGAGAAGCTCGGCGCCGCGCTTCCACCCGATCTCGTCTTCAACGACCAGGACGGCAAGCCGGTTCGCCTGGGCGACCTCTTCGCGGGGAAGCCGGCGATCCTGACGCTGAACTATTACACGTGCCCGATGCTGTGCCCCGTAACGTTGCGCAACCTGCTTACGGCGCTCGAAGGAATTCGGGGTCTCCGGCCGGAACGCGACTACCGCGTCGTGACCGTGAGCATCGATCCGTCGGAAAGACCGGAGGCGGCGCGGGCGCGGGCGGGGGAGATCCACGGGATGATGCGGGGAGTCCCCGACCGGCGGGAGGCGTGGCGGTTCCTGATCGGGCAGCCCGCCGAGGTCGGGGCGCTGACCCGGGCGGTCGGGTTCCGGTATAAGAAAGTGGGCGCCGGGTTCGCCCACCCCGACGTGAACGTCGTCGTGACACCGGACGGGAAGATCTCCCGCTACCTTTACGGCGTCGCCCAGGACCCGGCGGACCTCAAGCTGGCCCTCATCGAGGCGGCCGGAGGCCGGATCGGGCAGTCGACCGCCATCAACCGCATTCTCCTCTACTGCTACCGTTACGACCCCGTCGGGAAGAGATATGCCCTTTACGCGAAGAACATCATGAAGGCGGGGG
>JAMDBZ010000031.1:12569-25155 GCA_023488945.1 Deltaproteobacteria bacterium
TCTCGCTCGAGCCCGACAGGCCCGGGACCTTCGACATCTTCTGCACGCAATACTGCGGGGTGGGGCACTCCACGATGCGGGCGAAGCTCGTCGTCATGCCGCCGGAGGAGTACGCCCGCTGGGCGGCCACGGGCGGTGCGGCCCAGGCGGGACTCTCCCCGGCCGACAAGGGAAAGGCGCTCGTGGAGAAATCCGGCTGCCTCGGCTGCCACACGGTCGACGGAAGCGCGAAGATCGGCCCGACGTTCAAGGGGCTCTTCGGGCGGCGCGTGGGGCTCGAGGGCGGCAAGACGGCGGTCGCCGACGAGAATTACATCCGGGAATCGATCTACGATCCCGGCGCGAAGATCGTCAAGGGCTTCCCCAACATCATGCCGACGTTCAAGACGACCCTTTCCGAGGACGACGTCTCCGCGATCATCGCCTACTTCAAGGTCCTCGCGGGCAAGGAAGCCGGCGAGGAAAAGGAAGAGAAAGGAGAAGACGTCAAGGAATAGGCTCGGTCCCGCCGCCGGTCACGGCTGCGCCACACCCCGCCACACCGGGCGCTTTGCCTCCGGCGCGTCCCCCTCCCCCTCGCGGTCAGGCCGCGGCTCTCCGGCTGCGCCCGGCGAATGTGCCGCGCGCTCCTTTCCCGGGGGCCGGGCCAGCGGTATCGGTCTGCGTTGCTGATTTCCCGGCAGGATGGCGGGGTCTCCGCCGGTTCCGCGCTTCCGGCCTCCGCTCGGGGAACCCCCCTGCGGCGTCCGCGTCGGCACATGGTGGCTCCGCCTCCGGGGCATCCCCGCTCGCATCCGGCCGCGGCTCCCCGGCTCCGCCCCGCGATGAACCCGCGGGGCTGCGTTTTCCCTTCGCCTCAAAGCTCCGCCCGGCCCCCCTCCTGGTCGTCGCCGCCGACCGGTATCGACTGCGCTGCCTTGGAGGGGATCCGCTCCCTCCCTCGCCTTGACCGCATCGAGCGCGCATCTTCTTGCGCCTTTCCGCATCGAAGGATTGAAAAACGGAACGGGGGGATCCGGGCAGATGACCGGCGAGGCGGCCGGAGCCGGCGGGAACGGCGGCAACGGCAGGGGATACCTGGAGGAGAAGGGCTTCCGCTCCTGGGCGCTCACGCTGGACCACAAGCGGATCGGGGTGATGTACCTCTGGACCACCCTGCTCTTCTTCCTGCTCGGCGGGGTCGCGGCGCTGCTGATCCGGATCAAGCTCATGTACCCCGGCCAGCAGATCCTTTCCAACCACGCCTACAACGTCCTGTTCACGCTCCACGGGAGCATGATGATCTTTCTCTTCATCATCCCCGCCATTCCCTCGGGGCTGGGGAACTTCCTGATCCCGCTCCACGTCGGCGCGCGCGACGTGGCGTTCCCGCGGCTCAACCTGGCGAGCTACTGGATCTTCGTGGCCGGGATCCTCGTGGTCCTGGCTTCCCTCGTCCGCCCGATGGACACGGGTTGGACCTTTTACACGCCGTACTCCGCGAAGACCGCCGCCGACGTCACGCTCCTGTCGTTCGGGATCTTCCTCATCGGGATGTCGTCGATCCTCACGGGCCTCAATTTCATCGTGACGATCCACAAGCTCCGGGCGCCGGGGATGACATGGCACCGGATGCCGCTCTTCATCTGGGGGATGTACGCGACGAGCATCATCCAGGTGGTCGCCACGCCGGTGGTCGGGATCACCTTCCTGCTCCTGGCGATGGAGCGGCTTTTCGGGGTCGGCTTCTTCGATCCCGCCAAGGGGGGCGACCCGCTGCTGTTCCAGCACTTCTTCTGGTTCTACTCGCACCCGGTCGTCTACGTGATGATCCTGCCGGCGATGGGGATCATCTCCGAAGTCGTTCCGGTCTTCTCCCGGAAACCGATTTTCGGGTACAAGGCGATCGCCTACTCGTCGCTCGCCATCGCCTTCATCGGCTTCCTCGTGTGGGGCCACCACATGTTCGTGAGCGGGATGTCGGGAGTCGCCGCCACGATCTTCTCGCTCCTGACCTTCTTCGTCGCGGTCCCCACGGCGGTCAAGGTCTTCAACTGGATCGCGACGATGTACAAGGGGTCGATCTCGTTCGAGTCGCCGATGCTCTATGCGATGGCCTTCATCTTCCTGTTCGTCGTCGGGGGGCTCACAGGGATGTTCCTGGGGGCGCTGGCCACCGACGTCCACCTCCACGACACCTACTTCGTCGTCGCCCACTTCCACTACACGATGATGGGGGGAACGGTGATGGGGCTCCTGGCCGGCCTGCACTACTGGTTCCCAAAGATGACGGGCCGGATGCTCGACGAGCGGTGGGCGAAGCGGGCGTGGTTGCTCCTGCTCATCGGGTTCAACGTGACCTTCTTCTCCCAGTTCATCCTTGGGTTCGAGGGGATGCCGCGGCGGTGGGCCGAATACCCGGCCCGGTTCCAGACGCTGAACATCGTCTCCACCATCGGCTCGTGGATTTTGGGGGCGGGGAGCCTGGCGATGTTCGTCAACTTCGCGCGGGGGCTGTTCAAGGGCGAGCCGGCGCCGGCCAACCCCTGGAAGAGCCTGACGCTCGAGTGGCAGCTCCCCTCGCCGGCCCCGGCGGAGAACTTCGAGGAGACCCCGGCGATCACCGACTGGCCGTACGGCTATGCAAAGGGAAGGGCGGGATGAGCGACCACCCGGCCACGCACGCCGCGGCGCCCCCGGCCGGCGCCCGGCACCACGCCGCTTCCGCGGCGGACGCGCTGGAGACGGCGAAGTTGGGGATCTGGACGTTCCTCGCCACGGAGGTCCTCCTCTTCGGGGGACTTTTCACGGCGTACATCGTCTTCCGGCTCAAGTACCCGGAGATGTTCCACGCGGACCACCTCCACCTCGACAAGGTCCTGGGCGCGCTGAACACCGTGATCCTCATCACGAGCTCGCTGACCGTGGCTCTCGGGATCGCGGCCATCCGGCGAGGAGAGCAGCGGCTGCTCCGGCTGTTCCTCTTCCTGACGATCCTTTTGGCCGGGGCGTTCCTGGCGGTCAAGTACTTCGAGTGGACGGCGAAGTTCGCCCACGGGTTTTATCCCTCCACCGACATTTTCTTCTCCCTCTACTTCATGATGACGGGGCTCCATGGGCTGCACGTCCTGGGTGGGATGTCGGTGCTGGGCTGGATCCTTTATCGCGCGGGACGGAGGCATTTCACGGCGGAATACCACACGCCGGTGGAGATCGCGGGGCTCTACTGGCACTTCGTCGACCTGGTCTGGATCTACCTCTTTCCACTGTTCTACCTGATCGGGTAGGGGAGGGCGACGATGGAGGGCACGAAGCAGGAATCCGGCACCGGTCTTTACGTCGCCGTCTTCGGCGGCCTGATCGCGCTGACCGCCCTGACGGTGACGGTCTCCTATCTTGACCTCGGGATCTTCAACATCGCCGCGGCCCTCCTGATCGCGTCCGCGAAGGCGTCGCTCGTCGCGCTCTACTTCATGCACCTCAGGTACGAAAGAAAGCTCGTCTGGGGGTTCGCACTGACCCCGATCTTCTTCCTCGTCCTCATCGTCGCGGGCACGCTTGCGGACACGCTGTTCCGCGGGTAATGTGAAACGAGTTCCCGCACATCCTCCCAAGGAGGACCCGCCGATGCTCGGACGGATCACCGTGGGCCTCTTCTTCTTTCTCTTGGTCTGGGGAAACCTCGTCGCGGGACTCAAGGCGGGGTTGGGATGCCCCGATTGGCCGCTCTGCCACGGGAAGATCCTCCCGCCGTTCCGGTGGGACATCTACATGGAATTCACCCACCGGGTCATCGGGGCCGTTGCCGGCCTGTTCCTCGTGGCGCTGTCGTGGCGCCGCTTCAAGGTTTACAAGGGAGGAGCCCGCGCCGTGCCGGTCCTGGCCGTCGGGCTCCTCGCGACGGAGGTGGTCCTCGGGGGGGTTGTGGTGCTCCTCGAGATCCCGGCCCAGCTCACCACGGTCCACTTCATGATGGGCCTCGCGGTCTTTCTCCTGGCGTACTACATGATGACGTTCGACGGCGTCTCGCGCCCGCCGGTCTTCTCGGCGAAGGGGTACGGCGCGCTCTTCCTGGGGATGACCGTCCTGGTGTTCGCCCTGGCGGCGCTGGGCGCCTACGTGCGGCATTCCGGCGCGGGGCTGGCCATTTCCCGCTGGCCGCTGTCGAACAGCGGCCTGTTCCCGGCGGCGCTCACCGGCCCGGTCCTCATTCAATTCTCGCACCGGGTGGTCGCGGCGCTCGTGTTCCTCACGGTTGCCGCACTCTATGCCGCGGCGGTCCGCGACGAGCGGCTGGCATTCCACAGGAAATCCGCGCGGGACCTGTTCCTGATGATCGTGGCGCAGGTGCTCGTGGGTGGAGTTGTCATCCTTTCGGGGCTCTCGTTCCTGGCCACGGGGCTCCACCTGGCGGTCGCGCTCGGGATGCTCATGATCCTGGTGGCGATGTGGTCCCGCGAGATCGAGGCGAAGGGAGCGGCGTCATAGAGGCCGACGCCCTCAGAGAGAAGGCGGCCGGAGGGGCGCGCGCGGGTGTCGCCGCCCCCGGGCATGCCGCCTCCGCGCTGCTGATCTCGAAGCCCGGGATCGCCGCCGGCGTCGCCCTGGCCGGCCTGGCCGGGATGGTCCTCGCGGCGCGCGGGATGCCGGAGGCCAAGACCATCCTCGCCGGCCTCGGGAGCATCGTCGCGGCCGCGTCGGGGGCCGCGATCCTCAACGGGGTCCTTGACGAGCCGATGGATGTCCGGATGCCGCGGCTCTCCGGCCGGGTCGCCGCGCTGGGAACAGTGGGCAAGCGAGGGGCGCTTCTCCTGGCCGCTTTCCTCATCCTGGCCGGACTCACGGCGGCGCGGCGCTCCCTCAACCCGGTGGCGACGACCCTGGTCGCGACGGCCGTCGTGAGTTACGCGGGGCTGTACACGCTCTGGTTCAAGAGGCGCTCCCCGTACGGCACGATCCCGGGAGGAGTCCCCGGAGCGCTTCCCGTCCTGATCGGCTACACCGCGGTCACCCCGCGCCTCGGCGCCGACGGCGTCCTCCTGTTCCTCGTGATGCTCCTGTGGCAGCCGCCCCACTTCTGGTCGCTCGCGCTGAAATACCAGGACGAGTACCGCGCCGCGGGCGTGCCGGTCCTTCCCGCTGTCCTGGGGGAGCCGTACACGAAGACCCTCATCTTCATCTATGCGGCGGCGCTTCTGCCGTTGTCGCTCGGGTTGTGGGCGCTCGGATATTGCTCAGCCTCCTTCGCCGCCGCGGCGGGTGTCCTGTGGGCGTACTTCGTCGCCTCCCTCTATTTCCGCGCGGTCCGCAGCCGCCGCTTCGGCCGGGCCTTCGGCGCCTCCATCCTCTACATCCTGGGACTTCTGCTGGCGGTCATCCTCGACCTCGCGGTCTGACCCGCCCGTTTCCGCACGCAATATCACCTGAACCGCTTCCGATCCCCGTCCCGCGCCCAATCCGAATCAAGGCAGTCGCCCGACGTCACCGTCGCTCACTCCCGCATTGTCCGGAACGGTCCTTGCGTCATAGACCGCTCGTCGCCGATTGCACATCGGTCAGGGGGGAAAGGAGAAATCGATGGCGGTCACCTATTCGGTGCAGGGCAGGGTGGTACTCCCCGGCAAGGACCTGATCGCACGGACCCGGGAGGAACTGAGGAAGCGCCGTTACAGCACGGGAACGGAGGAGGCGTACATCGGATGGATCCGGCGTTTCATCCGGTTCCATCAGTACCGCCATCCCTCGGAACTGGGCGAGACGGAAGTCGAGGCGTTCCTGTCCCACCGGGCGGTGGACGGAGAGGTTGCGGCGGCCACCCAGAACCAAGCGCTGGCGGGTCTCCTGTTCCTTTCCATCGACGTGATGGGCATGAAACTCGACTGGCTCGACGGCGTCGTCCGCGCCAAGAAGCCGAAGCGTCTTCCTGTTGTGATGACGCGGGACGAGGTCAAGCGGCTGGCGGGGCATCTCCACGGGCCGGTCTGGATCGCGGCCGTCCTGATGTACGGGACGGGTCTGCGTCTCCTCGAATGTCTGCGGCTGCGCGTCAAGGACATCGATTTCGGATACCGCCCGATTACCGTCCGGGAAGGGAAAGGAAAACGGGACCGGGTGACCGTCCTGCCCGACGCCGTCATCGAGCCGCCAACCGCTCTTTCCTCAGCGGGGAATCCTCCGGTGGAGGGAGGAAGGACGAGGAAGACCATTCCGAGACCGAGCATGACAGCGGTCCCAGCATAGAAGGCCCATTTATTGACCGTGATCGAGGAGGTGGAATAGACCGGCGATATCGATCTTGACACGCGGCCACCGGGTGATTACAATGTAATTATTTTCGGGCTGATCGGGAGGTGGCCGATGAGGGCGAGTATCGTTCGGATAGGGAACTCACAGGGGATCCGAATCCCGAAGGTCGTGTTGGAGCAAACACAACTCAAGGGTGAGGTCGAGTTGGAGGTGCGAGACCAGCAGATCCTGATCCGTGCGGTGAGAAGGCCCCGACACGACTGGGCCCGGAAATTTCGATTCATGGCGGAAAGAGGCGACGACAGGTTACTGGATAGCGAAGCGATCGGCCTCGCTTCCTGGGACAAGGAAGAATGGCAATGGAAGTGAGGCGATTTGAAGTTTACCTCGTAAACCTCGACCCAACTGTTGGCCACGAAATCAAGAAGAGCCGTCCCTGTTTGGTGATTTCTCCCGACGAAATGAATAGATTCATCTCCACGGCAATTGTTGCGCCGATGACGACGAAGGGGCGCGATTATCCAACTCGGGTTCCTTGTGTTTTCCAGGGTAAGGAAGGCCAATTCGTATTGGACCAGATACGAACGGTTGATAAGGTCAGACTATCCAAACGATTGGGGAAGATTGGTATCAAGACACGAGCAGAAGTACTATCTGTATTGTTGGAAATGTTTTCAGGATAGGTTCTCTTCACGATTGAGTGGGTAACGTGTGGGCGATTTTTCGTCTGGAAAGGGCTCAGAGAACGCATCTTCGCCTTCGAGCGGCATTGCGAGGCGATGGCGAAACCGTACCGAACCTATGAACCAGAGTGCTTAGAACTTCCCACGGTGCGTTCGAACGCAGATGGATCCTCTCGTTGCGCTGGCCGAGGAAAAGATCCGCGAGGCGATGGCCCGGGGGGAATTCGACAATCTCCCGGGGGCCGGCAAGCCGCTCGTCCTCGATGACGACTCGATGGTCCCCGAGGACCTGCGCGTCGCCTCCTGGGTCCTGAAGAACGCCGGGTGCATCCCGCCGGAGCTCGAGCTTCGGAAGGAGATCATCACCCTGAAGGGGCTGCTGCGGGCGGCACGGGACAGCGAAGAGAAAACTCGCGTGTTCCGGGAGCTGAACGCCAAGCTCCTCCGGTTCAACCTGACGCGGAAGCGGCCGCTGGATCTCGACGATTTTCCCGAATACAGGGAACGGGTCCTCGACCGGCTGGCCCGATGAGGAATCCGCCGCGGGAACTTCCCGCTCCCCGGGAGAGCCGGGAGACGGCGAGACAGGCCCTGATCGCCCTCCTCGCGGAGGGGCCGCTCTCGGCCCGGGAACTCTCCGGCCGCGCCGGGATCCCGGAGAGGGAGGTCTGCGGACACCTCCGCCACATCCGGATGACGATCGGGAAGGGGAAACAGCGGCTGCTCGTCACGCCCGCCGAATGCCGGAAATGCGGGTTCACGTTCCGGAAACGTGAGCGCCTGGAACGGCCCGGGAGATGCCCGGCGTGCAAGGGCGAGTCGATCTCGGACCCGCTCTTTTCCGCCGGGTGACGCGTCCTATCCTTCCAGCAATTCCTTGAGGTGCCGCGCCATCCCGTCGTGGTGGGTCGCGGGCCAGTAGATCCTGCCGCACGATGCGCAGGTCCGGAAACGGTCCTGCGTCAAGTACACGTACGGGGGGACCCGGTCCTCGACGCCCGCCTTCTCGATCGTCACCAACGGCTCGTTGCACAGGACGCACCGGGAGAAGAGGCGCCTCTCCGGATCGAGCGGGGAATGGGCGACCACCTGCCGGAGCTGGTCTTTGCAGTCGTCCCCGCGGACGAAGAAGTGGCGGTGCCGGACCTTCCTCCGCTTGATGATGCGGGTGTCCCGGGTGAGGAGGACCCGTCCGGTTTCCTCCACGCGGTCGGCCAGCTCGTCGTCCGGGATCTTTGGGAAGAATTCCACGTCGCATCCCAGGATCCGGAGCCACTTCGCGAGCTTCCCAAGCATGCCGTCTGCGATGAACCGGGGTTCCATGGCTTGCCCTGCGTCCATGGTTCTTCCCGAGGCTTTCCGCCCGGCTGGCCGCAACGATCCACCGGGTCGCGTCGATGATGATGTATCATAATTCGATTGTCATCTCCCGCGCGAGAAGAGGGCGGGCATGAGTCTTCTGGTCGTCGGCTCGATGGCGTTCGACAGCATCAGGTCTCCCTTCGGGGAGGTGGAGCGGGTCGTCGGCGGCTCGGCCGCCTACTTCTCCCTGGCGGCGAGCTACCTCGCGCCGGTGCGACTGGTCTCCGTCGTGGGGCGCGACTTTCCCAAAGAGACGATCCGGATGTTCCGCGAGCGCGGGATCGACACGCGGGGGCTCAAGGTGGCCGACGGGGAGACCTTCCGCTGGAGGGGGTATTACGAGTACGACCTCAACACGGCGCACACCGTCTCGACCGAGCTCAACGTCTTCGGAGACTTCGCCCCGGTCCTTCCCGAGGAGTACCGCGACACGCCGTACGTCTTCCTGGGGAACATCGCTCCCGCGCTCCAGATGAAGATCCTCGAGCAGATCCGCCGCCCGAAGCTCGTGGCGCTCGACACGATGAACTACTGGATCGAGAACAGCCCCGGGCCGCTGCGGGAAGCGATTTCCAAAGTGGACATCCTCATCGTCAACGAGAGCGAGATCCGGGAGCTGTCCGGGGAATACAACCTGGTCAAGGCGGCACGGACCGTGATGGACCGGGGGCCGAAGCGGGTCGTGATCAAGCGCGGGGAGTACGGCGTCCTCCACCTTGCCGACGGGGCGATGTTCGCCGCGCCGGCCTACCCGCTGGAGACGATCTTCGATCCCACCGGGGCCGGCGACAGCTTCGCGGGCGGCTTCATGGGGTATCTCGCCTCCCGGGGCGACGCCGATCTCTCCGAGATGGACTACCGGCGCGCCACGATGTACGGGAGCGCAATCGCCTCGTTCACGGTCGAGGCGTTCAGCGTCGAGCGTCTCTCCCGTCTCACGACGGAGGAGATCGGCGGCCGGATCGAGGCATTCCTCGCCCTCACCGAGTTCCGGGGCTGACGCGCTCCCCGCAGGACCGTCGAAACCGTCCCGCGCGCCGAAACCCGCCACCCGGTCGCGCATCCAAACGGAAAAGATTGCTGTCTCAAGGAGCCCGGAGCCCCCCCTCCGGGTCGTGACGGCGGCCCCGATCCCCTCGCGGGGCCGCCGCTGTTGCATGAAGATCGCAGGTCCGGGCCCCGTTTCTTGACCCGTTTCGCGGCGCGGGAATACAATTGAGATCAGAACGGGTCGCCCCTGGATCACGCGCTTTTTTTGCTTCGGGAGGGGCACGACATGTCGAAACTGTCCGCTGCCGCCGGCCTCGCGTGGCAGATCGCGGCCGGCGAGGCCGCCGCCGCAAGGCATCCATTCATCGAGAGAGAGCACCTCCTGATCGGCGTCTGCAGCCTGCACAAGACGCTGGGCTTCCTGCGCTTCACCAAGGTCGAGTCGCTCCCCGTCGATCCGATCCGGGGCGAGGCCGACGGCGTGGAGGACCTGCTTCTGGGGCTGGGGATCACGGCGACCGCGCTCCGGAGAGGCGTCCGCTCGCGGCTCCGCCCGGCGCACGCGGTCCACGTCGACAACGTGGTGCACCGCAGCGACGCGTGCAAGGCGATCTTCAAACGGGCGGTCGAGATCGCCCGGGCGGCGGGCTCCGAGGAGACGAAGACCCATCATCTCCTGGCGGGGATCCTGGAGAACCCGGGTCCGGTCATCGCGGCGGTGCTGGCGGGGGCCGGCGTATCGGTCGAGGCGCTGCGCCAGGAGGCGCTGTCCGGCGGAGGCGCGCGCCGGTGCAAGGTGACGCCCGAGCCGGCCGAGAACGTCGCCGTGATCGACGAGCCCCGTCCGGCGGACACGCCGCTGCTGGACCGGTACGGCCGGGACCTCACCAAGGCGGCCCGCGAGGGGCGGCTTTTGCCCTTCGTGGACTCGGAGCGGACGCGGAACACGGTCCGCCAGCTCATCAAGGTTCTCCTGATGCCCACAAAGAACAACCCGGTGCTCGTCGGCGAGGCGGGCGTCGGGAAGACGGCGATCGTGGAGGCGCTTGCCGAGCGGATCGCGATGGGGCGGGACCGCCGGATCCTCACCGGGAAACGGGTCGTCGAGCTCTCGATGGCCGAGCTCGTCGCCGGGACGAAGTACCGCGGCGAGTTCGAGGAGCGGCTGACGCGGCTCATCGACGAGATCCGCTCCCACCCGGAGGTGATCCTCTTCATCGACGAGTTCCACACGGTCGTCGGGGCGGGGCGGGCCGAGGGCGCTCCGATGGACGCGGGGAACATCATGAAGCCGGCCCTGGCCCGGGGCGAGCTCCGCTGCATCGGGGCGACGACGATCTCCGAGTACCGCCGCAGCATCGAGAAGGACCCGGCGCTGGAACGCCGCTTCCAGCCGATCCAGGTGGCCGAGCCGGACCGGGACGAGACGATCGAGATCCTCTTCGGGATCCGCGCGCACCGGGAGGCGCACTTCGGCGTCACGATCGCTGACGAGGCGCTCGAGACCGCCGTGGAGCTCGCGATCCGGTTCGACCCGGCCCACTTCCTGCCCGACAAGGCGATCGACCTGCTCGACCGGGCCTGCGCGGAGAGCCGCGTCCCCATGCTCTCCCTGGCCTTCGAAGTGGAGCGGGAAAGCCCGGCGGCCGTGGCCGTCGTCCGGCCGGATACGGTGGCCCGGGTGGTCGCGGAGAAGATGAGCATCCCCATCGAGGTCGTCCGCGGCGGAATGGGCGGGCTGACGGAGGCGCGGATCCGGGGGCTGGAGGAGTACCTGAGCCGGCATGTCATCGGGCAGGAGGACGCAATCTCCCGGATCTGCCGGCGGCTGCTCCTTGCGCACGCGGGCTTGGGCGACAGGCGCCGCCCGCTGGGGGTCTTCCTGTTCCTGGGGCCCTCCGGGGTGGGGAAAACGGAGGTGGCCCGGCGGATCGCGAAGTATCTCTTCGCGGACGAGCGGGCGTTCATCCGGCTGGACATGTCGGAGTTCCAGGACAACACCTCCGTCTCGCGGCTTCTCGGCGCCTCCCCCGGCTACGTCGGTTACGAGGAAGGAGGCCAGCTCACCGGACGCCTGAGGACCACCCCCTACTCGGTCGTGCTCCTGGACGAGGTGGAGAAGGCGGCCCCCCGGGTCTTCGACGTCTTCCTCCAGCTCTTCGACGAGGGGCGCGTCACGGACAGCCAGGGGCGCGTGGCCGATGCGCGCAACGCCATCTTCGTCATGACGGGCAACGTCCGCGTCTCCAAGGAGATGGGATTCCACGCGGGGGAGGAGGCCGAAGCGGCGGGAAGCGTGCTCGCCGAGGTCCGCAAGCGGTTCCGCCCGGAGTTCCTCAACCGGATCGACGAGCAGATCCCGTTCCGGCCTCTCGCGCGCGAGGACGTGCGTCGGGTCCTGGAAGTCCACCTGGGCGAGCTGGCCGAGAACCTCATGGAGACGCACGGCGTGTCGCTCGTCGTCGAGCCGGAGGCCCGGGACTGGATCGCCGACCAGGGGTACAGTCGCGAGTACGGCGTCCGGGAGCTCGGCCGGGTGATCGACCGGTGGATCCGGGGTCCGATCGGACGGATGAGCGCGGAGGGGAAGCTGGGGCCGCTCGCCGGTTCGGGCCGCTCCCTGACGGTCCGAAGGGCCGGGGAGGGCGTCGTGCTCGTCTGACGCCCCGGCGGGAACCTCGTTCCGCGCGGGGCGTATCTTAAGAAGGAAGGAAGTTTTCGCGTCCAACCGTTACGTCCGCACGGGAGGAGGGGAAACGATGCCTACCAAAGCCATCTACAGTCCGGCCAGCCGCAAGAACGTCGATCGGGAGACCGATCCCTACATCGCGCGCCGGGGCGCCGCGTCCGTTGCGGCCTGCCCGAGTTGCCGCGCGATCTGTCGCAACAAGCGGTGGCACCTCGACGAAGTCGAATACAAGCGCATGACCGGGAAGAAGGGCGTGCTCTTCCGGACCTGCCCGGCGTGCCGGAAGATCGCCGACGGGTTCCCCGCCGGGATCGTCACGCTCCGGGGCGACTACCTCCGCGAGCACCGCGGGGACATCCTGAACCTTGTGCGGAACGAGGAGAAGCGGGCGCGGGGATTCAACCCGCTGGCGCGGATCGTCCACCTGAAGGAAGGGGAGGACTGGCTCGAGGTGGCGACGACCGCCGAAAAGCTGGCGCAGAGGATCGGGCGCGAGGTCTACAAGGCGTGCCGCGGAACCCTCGAGTACAAGTGGTCGGAGGACGCCAAGGTCGTCCGCGTCAACTGGGCGCGCGGGGCGTGACGGCCGCCCGCCCCGCCGTCGATGGTCCGCGGAACGGGCGCCCCGCGGTTTTCA
>JAMDBZ010000045.1 GCA_023488945.1 Deltaproteobacteria bacterium
TCCGGGTCCAACTGGTGTTCGGGCTTATGAACAGCACCAAGACTTAACCGACCTCGATGCCGACGCCACAACGTCATAGTAGACTATTTCATCCGACGCGGGTCCGCCCGCAGGGCGGGTGGAAACTGGTGAGAAATGCGGGATAGGGCGACGCATGGGTCCGAGTTCGCCAAGGCTGCGGCGGATCGTCCGCCGAAGCCTCGGTCTTTTCGCAGGGGGTCGGGCGGAGGAGGACGAGAGCGCTGAGCCCCGACCGGGATAGCCCGGGGCAGGCGGCCGGTCCGTGCACGGAGACGGGCCCGACTCCCGGCTTATTTGAGAGACGCTATACTACCGGCGCTGGAAGGGCTGAACGAACCGGCGCTCGGATCCGAGGTCCACGACCTCGCTTCGGAAGCTCACCGCCTTGAGGTCCTTCGCCGGAACCTCGATCTCGAACGTCCCCGACTCCCCGTGGAGCAGCGTCCCTTCGCCCCGGTGGGGCACCTTGGGGAAGACGGTCTTCTTCACCCGCCGGCCGTCCCGGTACACGATCTCGACCACCACCCCGATCGACCTCAGGGAGAGCTCGTGCACGTCCTCTCCGCGGTTCTCGACCGTCCCTCTCAGGACGACGGCGTTTCCCTTCCGCTCCTCGGACACGCGGACCGGCAGGGCGGGGTTCGGATCCACGTGGATCTCGCACTTGACCCACTGGCCGTAGACGATGGACAGGATGAGGAGCCCCACGACGGCCGGCGCCGCCGCCTTGACCCACTTCCCGTAACGCTCCCAGAGCGCCGGCAGGGCGGGCCATCTCTCTCCCACGCCGAACGGAAGCCGGCTCCGCGGACCTTCCCGGGGCTTCGGGAGAATCGCCTGCCGGCAGTGCGGGCAGACGCTCTCCGCCGCCCGGACCTGCATCGTGCAATAGGGACATGCGACATACTCCCCGTTCCCGGGCGCCGGGCGCCGCTCCTTCGCCATCTCCCCTCACCTCCCGCCCCGGGCCGCTTCAGGCCCGCGACCGCTGGAGGAACTCCACGACGAGCCGGACCGGGGCGCCCGTGGGCCCCGGCGGGTACCCCATCTTCTCCTTCTCCATCCACGCCACGCCGGCGATGTCGAAGTGGACCCAGGGGGTGTCCCCCGCGAACTCCTTGAGGAAGTATCCTGCCGTGATCGTGCCCGCCTCCGGGCCGCCGATGTTCTTGAGATCCGCGATCTCGCTCTTGATCTGCTCGAAATATTCCTCGTGCAGCGGCAACTCCCAGGCCCGCTCCCCCGAGGCGGCGGACGCCTCGCGCATCCGCGCGAGGAGCCCCGCGTCGTTCCCCATCATGCCCATCGTGACGCTGCCGAGCGCCACGACGCACGCGCCGGTCAGGGTCGCCGCGTCGATGATCGCGGCCGGCTTGTACCGCGCTTTCGCGTGGGCGATCGCGTCGGCCAGGATCAGGCGTCCCTCGGCGTCGGTCGACAGCACTTCCACCGTTTTTCCCGACCTCATCCGGAGGACGTCGCCCGGCCGGTAGGCGCAGCCCGACGGCATGTTCTCGACGGCGGGGACGACGGCGACGACGTTCTTCCGGATCCCGAGCGCCGCCGCGGCCCGGACGGCGGCGAGCATCCCCGCCCCCCCGGCCATGTCGTACTTCATCTTCTCCATCCCCTCCCACTTCTTGAGCGAGATGCCTCCGGTATCGAAGGTCACTCCCTTGCCGACGAGCGCCGTCCAGGGTCCTCCGGTCCGCCCGCCCCGGTATTCGGCCACGATGAGCCGCGGGGACACCTCGCTCCCCTTCCCGACAGCGAGGATCCCCCCCATCTTCCAGCGGGCGAGGTCGTCCGCCCCGTGGACGCGGACGCGGATCCTGCCTCCCGCAAGCGTCTTCGCGGCGCGCGCCAGCCCGTCGGGCCGCAAATCGGTGGGAGGCGCCGCGACGAGGGCCCGGCCCCAGTTGATCGCCTCGCCCAGCGCGGCGCCCCGGGCGAGCCCTTCGCGAACGGCCCGGGCGGTCGCGGGGTTCCCCTCCACGACCTGGAACCGTTCGACGCGGCTCTCCTTCTCGGACTTGTACCGGTCGAAGCAGAACGACGAGAGCGCGGCCCCCAGGGCGAGGAAGCGCGCCGCCTCCTCCGGGTCGAGCCCTCCCGCCCCCGCCCCGTGGAGCACGGTGGCGACCGTCTTCAGCTTGAGCTTCCGCGCCGTCGAAAGGACCGGAAGCGCCGCCTGACGGACGAGGTCGAGGGTGAACTTCTCCTTCTTCCCGAGTCCCAGGACGAGGACCCGCGGAGAGGCGATCCCTTTCCCGGGCCGCAGGAGGAGCGTCTCCCCCCACTTCCCATGGAAATCGCCGTCCCTGACGGCGGCCGCGATCGCCCCCCCGATGGCGGCGTCGACGGCGCCGGTCGCGCCGCCGGGCCGTTTCACCCCCTCGAACAGGTTCACCACGACCAGGTCGGACTTGTGTTTCCGGATGTCGCCGGCGACGAGCTCGATCTTCATCGGAGGTCTCCCGGGCGCCATGCGCCCTGCGCTCTGACTTGACGTTATTGATGCAGGGAGGGAATGTCAAGGTGCCGGAAGGGCAAGACGGCGCCCGGCGCGGATCGGGCGCGGCGGAGCGGCTGCGCGGCGGATGATCCCGCAGGCCCGGGGTCCGCGCGGGCCGGCGGGGATCGGGAAGAAAAGGGAGCCGGAGGGCGCGGCGCGCAACGCGCCGCGCCCCGAAAAGGTTACTTCCAGGCCGGCTTGGGGTAAACCATCTTCGCTTCCGCGACATCCGGCGGGAGAACGGTCTTCTGCTGGCCGCCCTGGATCTGCACGACCGGCATCCCCTTCCCCATGACCTTGCCCGTCTTGTCGAAACGGATCCGGCCGTAGATGGTTTCCTCGTTGAACGCGGAGAGGGCCTGGCGGATCTTGTTGATGTCGTCCTTCGTGCCCGCCTTCTCGATCGCCCTCTGGAAGATGACCCCGGCGGCCGCCCCGCCCGCGGCGTGATAGTTGGGATCCTGGTTGTACTTCGCGCGGTACATCTTGACGAACTCGGCGTTGCTCCCGAAGACCGGATCCTTGTACCGGAGGCTCTTCGTCCACTGGGCGGAGCCGAGCACGTCCTCCGCGTCCCCCTTCAGGGCGTTGACGAAATCGGGAAGGGTCGGGCCGACGGAGAAGGCCAGCGCCTTCGGGTTCACCTTGTAGTCCTTGGCCTGCTTGACGATGACGACGGTGTCCTGGAAGTGGCCGCTGCCGACGATCACGTCCGGGGAAAGCCCCTTGATCTGCACGATCACGGTCGAGAGGTCCTGCGTCCCCTTCGGGTAGTCCCTGAAGAACAGGACCTTGTAGCCGTACTTCTCCGCCGAGGCCTTGGCCCCCTTGGCCACCTCCGCGGAGAACAGGTCGTTGGAATAGACGATGGCCACCGAGGCGGGCTTCGGTTTCATGTCCCTCAGGTGCTTGAGGATGTCGTCCATGTACTCGGTCGCCACCGTGTAGATCCCGAAGAGGTTCTTGAACCCGCGGGTGTAGAGCTTGTCCGCCGCGGCGCCGCCCTGGACCATCAGCGCCCCGTACTTCTCGGTGATGGCGCTCGTCGCGAAAACCGACTCGCTGCCGTAGGGGCCGAGGATGAGCTTGAGCTTGTCCTCGGTGATGAGCTTCTCGACGAGCTTGGTCGCCCGGTTCGGGTCGCTCTCGTCGTCGAGGTACTCGATGTCCACGGTGTACTTCTTCCCCCCGACGGTGATGCCGCCCTTCCTGTTGACCGTCTCCTTCCACAGCTCGTACCCGTTCTTCACCAGGTTCCCTTCCTTGGCGAGCTTGCCCGTGAGCGACAGGGCGGCGCCGAACCGGATCACGTCCGCGGCCGCCGAACCGGCCACGAAGACCGCCAAGACCCCGCACACCAGGAAGACCACAGAGAGTCTCTTCATGTCCCCTCCTTTTTCGTCGGCCCTTACGGCCGTGTTATGCCCCTGCGACTGTTGCCCCACCGGGGAGCAACCCCCCTCGGGGCCTCCCCCGGTCAGAGTCCCAGGAACGCCTGCTTGATCTTCGGGTCGGCCGCGATGTCGGAGGATTTCCCGGACATGGCGATGGCCCCGAGCTCCATCACATAAGCGCGCCCGCTCATCTCGAGCACCATCTGGACGTCCTGCTCCACGATGAGGACGCTGACGCCCCGGCTGTTGATGTCCCGGACCACATCGATGAGCGAGTCGACCACGGCCGGAGCCAGCCCCAGGGAGAACTCGTCGATCAGGAGGATCTTCGGGTCGTTCATCAGGGCCCGTCCGATGGCGACCATCTGCTGCTCCCCCCCCGAGAGGTCCCCCGCCAGGTGGTTCCGGCGCTCGTGGAGACGGGGGAAGACGCCGAAGATCCTCTCCATACGGCCTTTCAGCCCCTCCCGCCGGGCGAACGCCCCCACCTCGAGGTTCTCCGTGACCGTCATCCCCGCGAAGAGCCTCCGGCCCTCCGGGACGAGGCTGATCCCGGACCTCACGATCCGGCCCGGGTCGGCGTTCGCCACGTTCTCGCCCCGGACGTTGACCTCCCCGCTCCAGGCGGCGTTCAGCCCCACGATGGTCCGCATGAGCGTCGATTTCCCCACGCCGTTGGCGCCCAGGAGGGCCACGACCTCCCCCTCCTCCACGGCGAGGCTCACGTCCCGGAGGATCCGGAGGTCGCCATACCCCCCGTTCAGATTCCTAATGTCGAGGAGCGCCATCCGGCTCCTCCTTCTTCGCGTACTTCCGGCCGAGATACGCCTCGATGACGAGGGGGTCCTGCACGACCTCCGAGGGCGTCCCCTCGCAGATCTTCTTCCCCAGGTGGAGGACCACGATCCGGTCGGAGATCCCCATGATGGCCTTCATGACGTGCTCGATCGCCATGATGGTGATCCCCTTCTCCTTCAGCTTGAGCAGCTCCTCCATCACCTCGTCGAGCTCCCGGGGCCCCAGTCCGGCCATGACCTCGTCGAGGAGGAGGAGCTCCGGGTCCATCGCCAGGGCCCTGGCGACCTCCAGCTTCTTCCGCTTCGCGAGCGGGAGGATCCGCGGGTCCCTGTCGCGGTCATCCCCGAGCCCCACGACCGCCAGCGCCTCCTCGGCGGCGTCCCGGGCCTCCCCCTTCCCCCGGGCGTCCCGCTGCCCGTAGAAGGCCCCGATCATCACGTTCTCCAGGACCGTGAGACCGCCGAACGGCTTGACGACCTGGAAGGTGCGCGCGATGCCCAGCTTCGCGATCTCGTGCGGCTTCCGGTCGTTGATGGGCCGGCCCTTGTAGAGGATTTCCCCCCCCGTGATGGAGGTCAGGCGGGAGATGAGGTTCATGAGGGTGGTCTTCCCGGCGCCGTTCGGCCCGATGATCCCCAGGATCTCCCCCTCGCGGACATCGAGGGTGACGTCGGCGAGGACCTTGAGGCCGCCGTAGCTCTTCGCCACGCTCCGCGTCTCGAGGATCGCCACGGCCGCCCCCGCTAAAGCCTGTTCTCCCGGAGGTTGAGCACGAGCTTCCGGAAGGAAAAGCCCCCCTTGAAGGTCTCGAAGAGGCCCTTCGGGAGGAAGAGGATGATCAGGATGATGAGGAGCCCGAGAACCATGCCGTGGATGGCGATGAACTTGCTCCAGATGAACTCCGAGATGAGCTCGAGGATGAAGGCGCCGACCATGGGGCCGAAAACCGTCCCGCCGCCGCCCAGCAGGATCATGGCGAACATCTTGACCGAATAGGTCCCGACGAAGACCGTGGAGGGATCGATGTAGCTGAGCCAGTAGGCGTAGATCCCCCCCGCCACGCCCACGATCGCCGCGCTGATCGCCCAGGCGAACGTCTTGTAGACCGGCGTGTTGATCCCCATGACGCTCGCGGCGTCCTCGTCGACCCGGATCGCGCGCAGGGCGTATCCCTGCTTGCTCCGCGCGATGAGGAAGGAGACCAGGAGGGAGAAGGCGAGGCAGGCGAGCATGACGAAGTAGAAGAAGCGGTAGATGGTCCTGGGCCCCCCCTCCATGATCGGCAGGGTCAGGCCGAGGCCTCCGCCCGTCAGATCCGTCATGTTGTCGACGAGCTCCCGGATGGTCTCCATCACGCCCAGGGTGGCGATGGCGAAATAGTGCCCCTTCAGGCGCAGGATGGGGATCCCCAGGAGCGTGGCCACGGCGATCCCCGAGAGGGCGCAGGCGGGCAGGGTGGCAAGGAACGAGACACCGTACTTCGTGGTCAGCACGCCGGTCACGTACGCCCCGATGCCGAAGAAGGCGATGTTCCCGAAGGCCGGGTATCCCGCGTACCCGATGATGATGTTGCTCCCCGTGGCGATGGCGGCGAACAGGAAGGTCTGCGTGAGAACGCGGAGCCAGTACCCGGATACGAGGGAGGGCAGGGCGACGAGAACCGCCAGGAACGCGGCGAGCAGGAGGGCGTGTCGCCCCTTCATCCGTGCTTCACCTCCGCGTAATACTTCCTGCCCAGAATGCCGGAGGGCCGGATGACGAGCATGACGACCATCAGTCCGAAGGCGATGGCGTTCTTGTAGCTCTCGCCCACCACGTAGGAGCTCATGGTCTCGACGATCCCCAGGATGATCCCCCCGACGAAGGCCCCCTCGATCCGGCCGAGCCCGCCCAGGATGGCCACGATGAAGGCCCGCAGCGTCAGCCCGCCGGCGATGCTCGGGGAGAACGCCTGGGTGAGGGAAAGGAGGCTCCCGGCCAGGCCCGCCAGCCCGGAGCCCAGCCCGAAGGTGACCGCGTAGATCTTCGCCGGGTTGATCCCCGCCATCTTGGCGGCCTCCAGGTCCAGCGAGGTCGCCTTGATGGCTTTCCCCGTCCAGGTCCGGTCGAGGAAGGCCCCCATGAGGAGGGTCACGACGACACAGATGGCGAAGACGCCGAGGCGGATGTAGGGGATCACGATGTTCCCGAGGACGAGGCTCGTGCCGGCGTACGGCGGGGTGACCGACTGGAAGTCGGCGGAGAAGAAGGTCGTCATGAAGTTCACGAGGAAGATGTCGAGGCCGAAGGTCAGGATGAGGAGCATGAAGATCTGGGCCTTCACGACCAGGTTCATCAGGCAGCGCTGCAGGATGTAGCCGAAGACGTACATGGTGGCGAAGCTGGCCGGCAGCGTCAGGAAGGGGTCGACGTTCCACGCCTGGAACAAGTAGAAAGTCAGGTAGGCCCCGAGCAGGGCGATGGAGCCGTGGGCGAGGTTGATGATGTTGGTGACCCCCCACACGAGGGAGAACCCGACGCCGATGAGGACGTAGAACCCGCCCAGCAACAGTCCGTTGACGAGAACCTGGAGATAGATCATCGGCCGCCCGGATGCGAAGATGGAAACCCATCATACCAAAGTGCACGGGAGAGGAAAATCCGGCCGATTTCGGATTCTCCTGTCAGGAATTTTCTGACGGCGGGCGGACGGTCACGGCTCGACGATCCGGTTCTGGATCGCGAACCGGGCCAGCTCGGCGTTGTTCCGGAGGCGGAGCTTCCTCAGCAGGCGGAGGCGGTAGGTGTCCACGGTCTTGACGCTGATCCCGTACGCCTCCGCGATCTCGCGGTTGCTCCGCCCGAGGGCGATCCCGCGGAGGACCTGGATCTCCCGGTTCGAGAGGGCGTCGAGGGGGGAGTCGGAGTCCGCGCCCCGGGCCACCCGCGCCGCAAGCGCCTCCGCCGCGGCGTCGCCCAGGAAGCGCCCCCCGGCGTGGAGCTTCCGGATCGCCGAAAGGAGCTGGTCGGCCGCGGACCGCTTGGTGAGGTATCCCATGGCGCCCGCCCCGACGGCCCGGACGACGAACTGCTCCTCCTCGTGCATGGTGAGGACCAGCACCGGGAGCCCCGGGAGGGCGGACCGGAGCTCCCGGATGACTTCCAGGCCGTCCAGGCCGGGCATGGAGATGTCGACGACGGCCACGTCGGGCGCCGTCCCGCGCGCCTTCCGGATCGCCTCCCGCCCCTCGGCGGCCTCCGCGACCACCGCCATGTCCCCCGCCCCCTCGACGAGGCGGCGAAGGCCGGCCCGCACGATGTCGTGGTCGTCGGCCAGGAGGACCCGGATCACGCCGGCACCTCCGCCTCCGCCCCGGGGAGGGGGATTTCGAGCCGGATCCGGGTTCCGCCCCCGGGGGCCGAGCGGACCGTGAGGGCGCCCCCGATGAGGGCGGCGCGCTCCCGCATCCCGGCCAGGCCCAGCCCCCGGGATTCCGGCAGCTCGTCCGCGGCGAAGCCGCGTCCGTCGTCCTCGACGTCGAGGACCATCCGCCCGTCCTCGACGCGGAGCGACACGTCGACGCGGGCGGCCGAGGCATGCCGCGCCGCGTTGGTCAGCGACTCCTGGGCGATCCGGTAGGCCGCCGTGGCGACCCGGTCGCCGACCCGCGGCGCGCCGGCGTGGCGGAACCGGCAGGCGATCCCGGTGCGCTTCCCGAAGTCGCCGACGAACCACTCCAGCGCGGCGACGAGTCCCAGCCGGTCAAGCACCCCGGGGCGGAGGCGGGTGGCCATCCCGCGAACCTCGTCGATCGCCCGGTCGATGAGGTCGCACATCTCCCGGGCGCGGGCGGCGGCGCTCCCGTCGCCATTCGCGAGACGGTCCCGGAGCCACGAGGCGTCGAGCCGCAGGGCCGTGAGGAGCTGGCCGAGCTCGTCGTGGAGCTCCCGGGACACGGCGGCGCGCTCCTTTTCCTGGCCGGCGATGATGCTGTCCGAAAGACGCCTCATCTGGTCCTGGGCCTTCCGGATCTCCGTGATGTCGATCGAGATGCCGCACACCGCGACGGGCGATTCCCCCTCCTCGTACAGCGGAAACTTGGTGGACAGGTAGACGCGCACCCCGTCCTTCCGGGGGACGCGCTCCTCCACCTGGCGGGGCCGGTTCTCCGCGATCACCGCGCGGTCGTTCTCCCGCAGGCGGTCGGCGATCTCCGCCGGGAAGATGTCGTAATCGGTCTTTCCCCGGACCTCCGCGTCGCGGATGCCGAACAGGTCCTCGTAGCGGGAGTTGACGAAAGTATAGCGGCCGTCGACGTCCTTGATGGAGACGACGGCGGGGGTGTACCGGAGGATGCTCGCGATCTCGCGCGTCCTGTCCCTCACCTGGCGCTCGAGGTCCCGCGAGTAGCGGGCGAGCTCCGCCTCCGCCTCCCGGAGCGCCTCCTCCGCCGCCTTCCGCCGCACGATGTCCTCGCTGGCCCTCCGGTAGAGGAAGAACACCGCCAGGCCGACCAGGAAGCAGAGCGGGAGGACGATGGAACCCGCCGCCCGGACGAGGGGTCCCGAGATCTTCCGGGAGATCTCGGCCCGGTCCCGCAGGTAGATCACCTCCCACCCGGGATAGGCGTCCACGCCCTTCCGGAAGGCGAGGTACTCCCGCCCCTCCCCGTCCGTCGCCGCCTTCCCCTCCCGGAATTCCAGCCCGATCCAGCCCCAGGGGCCGGGTCCGAACTGCCGCGACGCGGCCACCTCCAGCGCCTCTTCGGGAGAAAGCCGCCGCAGCGACCGGTAGAGCCACTCCTTCCGGTTGGAGACAAACACGATCCCGTGGGGGTCGACGAGGAGGACGATCCCTTGGTACGCCCGCCGGAACTCCCCTTCGATCCGCTCGATGGGAGCCTTGATGACCGCCGCCCCGATCGGCTCCTCCCCGCCCCTCCCGCGGACGGGGTGGCTGGAGTAGACGCCGCGGACCAGCGACGTCACGCCGAGCGCCATGTAGGTCGACGCCGTCCCGCGGATGGCCCGGCGCCAGTAGGGGCGGAAGGCGAAGTTCCGTCCCACGAAGCTGTCGGGGGCGCCGCGGTTGCTGGAGGCCACGGTGGTCCCCGAGCGGTCCATGAGATAACAGACGTCGGCCTTGAGGGCGGAGCGGAAGTGATCGAGGATCCCGTCGGCGGCGGCGAGGGAGGCGGGATCGGGGTCCGAGAGGGCCCGGCGGAGTTCTTCGAGCCCCGCGAGCGTCCGGACGGTCTTCCGGTTTTCCGACAGGAAGGAGGAGAGGCTGTTCCGCACCCGTTCCGCCTGGAGGGCGATCTCCTTCTCCTCCTCCTCGAAGGCCGACATCCGGAGGTACGAATAGGAGAGGTATCCCGCCACGGAAACCGACAGGAAGGCGAGCAGGGACAAGACGACGAGGATGATCCGGAGCTTCATATCCCGTTCTCGGCGAATCGGCGCCGGGCCGGGGCGCAACGCCCCGGTCACCCCGCCATGTTCAGCCCGCCGTTCACGCTCAACACCCGTCCGGCGTTGCAGGACGCCTCGTCCGACGCGAGGAACCGGACGGCCGCCGCGGCCTTGTCCGGCGGCGCCAGCCGCCGGAGGGGGATCCCGCGCCCCCCTCCCGTCACGACCGCGACCTTCGCTCTCATGAGGACGCCCTCCCGCGAGATGACGAGCCGGAAAGACAGGGTAACATTGACAATTCCCGATGGCTATACTACGGTCAGCCCATGCGGAAAGGCATTCCCCTCCCGGTCCTCGGAGCGATCCTCGGCGCCCTTCTCCTTCCGTCCTGCTCGGAGAAGCTGGCGAGGATGAAAGGGCTCACCGACAAGGACTTCTACGCCCGGGGGCAGCAGATGATGGCGAAGAAGAACTCCGGGGACGCCATCGAGGCTTTCCAGCTCCTCCTCGAGCGGTTCCCCAACTCGCCCCTCGCGCCCGGGGCGCAGCTCTCACTCGCCGACGCCGAGGCGGCGAGCAAGAAGGACGTCGAGGCGGAGAGCGCCTACGACGACTTTCTCCGCCTCTATCCCGCGAGCGACAACGTCCCCTACGCCCTCTCCCGGAAGGGAGAGCTCCTGTTCCGGCAGATCGGCTCCCCGGAGCGGGACCAGACCAAGACGCACGAGGCGCTCAAGACCTTCACCCGGCTCGTCGAGAAGTCCCCGAACAGTCCATACGCCGCGAAAGCCCGGGAGCGGGTCAAGGAGCTGCGGACGCGGCTCGCCGAGCACGAGGAGGCGGTGGCCGCCCATTACCTCGCCCGGAAACAGTACGACAGCGCGGAGGCCCGGTCGCGCCGGGCCCTCGCGGATTACCCGGACACGTCCGTGGCGCCGCGTCTCTTGTCGGACCTGGCGGCTGCCCTCGAGAGACAGGGAAAGAAAGAGGAGGCGGCGCAGGTGCGGCGGACCCTCAAGGAAAAATTCCCCGACTTCGGAGCGAAGAAGAAATGAGCCGGGAACTCTCCACGTTCGTCACCGCCGGGAAGCGCGCCTTCGCCGAGAACGACCTCGCCCGGGCCGAGAAGGTCCTCCGGGAGGCGATCGAGGGCGGCGCGAACTACGCCGACATCCATTACATGCTGGGGCAGATCTCCCACCGCCGGGGGAAGCTCCGCCAGGCCGTGGAGCATTTCGAGACGAGCGTCGCGATCAATCCGGCCTACACCGAGGCGCTCCTCTCGCTGTCGATCACGCTGAGCGACCTGGGCCGATACGATGAGGCCCGCTCGGCCTACCAGCGCGCCAGCCAGACCGTGGCGGCCCAGGGCGCCCCCGCCGAGGGGAACCTGTTCCGGGGGCGGGTGGCCAATCTCCACGCCGAGCTCGGGGAGCTCTACCGGGCGCTGGGGCAGCACGAGGATGCGATCGAGGAGTACCGGAAGGCGATCCGGGTGGCGCCCGGCTTCCCGGACCTGCGGCTGCGGCTGGCCGCCGCCCTGCGCGATGCGGGGCGCATCCGCGAGGGACTCTCGGAGATCGAGCGGGTAATCACGGACCGGCCGGACCTCCTCACGGCCCACCTCCAGCACGGGATCCTGCTGTACCTGTCGGGGGACAGGGAGAAGGCCCGCCGGGCATGGGAGGATGCGCTCTTCCGCGACCCGACGAACAAGCTCGTCCAGTTCTACCTCAACACGCTCGACCGGGAAACGGCGGGATAGGCGCGCCGGCGCAAATTCCCTATGGATCTATGAACTTCGATGGGCCTATAATTTTGTAAAGACGCCGGACGGGGGCCGGTTCATCCCGTCCGTCCGGTCGACGGCGCGGTCACCTGTTCATTTCAAACGCCCGCAACGACACGAAAGCCATCCGCGGCATCCATCGGAGGTTGACGTGTCGACAACGTGATGGGCTCCCGGTGAACAGGAAGTGGCTACTGTCCTCCCGAATGAACGGTTCCTGACCAGGGTCCTGGACAGCATCACCGACCCTCTGGTCATCTATGACCGCGACTACCGGATCCTGATCGCCAACCGCGCCCTGGCGGCCCTCCATCGCCGCGATCCCGGGCAATTGATCGGCAAACATTGTTACGAGGTGTTCTACGGCCGCCGCGCCGTTTGCGAGGATTGCCACATCGCCGACGTCCTCCGCACCGGCGAGCCGCAGAGGCGCGAAAAGTCCATCCGCCTGCCGGGGGGGCAGCTCCGGCACTTCGAGATCCACGCCTACCCGGTCCGGGATGCCGATGGAACCATCACCCAGGCGATCGAGCACGCCCGGGACATTTCGGAACGGAAGACCCTCGAAAACCGGGTCATGGCCTCGGAGGAGAAGTACCAGGCCATCGTGGAGATCGCGCGGGAAGGCATCTTCATCGCCGACGGGGAAGCCCGGGTGACCTTCGCGAACAAGCGGCTGGCCGGAATGCTGGGATACAGTCTCGAAGATCTCATGGGACGGTCCCTGTTCGATCTTATGGACGAACGTTCGACGGCCGTCGCGAAAGAGCAGCTGGACCGCCGCCGCAAAGGTCTCGCGGATGTCTACGAGCTGAGCTTCCGGAGCCGGGACGGAATGTCCCTCGTGGCCCTGGTCTCGGCGGCGCCGCTGATGGTCCACGACAGCTTCCTGGGATCCGTGGGCATCGTCACCGACATCACCCGCATGAAACAGGTCGAATCGGAGCTCCGCTCGGCCAAGGAGTTCAGCGAAAAGATCATCAACAACATCACCGACAATCTCATCGTCGTCGATCCGGTGACGCACCGCATCGTGCAGGCCAATGCGTCCTTCCTGGACCGGGTCGGGCTCGATCCGGGAAACGTGCTGGAGAAACCGTGCTACGCGGTCATGCTGGGCCGGAAGACTCCCTGTTGGGAGGAAGGGGTCCGCTGCCCCGTGCGGGAGGCGGCCGCGACGAAACGTCCCGCCCAGTGCGACAAGGTTTATCCCAATGCCGAGGGGCAGGAGCGGATGCTGCAGGTCTCCACCTACCCGCTCTTCGACAGCCGCGGGGACGTGGAACTGGTCATCCGCCTGGAGCGCGACGTCACCGAAAAGCGAAGGATGGAGGAGGCGCTGGCCTTCCGCTCCAAGGAGCTGCAAAGGACACAGCACCAGCTGGAAACGCTCTTCGAGATTTCGCGCCGCGTGGGCGCCGAGGAATCCCTGGCGGGGCTCATCCATTTTCTCCATGACTTCTCGGCGGGGGTGTTCCCCGATTCCGATCCGCTGTTCCTGATCCTCGACGCGGACGGCGACCGGTTCCTGTCTTTCGAGGAATGCCGCCCGGACGCGATCGAGCCCCTTCGCCGCCTGCAGCACAAAATGGAGGAAGCCCGGCTTGTCGCGGACCTGGCCCGCCAACTCCGAATGATCAAGGACCCCCAAGCCGTCACCTCCGCGGACGATTGCGACAGGCATTCCCTTCTGAAATCGATCGCGGATGTTTATCCGAGCTGGTTCGGCCTGCCCATCCTCGTGCGCCAGCAATGCATCGGCTACTTTCTCCTCGGCTCGAACGCCCTTACGAACTACAGCCGGGAGGACCTGCGATTCTTCCAGGCCCTGTTCGCCCAGATCGGCGGCCACATCCGGAACCTGGTCCTCCATGAGTCGGAGATCAGCAGGCTCCGGCGCGCCCCCGCGGAGAAAACCTCCCATGGCGGGATCATCGGCCAAAGCCGGAAGATGCTGGCGATTTACGACCTGATCGACCTCGTGGCGATGTCGGACGCCACCGTCCTCATCACGGGCGAGAACGGAACCGGCAAGGAACTGGTCGCCCGGGCCATCCATCAGCGGAACTTCCGCCGCACGGGGCCCTTCGTGGTGGCCAACTGCTCGGCCTATTCGCCGAGCCTCCTGGAGAGCGAGCTCTTCGGACATGAAAAGGGCGCTTTCACCGGGGCCGTCCGCCAGAAGAAGGGGCGGATCGAGCGGGCGCAAGGGGGGACCTTGTTCCTCGACGAAATCGGTGACCTCTCACTGGCCACCCAGGTCCTCTTGCTTCGATTCCTGCAGGACCGCCGTTTCGAGCGGGTGGGCGGAGAGGAGACGATCGAGGCGAACGTCCGCATCCTGGCCGCGACCAACAGGGACCTCCACCGGGAGGTGGAAGATGGACGGTTCCGTGAAGATCTCTATTACCGGCTGAACGTGTTCTCCATCAACATGCCCCCCCTGCGCGAGCGCAAGGAGGACATCCCCCTGCTCGCCCGCCACCTCCTGGACAGGTTCGGCTTGAAGGAAGGGAAGAGAATCCGTGAGATCTCCGCGGACGCCATGCAGGCGCTGATGGATTACCACTGGCCCGGCAATGTCCGCCAGCTGGAAAACGCCATAAGCTATGCCGTCATCCTCTGCCCGGGTGAAGAGATAAAGATCAAGCATCTGCCGCCGTTCCTCAAGGAGTCCGCCGGCGGCTCCGCCGACGTCCCGCTTGCCGAAAACGAGCGGCGGGCGATCCTGCGGGCCCTCGAGGAATCCGGCTGGAACAAGCACGAGGCGGCCCGCCGCCTCCAGGTGAGCCGGAGCACCCTGTACAGCAAAATCCGCCGTCATGGCCTGGAAAGGGGGGCCGGGATCGGTTGATCAGGAGGGCGCCGGGTCCGTTTTCATACGGATCCGGGATGCCATAAACTCCGCCTGCACGTATGCTTGCCGCTGCGAGGGGGCCGATTTCATACAATCCCCGCGATTTCCAGACGACCTCGGCATTATCGCATCAAGGTCGAGCAAGCCTTAAATTGCTTAACAAAATCAACGAATAATCGGGCGACATCGCCGACCGGCGCGGAGATCTTCGTTCTTGGCACGTATATTGTTATATCCCTATATCAGGGATTGTGTCGCGCGAGGTCTGTACGTGCGGGGCGCGGTCCCTTGAGGTTGTCGTTTCGGCCCTTTATCTAAATCAGGATGGCGATAGTCCGACGGGAAAGGGGACCTGTTTCGCCGCGGTCACGCCCCTTTAAGGAGGGTGCCGTTTTGAAAGAAGCCACGATTCATATCGTCGACGGGAAGGCGTACGACATCCACTTCGACGGGCAGGAAGGGATGGAGATCGACGCTTTCCTGTTGATCACGCATCGGAGGAACGTCGAGGAGGGGCATTTCCTGGCTTACGGAACCAGCGACAAGGTCGGGAAGATGCTCTACAACTTCTTTCTCAACTGCCTCCGGAACGATTACCGGGAAATCGGGGAGACCCTGGAGCAGGTCGCCCAGGATATCCTCGACGTGGCCCGGGCGGCGCGCGGCCGGCCGTGGCCGAACGTGGCGGACCGGGTGGAGCCCACCCATTGAGGGAGACCATCCCGGGCAGGCAGGGAACGGTCATGGGGCACAAAGGGGGTGATGCTTTCTCAGGCGAACCAGTGCAAGGTTTCGCAGTGAAATTTTTACAGGGAGGATCTCACTGCCAAAAACCTCATGGAAAACGCCCCTGTGATGCATGAATGGAGGTCGAACGATGGCGCAAGAGAAAAAGGAAATCGAGATCAAGAGTCGGGCGGACACCCTGCCGTTGTGCGGGCCCGATGTCAGGCCCTGGCCGGTGACGCCCCCTCCTTCGCCGGAAGAGGTCATGAAAGTCTACGCAAAGCGGAAGGCGGAGGAGTTCGGCAAATGGTGTGAGGACAACCTCAGGTTCGAGAAAGGTTTTGGAAAGGCGGAGGCGCTTCAGGGATTCAAGGTCCTCGACATCGGTCTCTGGAGGCTCGGACACAAGTTCGCCTCTTCGTGTCTCGCGGAGGCCGGGGCGGAGGTGGTCTGTATCGAGCCGCCCGGGGGAGACCCCCTGAGGAAGCTGACCCCCTTCGGGAGAGAGGAGTACATGCTCGCCGACAAGGAAACCGGGGAGAAGTGCGGCCTCACGTTCATGAACGAGATGAGGAACAAGCATTCCATTACGCTCGATATCGAGACCGAGGAGGGCCGGGAGGTTTTCAGGAAGCTTGCCCGGCACGCCGATGTGATCGTCGAGGGGCATCTCCCCGGCTACATGGACAATCTCGGCATCGGGTACCGGCAGCTCTCCAGGATCAACCCCAAGCTCGTTTACTGCTGGGTGGGTGTCCGCGGGCAGTGGGGCCCCTTCAAGGACAGGGTGTCGAAGCACGGTCAGTGGGAACTTGACCCCTTTGCCCAAGCCACAAACGCCTTCCTCCACAACACCGGCTTCCCCCAGGACCAGCTCCCCAGGGGGAAGGGGGGCGACCCCACCCGGTCCGGCGTATGGGCTGCCGACTACATCGCCGGCGAGCAGGCGGCGGTCAACATCCTGGCGGCGCTCTACTGGAGAGATCAGTTCAGCGGAGAGGGGCAGTTCACCGAGGTCAGCGGCGCGGAGGCTCTGTTCGACATCCTCGACTTCGATCTCGCCTGGTACGGTTTCAACGCCAGCATCAAGGCGAGGACCGGGGGCTGGGATCCCAACCTCAACCAGTACGAGTGGAATCCCTGCAGGGACGGCTACATGATGATCGGCGGCCAGAGCGACCGGCTCTGGTACCGGATCGGCATGTGCATCGAGCGGGATTACCCCCAGTTCGGCCGGCTGATCCATGAAGACCCCTTCCTCAAGGAGGTGGGGGCGAGGAACGCCCTGCACGCCCTGATCAAGACGTACACCCTGACCACCCGGTGGCTCAGGGACATCAACCGCGTGGAAGCCGAAGAGAAACTCATGGACTACGAGATCGCAGCCGGGCCTGTCCTGTACTTCGACGAGGTCTGTGAGTTCCCGCACTTCAAGTATCGACCCTGGGTCTACACCGTGGAGAGCGATTACGGGACAATACTTTATGCCACCCCCAACAATGCCTTCCAGGTGAGGACGCCGCACCGGGTCAAGTGGATCGGAAGAGCGCTGGGGAAGGATAACCATGAGATTTACAGCAGGTGGCTTGGCATGGGTCCGACGAAGGTCGAGGAGCTCAAGGAACGAGGGGTGATCGGGGTGGGTTCGGCGACGGTCGAGAAAGTCTAGGAGAAAGGGGTGATTTGAGATGGCAAAGGACCCGAGAGAGACAAGGATCGAGGATCTTCCCGGCCCCAAGAGCAAGGAAGAGCTCGAAGAGATGAAGATGCCCTACGAGGAGTACTGCCGGAAGGCCTTCGACCCGGGCAACGAGTGGTCGAAGCCCGAAGCGCTGAAGGGGGTCCGGTGGCTCTCCTGCACCATGTACATCTTCACGCCCCACTCGGCGGCCAACCTGGCGGAGCTCGGAGCCGAGGTGATCAAGATCGAGATCCCGAGGATGGGCGACGCCATGCGGCACACCTCCCCGTTCAACGAGGCGTACCTGTATCCCCTCCACGACACGAGGCCGATGACCGGCACCGGCTTCGGATTCCTGGGCGCCAACGTGAACATGCAGTACCTGAGCATGGACTACCACATCCCCGAGATGGTGGACGTCTTCTACCGGCTGGTCAGGATGAGCGACGGGCTGACGGAGCTTTACAGGCCGGGAACTCTCGACCGGTGGAAGATGAGCTACAGGTACCTCCAGGAGATCAACCCGAGGTTCATCTACGTATGGGGCGGCGGCTTCGGGTACGGGCCGAAGGTCTTCGGCGGTTCCTACGACATCCTGGGGCAAGCCCACGCAGGGTTTGCTTCCATCACCGGGATGCACGAGTTCATGGGCGGGCACTGCACCAAGCACTCCAACTGGATCATCGACTGGGGTTCCGGAACCCTGATCACTTACGGGGTCCTGGCATCCCTCCACTGGCGGAGGAAGACAGGCCTGGGCACCATGATCGAGTTCTCCCAGGTGCAGACCCCGGCCCGGTTCTCCGAGTATAGTGTGCCCCTCTACGGCCGGTTCGGAATTGTCCGGCAGCGCTGGGGCAACTGGGACACCCAGCTCTGCGTTCACGGGATCATCCTGTGCGGCAAGTCCGACTTCCCCGATGCCCAGAACCCGCAGGACAAGTTCGACGCCCGGTACGTGATGGTCTCCGCCTTCAACGAGCCGGACTTCAAGGAGCTCTGCGACATCACCGGACTGAAGGATCTCTACGGGAAATACAAGGCGCACAAGGACCGGGTGGATGCCAAGCCCCAGGTCGAGATCTACGGAGCGCTGGAGCGGTGGGCCGCCGACAAGACCCGGTCGCAGGTCGTCAAGACCTTGACGGATGCGGGAATCCTGGCCGCTCCCGTGATGAACGACCGGGAGGTCTACGAGTGCGAACACTACCGGCAGAGGGGCTCCATCCGGTGGCTGGATGATCCCCTTTACGGCGATGTCCTGCTCCAGAGCGGCCACAGCGTCGGGCTGTTGTCCAAGACCCCCAGGAGAACCAACTGGATCTGGAGGCCGGTGGGCGGCGACAACGTCAAGATCTACCGTGACATGCTCGGCATTCCATTGAGCAAGATCGAGGAATGGTACAACAAGGCCTATATCTAAGGAGGGAACGCCGTGGCCGATGTCATTTGGTGCAAAAAGGAAGTGGGCGGCAAGCCGTGCAACACCGTCAACTACCTGGACCCCTATTGCTTCTGGAACTGGGAAGGGACGATCAACTGCGCGGAGTGCGGAACGGTCTACTACATCTACATGATCCAGGGCCACATGTACAGAGGGCCGGATGAAAAGCCGGGCGAGAAGCCGGACCTGAGCCCCCTCTATGCGGACAAGCCGCTGGAAGGCTACAGGGCCTATTACCCGGGCGCCAAAGGCAGGACCAGACCCTATGAGTGCCTGCCCAGGCATATCTATCTGGGCAAGGCCGACATGGTCAAGTTCAGCGTCAGGGGGAGGCCCGTGCGTGGTTGGCGTCCTCAGCCGCCGAGCGGCGGACTGGCCGGTCAATTCCCTTACAAGTGGGATATCCAGAAGCTGTCTCCCGAGGTCTGGGCGGAGTACCAGGAGAAACGGAAAAAGGGCGTAGTCAAGGAGTGGTGAAAGAAAGGAGCGGCATATGGTGGATAAGGAAAAACTGACGCCCGAGGAATACCTGGCGACGATCCTTGTCCCGGAAAAGGGCCGGGAGACGGGGCACATCTGCTGGGACTGCAAACACTTGAAGCCGGTCCTGAAGGGCTCCAAGTTCCCGCCCGCGGACCTCATCGGCTGGTGCACGATGATCCACTGGCCCTTCTCCTGGTGCGTCACGGACTTCAACGTCGTCAAGAAGTGTTACGCTTTCGAAAAGGGGATCTATACGGCGAAGAAGTTCTGAACATGGAAGAAAACGTCCGAAAGGAGCTGGAAACGCTCCAGAGGATGGTGCTCAACTGGAAGGCGGACTATCTCGGTTGGGCACCATCCGCCGGGGGAGATGAGATCTTGGCGCAAGATCTCCTCGAAGAGATCGAGACCCACGTCTACCCTTACGTGCGAAGGATGTACGAGTGCAACTACCTCAGCCAATCCGAGGTTCGTGAGTTCATGGACGATTGCTTCAAACAAGTCGAGGACCTCCGAAAGACATTGGGGGAGATGGAGGTTCGACAGCTTCCCGAAGGAGGAGGGTAGACATGCCTGAAAAATGCCGTGTGGGCGTCTGCGGGTACGACCCCATGCTCGTTCGAGGATACCTGAAAACGGGCGAGAGGGCCCTGTGGTGGCATCTCTCGGACGAAACCTACGAGGAATTCCAGGTCAAACCGAATACCCCGGTCTCGGGGAAGCTCCTCGGGATCTATGACGGCGAGGGGAAAAAGGTGGCTTCCCCCAACGATTCGTTCGAGTGGAAGACCGCCAAGGAGTCGGGACTTGCCGTCCTGTTGCCGCCGGATGTCGTCAGCAACCACAAACTGACGGCGTTTCACTTCCTGGAGCTTCTCGTCGAGAAGATCGGGGGCAAACCGGTCTTCCCGGGCCAGGAGAAGACGAGCACCAAATGGTGGCCCGAGGAAAAAATGAAGCTCGAATACAAGGTGGGGTACATCGGGTGAGGCCCGGGGAAATTCCGGCGGAGGGGCTTCCTGCGACCGTCCGGATTTTTCCTTCCCCTCCTCATCCCCCTCTCCTGGGCAGGCCGCATCGGGGGAGGGGGATTTTTTTTCGGGCCGGGCTTCCCGCGGAAGAATCGGCAGGGACGCCCGATCCGTTCGCGACGGGTCGGAATGCCGCGAAGGCCCGGACGTTCGGGCGCCGATCGCGGAACGGGGGCGGCTGGATATGACGGAGAACGGAAAATCCTCGCACGAGTGGGAGACGAAGCACCCCGGATGGCTGCCCCTGTCGGGCCTTCTCGGCGCAGAGGTTCCGTTTTTTGAAAAAATCCTCCTGCTGCCCGGATTCGAATTCTCCTCGAACATCTACGTCGTGGCGGGGAACGGTCTCTCGATCGTCGATCCCGGCAACGATTACACGGCCTTCGTCGATCTCTTCGCGCGAGGTCACGGGCCGGCGGACATCAAGAAGGTCGTCATCACCCACGGCCACCGCGACCACGCGATGGGAGTGTTCGAGCTCCTGAGATCGTATCCGGGCATCATCGAGGGCGGGGGCCTCGATCTGATCCTTCATGAAGCGGGCCCCGCCGAGCTCAAGGAGGTTGCGAAACGGGCCGGCGTCCGCGTCACCGAGGTCCGGGGGGGAGAAGCCATCGGGATCGGCGGCCATGAATGGGAGGTGATCCATACGCCCGGCCACACCATGGACGGGATATGCCTTTATCACCCCCCGAGCAAAACGGTTTTTACCGGAGACACGGTATTGCCCCATGCCATGGCCGAGCCCGACGAAAATGCCGGAGGAAGGCTGGACCACTACCTCTACGGCCTCAGGACATTGCTCGGGAAAGACGTCGAGAACGTGCTGCCCGGTCACGGGCTGCCCGTGGCCTCCGTCGGCAAGAAGGTCATCGAGGAGACCTACGAAGGGGTGATGATGAAGATCATCGGAGTCGAAGCCGGGAGGAAGACTCCATGGATCGATGGAGCGACAGCCCTTGCTCAAAAGGGGCTCCTGGAAGAGGCCGCATTCTGCTGTGAAAAGGAACTGGCCTCCAATCCGGAAAACCCGAGGGCTCTCCAGTTGAAAGCCTCCTGTCTCAATGACCTCGGACGGTTCCATGAGGCCCTTGGAACCCTTGACAAGCTGGAAGAACTCCATTCACAGGGGAAAGCGGATCCATTCGAGCTGATCGCAAGGGGATACGCGCTGATGGGGCTTGGCAGGTACCATGAAAGCGTCAGGTTTTTCGACGAGGTGCTGAAGATCAGGCCCGGGGTGAAAGACGCGCTGATCTACAAAGGAATGGCCCTCTATCTTGCAGGGGACTATGACGAGGCGATGGAAATCGAGCATTTCCGGACCGAGTTCATGGGGAGATTCCGGGAGGAATTGCTCAAGAAAAAGAAGTCTTCAGGCTCATCGGACATTGGAGCCCCGGGAGACCGAAGTGGATAAGCCGGAAACGGAAAAACCGGAAAGGAAAAAATGGGACCCGAACTGCCCGAAATGCAAGGAAGAGCTGCAACGGCACATGGAACTCTGGCAGGCCCAGTACGACGACGTGGACCACGGGGCCGGGATCTACCGGCTGCTGTTCGAGCATTACTGCACGCATGAAGGCCGGCAGGACGGCTGAGACGACGATCCCGGCGCCCGATCCCCGATCCGGGCGGTTCCTCCGGGGGTGACGGCTACCGGTCCGGAACCCAGCTTCGCAGGGACGCAAGCGCCTCGGGAAGCCCGCCGGTCTTCGAGCCGCCCGCCTGGGCCATGTCGCGGCGGCCTCCGCCCCCGCCGCCGACGAAGCCGGCCGCTTTCTTCACGATGTCGTTCGCCGAGCAGGTCGCCGCCAGGTCGGGGGACACCCCCGCCACAAGGTGGCACCGGTCGCCCTGGACGCTCCCCAGGAGCAAAAGCCCGCTCTTCATCTTCGTCTTGACCCGGTCGGCCAGCTCGCGCAGGGCGGCGGGGTCCATCGGCTCGACCTCGGCGGCCACGAGCGTCACGCCGCCTTTCTTTCCCGCCTTCGCCATCACCTCCCCGACCAGGTCGCGCGCCGACCGGCGCCTCGCCTCCTGGAGGTCCTTCTCGAGCTGCCTGACCTGGGTGAGGAGCTTGCGGACGCGGTCCCCCGCCTCGGCCGGCGCCACGCGGAGCTCGCGCGCGATCCCCTCGAGCCGATCCGCATCTTCCTGCAGAGCCTTGAGCGCCTGCGGCCCCGTGACCGCCTCGATCCGGCGGACGCCCGCCGCGAGCGCCCCCTCCGAGGCGATCCGGAAGAGTCCGATCTCGGAGGTGTTGCTCACGTGCGTACCCCCGCACAGCTCCCGGGTGATTCCGGATACGGTCACCATCCGGACGACGTCGCCGTACTTCTCGCCGAAGAACGCCATCGCCCCGGCCGCGATCGCCGCATCGTGGGCCAGGATCTCCCACGTGACCGGCTTGCCCGCGAAGATCGCCGCGTTGACCTCCTCCTCGACCTCCCGGAGCTTGTCCGGCGGGACCTGCTCGAAGTGGGTGAAGTCGAACCGGAGCTTGTCGGGCCCGACGTACGAGCCCGCCTGCCGGACGTGCGTCCCGAGGGCTTTCCGGAGCGCCGCCTGGAGGAGATGCGTCGCCGTGTGGTTCCGCTGGGTCCGCATCCGGCTTTCCGCCTCGACGGCCATCTCGATCGGCTGCCCTTCGCGGACCGTCCCCGAGACGACCTTCGCGCGATGGATGACGAGCTCAGGCGAGGGACGGCGCGTCGCGGTCACTTCCAGCCGGAAACCCTCCCCGTTCGCCGTGCCCGTGTCCCCCACCTGGCCGCCCGACTCGCCGTAGAACGGAGTGACGTCCGTGACGAGATCGATCTCCTCCCCCGCGCCGGCCGCCTCCACCCGGACCCCGCCGAGGAAGAGAGCGGCCACCTTCGCCGCCGCCGCCCGCCGTTCATACCCGACGAAGGCCGCGGAGAACCCCGACCGCGCGAGCTCGGCCGCCGCGGCATCGGATCCGCCCACCTCGCCCCCCTTCCAGGAGGCCCGGGACTGGGCGCGCTGCTTCTCCATCTCCTCCTCGAACCCGGCCGTATCGATGGACACGCCCCGCTCGCGGCACAGGTCCGCGGTGAGGTCCACGGGAAAGCCGTACGTGTCGTAGAGCTTGAACGCCACGTCGCCCGCGAAGACCGCCCGCCCCGTCTTCCCCATCCGCGAGAACTCGTCCTCGACCAGGCGAAGCCCCGAGTCGAGCGTCTCGAGGAACCGCTTCTCCTCGTGGAGCGCCACGGTGTCGATGAAGGAGGCGCTCTTGCCGAGCTCCGGGTAGGCCGGGGAGAACTCCGCGACCACCTTCGCCGCCGCCTTGTGGAGGAAGGGACCGTCGAAGCCGAGCTTCTTCCCGTGGCGCAGGGCGCGGCGCATGATCCGCCGGAGGACGTAGCCGCGCCCCTCGTTCGAGGGAAGGACCCCGTCGGCGACGAGAAACGCCGTCGCCCGGGCGTGGTCCGCGATGACCCGCATCGCGGCGTCCTGCGCCTCCGTCTTCCCGTACGGCACGGAGGAAAGCGACGAGATCTCCGCGATGAGCGGGCGGAACAGGTCGGTGTCGTAGTTGGAGGTCTGCCCCTGGCTGACCGCCGCGAGCCGCTCGAGCCCCATCCCCGTGTCGATGGAGGGCCTGGGCAGCGGCGTCCGGCGGCCGCTTTCGTCCTGGTCGAACTGCATGAAAACGAGGTTCCAGATCTCGAGGAACCGGTCGCAGTCGCACCCGACGGAGCAGCCCGGCCGGCCGCACCCGACCCCCTCGCCCTGGTCGTAGATGATCTCGGAGCAGGGACCGCACGGGCCCGTGGGGCCCATCGCCCAGAAGTTGTCCTTCTCGTCGAACCGGACGATGCGGGAGGCGGGGACCCCCATCGTCTTGTGCCAGATGGCGTACGCCTCGTCGTCCTCGCGGAACACCGACACCGTCATCCGCTTCCCGTCGAGCCTCACCTCGCGGGTGAGGAAGTCCCAGCCGAAGAAGATGGCGTCCTTCTTGAAATAGTCCCCGAAAGAGAAGTTCCCCAGCATCTCGAAGAGCGTGTGGTGGCGCGCCGTGTACCCGACGTTCTCGAGGTCGTTGTGCTTCCCGCTCACGCGAAGGCAGCGCTGGGCCGTGGCCGCCCGCTTGAGGCCCGAGGCGACCAGCCCGAGGAAGTTCTCCTTGAACTGGACCATCCCGGCGTTCGTGAACAGGAGCGTCGGGTCGTTCGCGGGGACGAGGGAGCAGCCGGGAAGGACCTCGTGCCCGTTCTTCTCGAAGTACGAAAGGAATGCGGTGCGCAGCTCGGCGCCGGTCATCGGTCGCTTTCGTCCCCCCCTTCCGGAATGTCGAACCGCAAGCCCCGGATCGCGCGGCGGCACGCCTCCGGCGAAAACCCCCGCCCCGCCAGGAACCGATAGGCCCGCGCGGCCTCCTTCCGGTCGCGCGGCGCGCCGTTCTTCCACTTCCTCCGGAGCGCGTCCGCCGCCGCGGCGACCTCCTCCCCGGGCGGGCAGGCCGAGCGGACCGCTTCCGCCACGAGCGCCGCGGGAAAGAGCCGGTTGCGAAGGGCCCAGGCGATCCTGGCGGGTCCGTAGCGGCGCGCCTCCCGGTACGACCGGGCCAGGCGCAAGGCAAGATCCCGGTCGTTCAGGAGGCCCAGCTCCTTCAGGCGGACTCCCACGGCCGCGACCTCCGCCCCGGGGAACCCCTTCCCTGCGAGCCTCTCCCGGACCTCCGCTTCGCTCAACGCCCGCCGCGAGAGCATCGCGAGGGCCGCGTCCATCGCGCGGCCGGAGGGAACGCCGCCCGCTTCATGCGTCCTTGGACGGCTCCTTCTTCTCAAAATCTTCCCATGTCAGGTCCGTGGACGTGGCGATGCCGCGGATCCGGAGCGCGAAGTCGTCGGGGTTGGAGGCAGATCGGAA
>JAMDBZ010000004.1 GCA_023488945.1 Deltaproteobacteria bacterium
CGATGGCGGACGTCAAGGAGGGGAAGAAGCCGTTCATCATGCGCGCGGACGGGATGGCGGCGCTCTTCGGCCCGGGGCTCAAGGACGGCCCGTTCCCCGAGCATTACGAGCCGCTGGAGTGCCCCGTTAAGGAGAATCCGCTGTCGAGGCAGCGGGTCAACCCCGCCGCGAAGATGTTCGCCGACGGCGGGCTCCCCGAGGACGTCTACGCCTCGTGCGACGCGCGCTTCCCGTACGTCGCGACAACGTATCGCCTCACGGAGCACTGGCAGACCGGCGCGATGACGCGGAATGTCCCGTGGCTGCTCGAGCTCCAGCCGCGCCAGTTCGTGGAGATCTCGCCGGAGCTGGCGAAGGAGAAGAAGGTGAAAAGCGGCGACGTCGTGGAGGTCGCCTCCGTGCGGGGGAAGGTCGAGGCGGTCGCCGTCGTCACCCCGCGGATGCGCCCGTTCAAGGTCGCGGGCGCCGTCGTCCACGCCGTGGGGCTGCCGTGGTGCTTCGGGTGGACGACGCCGGGGTCGGGCGACTCCGCCAATCTCCTGACGCCGACGATCGGGGACGCGAACACGATGATCCCCGAGACCAAGGCGTTCATGGTCGATATCAGGGCGAGGGGGTAACCGGACATGGCCGACTCACGGATGGGCGTTCTGATCGACACGTCGCGCTGCATCGGCTGCCGTTCCTGCCAGGTGGCGTGCAAGGAGTGGAACAAACTGGCGCCGGACAAGACGGCGCAGGCCGGTTCCTACGAGAACCCCCGGGACCTCACGCCGAACCTCTACAACCGGATCCGGTTCATCGAGAAGACCGACGGCAACGGCAGCGTGAAATGGCTCTTCCTCAACGAGCGGTGCCTCCACTGCGGCGACGCGGGCTGCATGAAGGTGTGCCCGGCGCCGGGGGCGCTCTACCGGACGAAGGAGGGCTTCGTCGCACACGACAAGGGGAAGTGCATCTCGTGCAAGTATTGCGTCTCGGCCTGCCCGTTCAACGTCCCCCGGTACGGCGCCGACGAGAAGGTCGCCAAGTGCAACCTCTGCTTCGACCGGATCGCCGGCGGGATGATCCCCGCCTGCGCCAAGGCGTGCCCCACCGAGACGCTCCGGTACGGCCCGCGCAGCGCCCTCATCGCGAAGGCAAAGGCGTCCGGGAAGCGGCTTTACGGTGAAGCGGACCTCGCGGGCCTGGGGGTCCTGTACGCCCTGCTCGACACGCCGGAGGAGTACGGGCTGCCGGGCCGGCCCGCGATCCCGACCTCCATCTTCCTGTGGAAGGACGTGGTCAGGCCGCTCGGGATCCTGGGGTTCTGGGGCAGTATCGCCGCGATGCTCTTCCATTACGTCACGACCGGCCCGAAGCGGCTTGAGAACAGCGGGCCGGGGAACGAGGAGAAGATGCCATGACCAAATCCGTCGACCGGTTCAACACAAGCGAGCGGGTGCTCCACTGGGTTGTGGCCGTTACGTTCTTCACCCTGGTCCTGTCGGGGCTCGGGCTTTTCTCCCGTCTCTTCACCGGCTATTTCCACCTTTTCGGCAGCGGGCAGACGGCGATCCTGATCCACAAGATCGTCGGGGTTCTCTTCTTCTCCAGCTCGATGCTCCTCTTCCTGAACCACCGCCGTGAGGTGAGCCACCTCGACGACGACGACATGGTCTGGCTCCGGAAGCTGGGCGGCTACCTCTCGCGGGACCCGTTCGATGAGAACAACGGAAAGTTCAACGCGGGGCAAAAGATCTTCGCCCTCTTCATGGCCATCGCCACGCTGATCCTGGGGATCACCGGCATCTTCATCTGGCGGCCGACCGCCTTCCCCCGCCCGCTCGTCCAGTTCTCCCTGCTGGCCCACAGCATGATCTTCATCCTGTTCATCATGCTGATCATCGTCCACGTCTACCTCGCCACCATCGGAAACCCGGGCACCCTCGACGGGATGCTCTGGGGACGGGTCACGCGGATTTGGGCCAGGAAGCATCATGCGAAGTGGTATAAGGAAATAACAGGCGCGTGATTCCCGGAGGCGCCGGGCCGGGGGAACTCCTCCGGCCCGGCGCCCCGATCTCCTCCCGGGCGGGTATGCCGCATACGGCACAAAAGCGGGAATTCCTCGACAGGACGGCCCGGGAGCGCCCGGAGTACCGGGACGTCCTCCTCCTCTTCCGGGAACTGTTCGCCCACATCGAGGGGCGCGAGGAGACAACCGGGATCTCCTTCGCACCCTCGGAGGCCCTCCGCGCGGAGCGGATCGCCGGCGGCTTCCCGCTCCTGCCGCCCGATTCGGTGCGGGTCGACCGCGAGAAGTCGCTCCCGTTCCTTTCCGGCGTCCTGGGCGTGATCCGGAAGGTCGGGCGCGCGGGCGCGGAGGACCTCGACCGGATGGAGCAGGGATTCGCGGCCGGCGACGTCGGCTTCGCGACCCTCTTCTCGGCCATCCTGAGCCGGGACCGCAAGCCGATCGAGGAGATCGCGGCGCGGCTCGGAGTTCCTCCGTCCCTGCTGGGATTCGTCCTCGAGATCCCCCTCAGGACGGCACTCGAGCGCTTCGCCGAAACGGTCGATGCCGCCCCGCTCGCGGGGTGGACGGAGGGGCACTGCCCCGTCTGCGGCTCCCGGCCGGGGATGGGGGAGCTCGTCGGCGAGGAGGGAAGACGGCTCCTCTCCTGCTCCGCCTGCTCCTTCCGGTGGCCGTTCCAGCGGATCAAGTGCCCCTTCTGCGGGAATGAGGACCCGGAGACGCTCTCCTACTTCACGGCGGAGAACGGGCCGATCCGGGTCGGCGTCTGCCGGAAGTGCAGCCGGTACCTCAAGACGCGCGACTCCCGGCAGGGGCGGGCCGACGTCCCGCTCGAGGCGGAGGACCTCGCGACGCTGCACTTGGACCTGCTGGCCGGCCGCGAGGGGTTCGAAAGGGGAAGATGAAGACGATCCTCCGGTACGACGGCCGGCGCCTGACCCCGATCGAGCACCACCCGGTCGAGGAGTTCCCCCTCGTCCTTTCGGTCAACGGGACGGAACTCGCCACTCTCATCGCCTCGCCCCATGACCTGCAGTACCTCGTGACCGGCTTCCTGCGCCTCCAGGGCCTCGTCCGGACGATCGACGATTTCCTCTCCTTGAGCGTCTGTCCCGACTCCGGCCGGGCCGACGTCCGGATCAAGGGGAGCGTTCCGGTCCGCCTCAAGCCGGTCTTGACTTCCGGGTGCGGAACCGGCGTCACATTCGACCTGGATGCCGACGGCATGGGCACGGAAGGTGCGCCGGGCGGGGCCGGCCCCCCCATATCGCCGGACGACGTCTTTTTCCTGATGGAGAGCCTCGCCCACCTGGCCGAGAAGTATCGCCGCGGCGGGGGGATCCACTCCGCCGCCGTCGGGGAGGAGCGCTCGGTCGTCCTGCACGCCGAGGACATCGGCCGGCACAACACGATCGACCGGATCGCCGGGGAGGCGCTCCTGCGCCAGATCGACCTCTCCGGCAAGCTCCTCGTCACGTCAGGGCGGGTCTCCTCAGAGATGGCCGCCAAGGCCGCGACGCTCGGGATCGCGGCCATCGCCTCCCGGACGTCGCCCACCGACATGGCCGTCCGGATATGCGGCGATCGCGGCATCGTGCTCATCGGGTACGCGCGGGGGGGGCGGTTCAACGTGTACGCCCACCCCGAGCGGCTCCTTCTGCCGCCGCGGGAGGCGAAAATCGCGGGCATCACCGGGGTGATCCTCGCCGGGGGATCGTCGAGCCGAATGGGGAGCAACAAGGCGCTCCTCCCTCATCAGGGAGGCCGCTTCATCGAGGCGATCCACCGCCGGATGGCCGAGCTCTTCGACGAGGTCCTCGTCGTCACGAACGCCCCCACGCTGTACGAATTCCTCCCTTGCCGCAAGGCCCCTGATCTGATCCCCGGGATGGGTGCCCTCTCCGGGATCCACTCGGGGCTCGTCCACAGCCGGACCCCCCGCATCTTCGTGGCGGCCTGCGACATGCCGCACCTCAAGCCGGAACTGATCCGGCACCTCGCGGAGGAAATCGGAGAGCACGACGTCGTCGTCCCCGAAAGCGAGAAAGGACTGGAGCCGCTCCACGCGATCTACGGCCGCACCGCCCTCCCCGCCATCGAGGAGGCGCTCCACGCCGGCCGGGGGCGGATCGTCTCCTTCTTCGACAGGATCCGGGTGAAAAAGGTGATGCGCGGGGAGGTGGCGCTCTTCGATCCGACCTTCAGCTCCTTCCGCAACATCAACACTCCGGAGGACTATTTCCGTCTCCGGGAGGAGCTGAAAGGGGGCACCGCGCGCGACTCCCGCGAGGCGCAAACGAACGACGGGCGACCGGAGCAGTAAGGAGGCCATGAAGCGGCCTGAGGCCGATCCGGTATAATTGAGAAGCCAGCGGTTGAAGCCCGCGGCTCGCGTTTCTCTCGCCGAGCGTCCGCCGCTTGACCGCTCCGTTGATTCAACGGCTGAAGCGGCCGGCTCGCGCCTTTCTCGATGAGCGACCGCGGCTTGACCGCTCCGTCGGTATCTGTCCGCACAAGGAGCCGATACGGTGCACGGCTGGCGCGGGAACCTCCTGCACGTCGATCTCGGCGCGGGAACCTCCCGGACCGAAACGATCCCCCGCGACCTCCTCCTGGCCTACCTCGGAGGGAGGGGACTCGGCGTCCGCCTCCTGCGCGAGGATCATTCCCGCGACCCCTTCGACCCGGCGATGCCCCTCCTCTTCGCCGTCGGTCCCCTGTGCGGCACGCCCGCACCGACCTCGGCGCGCCTGTCGGTCGTCGCCCGGTCGCCACTCACGGGGACCGTCTACGACTGCTCCGCGGGAGGCCGGTTCGCGCACCGTCTCAAGTCCGCCGGGCTCGACGCGCTCCGGGTCGTCGGGCGATCCCCCCGCCCTGTCGCTATCGCGGTCACCCCCGCGGGAGCGGAGATCCTCCCCGCCGAGGCCCTTTGGGGAAAGACGGTCGGGGAGACGGTGAAGGCGCTGTCGGGGCGGGGAAGCGTCGCCGCCATCGGCCCCGCGGGGGAAAACGGGGTCCTCTTCTCCAACATCATGATGGGGGAGGGAAACGCCGTCGGCCGCGGGGGGCTCGGCGCGGTCATGGGCCGCAAGAGGCTCAAGGCGGTCGCCGTCGACGGCGACCTGCCGACCGGCGTCGTCGACCGGGCGCGGTTCGACAGGGCCCGTGCCGATGTGATGCGCCTGTTCCGGGCCTCCCCCGTCATCTTTGGGGAGC
>JAMDBZ010000057.1 GCA_023488945.1 Deltaproteobacteria bacterium
GAAAATGTCGCGCTTGTAGTCCTTCTTGAACTGCCCGGTTCGACGGGGAGCCAGCATCAGGACTCTCAAAACAAATGCAGAAGAAAGATGGGTACGGGCCATACGTGCCTCCAATCTTGAAATTGGGGCACATTGGCCTCGGGGGAGAACTCCAGTCCGTGTCGGATCGACGCCATCAGCGGCATCAGGACTCAAGGTCCTCGAACATCTCGCCGAGGCTCCGGAAAGTCTTGATGTCCTTTCCGCGGTCGGACTTCTCGAAGGTCCGGCGCGTCTCCTCGTTCGGGATCTCGACGGCGAAGGGAAGCCCCTTGCGGAGGCGGACCTGAGCGTAGAAAAGGTTGATCGCCTCCGAGCTCGACATCCCGAGCTTGTGGAAGATCCGCTCCGCGTCGGCCTTGAGCGCCGGTTCAGTCCGCGCCCGGATCGTTGCCGTCCTTGCCATTGCCTTCACCTTCCCGGTGCTTCTTCCAGAACAGTGTAGCCCGTCCGGGGAACATCAGCAAGCTCCTGGCATCGTTCCCACGTGGCCGGGGACGGGCACTCCCGGGAATCACCTTGATCGAACGGGCGATGCTATTTCTTATCGCACCACGCCCGGGCGTTCTGGAACAGCCGCAGCCAGGGGGACGCCTTGAGGCTGCCTTTCCACTCCTCGGGCATCCAGCCCCATTGCCACTCGAGGAACGTCCGTTCGGGATGGGGCATGATCGCGAGGTGCCTGCCGTCGGGCGAGCAGAGAGCCGCGATGCCGTGGGCCGATCCGTTCGGATTGAACGGGTATTTCATCGTGATCCGCCCGCGGTCGTCGACGTACCGGACGGGCGCCAGTTTCCGGCTCTCCACGTCTTCGAGGATCTTCTTCTCGGGGAAGAAGGCCCTTCCTTCCCCGTGCGCCACCCAGATCCCGAGCGTGGAGCCCTCCATGCCTTTCAGCATGATGGACGGGCTGCGGAAGATCCGGACCGTCGCGAACCGCGATTCGAATCGCCCCGAGACGTTCCGGATGAACCGCGGCTGGCGCCGGTCCGCGATCCCGCGCCACGGCGCCCAGCCGAGAAGCGCCATCAACTGGCACCCGTTGCAGACGCCGAGGCTGAAAATGTCGGGCCGTTCGTAGAACCGCCGGAACCGTTCGTAGACGGTCGCGTTGAACCGGATGACGCCGGCCCACCCCTTCGCCGAGTCGAGGACGTCGGCGTAGCTGAACCCGCCGACGAACGCCACCCCCCGGAACGCGTCGAGGTCGACCTTCTCGTCGAGGAAATCGGTCATCGTCGCATCCCAGACCTCGAATCCCGCCTGGTGGAACGCCGACGCCATCTCCCGGTCGCTGTTGCTTCCCTCTTCCCGGACGACCGCGACGGAGGGCTTCCCCTTCCTCTTCATCGCGGCCGCCGGGGTGGGCGACGGGGTGAAAGCAAGCCGGTACCTGGGGCCCGGCCGGTCGAAGATGCTCTCCTTCTCCTCCGCGGCGCACCGGGGGTTCACCTGGAGCCGTTCGAGGCGGTGGCTCGTTTCCTCCCAGATCGCCCGGAGGACCCTCATGTCCTCGTCGAGGACGAGGCGCCCGCCGCATCGGATCCTGATCCGCTTCGCCGCCGTCGTCTCCCCGATCACGGCGAACGGCACCTTGCCGCGGCGCAGCCGGGCCGCGATCTTCGGCTCGTCCGCGGGGAGATACTCGATGGCCAGCCCGAGCTCCTCGGAGAACAGGAACGGGAGCGGCGCGGCGCCGTCCGCGCGGATGTCCAGGCCGCAGTTCCCGGAGAACGCCATTTCCAGGAGCGTCGTGACGAGCCCCCCGTCGCTCCGGTCGTGGCCCGACAGGACAAGACCCTTCGAGACGAGCCACTGGACGGCGTCGAACGCCCGCTCCAGCAGCGCCGGGTCGTCCACGTCGGGGCAGTCGTCTCCGACCTGCCCGTAGACCTGCGCGAGCGCCGAGCCGCCGAGCCGGTTCCTGCCGTTCCCGAGGTCGATGAAGAGGAGTCTGCTTTCCCCCGGCCTCTTGATGTCGGGCGTGACGACCTTCGTGATGTCCGGGCACGGCGCGTAGGCCGAGACGACGAGCGTCCCCGGCGATTTCACCGTCTCGCTCGTCCCGCCGGAGACGACGCGGGCCGCCATCGAGAGGCTGTCCTTTCCGCCGTCGATGGCGATCCCCAGCGCGATCATGATGTCCCGGAGCGCGACCGCCGCGTCGGAGAGCCGGGCGCCCTCGCCCGGCAATTTGGCGGCCCACATCCAGTTCCCGGAGCACTTGACCTGTTCCAGCGCGCCGATCTTCGCCCAGACGAGGTTCGTCAGCGCCTCTCCCACCGTCAGCCGGGCCATGGCCGCCGGATCGACAAGCGTCTTGATCGGCTGCTCGCCGATGGAGATCGCCGCGCCCGTGAGGCCGAAATGGCTCTGCCCGATCACGGCGACGTCCGAGACGGTGAGCTGGAGGGGGCCGGCGCACTGCTGCCTCGCGACGAGCCCCGTCACGCTCCTGTCCACCTTGTTCGTCAGGAACCTCTTCGAGCCGACGGAGACGAGCCGCAGAACCCGGTCCAGGGCGTCGCGGACGGAGAGGTCCGGCGGAAGGTCCAGCGGCGCGAGTTCCGGCGCGATCCGCTCCAGGCGGAACGTCTTCTGCGGCATGTCGCCCAGGATCTTTTCCAGGTCGAGATCGACCGGCGTGCTTCCGTCGTCCTCGTCGTGGAGGACGATCCGCCCGTCCCCCGTGATCCGGCCGATGAAGGCGCACGGGACCTTTTCGCGGCGGCACATCTCCCGGAAGAGGTCCGCGCTTTCGGGCCGGATCAGGAAGGCGTTCTGCTCCTGGTACTCGGCGCCCCACAGCTCGAGGACGGACAGCGTGGCGTCGCCGCTCTGGATCTTCCGGACCTCGATCCGCGCCCCTGCCGGATAGACGATCTCCTTGACGACGTTGCAGTTCCCCCCGGCCCCCTGGTCGTGGATGCTGACGATCGGGTTTTGCGCGCCCAGCTCGACGCAGGCGCGGATCACCCGGTTCACCTTCTGTTCCATCTCGGCGTCGCCGCGCTGGACGGCGTTGAAATCGAGGTCCGCGACGTTCTCGCCCTGGATCATGCTCGAGGCGGCTCCGCCCCCCATCCCGATCCGGTACGCCGGCCCCCCGATCTTCGTGACGAGCATCCCCCGTTCCGGGGGATCCTTCTCGACGTGGCGGGCATCCATCTGGCCGATCCCGCCGGTGAACATGATCGGCTTGATCCATTCGCGCCGTTCCCCGCCGGGCAGCGTCATGCCGAACGAGCGCGTGAAGCCCTGGATGACCGGCTCGCCGAACTTGTTGCCGTAGTCGGAGGCGCCGTTGCTCGCCTCGATCTCGATCCTCAGCGGGTCTGCGAGGTTTTCGGGGTAGCGGTACGAGGCGTCCTCCCAGGGAAGCGGATAGCCGGGGATCCGGAGGTTGCCGACGCAGTAGGCGGCGGTCCCCGCGATGACGAGCCCGCCCTTCCCCGTCGCCTGGACGTCGCGGATCCGCCCCCCGGTTCCGGTTTCCGCCCCGGGGAACGGGGCGACGCCGCTCGGGAAATTGTGCGTCTCGGCCGTGAAGATCAGATGATAGGTCGCGCCGGCCTCCTTCATCCGGGAAAAGCGCCCGGGCGCCTCGGGGAGGATCGTCCTGATCCGGAATCCCCGGATCGCGCTGGAATTGTCCCGGAACGCGATCACGCTGTTCGCCGGATTCGCCTGGAGCGGCTGTTTCACGATCCGCATGAGCGTCTCCGGGATCTCCCGGCCGTCCACGACCAGTTTCCCCCGGAAGAACCAGTGGCGGGAATGTTCGCTGTTCGACTGGCTCAGGTCGAAACATTCCACGTTCGTCGGGTTTCGTTTCAGGTCGCGCGCGAACAGGTTGTAGTAATACTCGATGTCCCAGTCGTCGAGGCCGAGCCCCATCGAGGCGTTGACCTCCCGCAGCGCGGAGATCCCCTCCTCGAGCAGGGGAACGGTGCGGACGGGCTCCGGACGGACGCCGGTCTCGAACGTGGTCAGCGGCTCCGGGTAGACGCATTCCGTCATCCGGTCGTGGACCTGCGCGGCGAATCTCCCGATCGAATCGTCCCCGAGGCCGGAATCCGCCGCGATCCGGAACCGTTTCGACCTCTCGATCCGGACGATCTTGTCCAGGCCGCACGCGCGGCACACCGAGACGGCGTTCGTGGACCAGGCCGTCGTGAAGTTCATCCTCGGACCGACTTCGAGAACCGGCCCTCCGTCGAAGAAGCTCGAGGACGAGCAGTTCCGCGGCTCGAACGTCTCCGCGAGAAGCCATCGCAGCGTGCGGATTTCGGAATCGTCGAGGGGGGCCGAGGTCGCGATGTTGAAACAGGACTCCGTCTCGATCCCCCGGATGCCGGCCGAGACGGCCTTCCTGACCACGCGGAGAAGGTCGCTCTTCCTGGTCCCGGACAGGGCCGGTTTTCTGTAAAGACGCATCATGCGCATTCGGCGGATGATCCCGGGAGAATACGGGTTCGTTCGAACGTCGGGGTCGATGATACCACGACGCTCGCGTCTTCCGCCCGTTCGTCCGACAATTCCGTCAGTCCGTGAGCTGCGCGAGGAAATACGGCATCCGCTTCCGCGGCCGGGGCCAGCCGTGCGGGAAGATGACCGCCGGCTTCGCGACGACGCTCATGGCGATCCGGTCACGGACCGGGAACGAGATGCCGGTATGTCCACAGCGCCAGGTACTCCTTGATCGCCAACGCCGAGTCCCGCAGCGCCCCGGCGCCGGGGAGGGAGTCGGCCCAGACGTACCGCTTCCCCGGCCAAGTCCGGTACGCGGCGGGGTACGGCACGACCTTCTCTCCCGCCCGCTCGAACAGCAGGACGGCCCGCGGCATGTGGAACGCCGATGTCACGAGGATCGGCCGCCGGAACCCCTGTTTTCGGCAGACGTCACACGAATATCTCGCGTTCTCGAACGTGTCGTGGCTGCCGTCCTCGGCAATGACCCGGTCGGGCGGAACCCCCAGGTCGACGAGGAACCGGCGGACGATCGGCGCCTCCGGCTTCTTCCCTTTGAAAGGCGTTCCCCCCGACACGACCACCGGCACCCCCAGCCGCTTCTGGAGCCGGGCCGCCGTGACCAGGCGTCCGAGCATCTCACCCCGGGGAGCCCCTTCCCCGGAGAAGTCGGGCGCCTCGTCCTCCACTCCGCCGCCGAGGAGGACGATCACGTCCCCGCGCGGGTCGGACGGCAAGGAGAACCGCTCCTCGAGCCCGCGCAGGAGCGCATCGGAGGCCGGCGCCGCGGAGAGGATCCAGAGAGCGGCGGCAAACGAAAGAAACAAGGCGCCCGCACCCCGCCGTTTCCGCCGGACCAGGACGGCCCCCGCGCACACCATGGCCGCGACGAAGAGCCCGGGCGGGACGGCGAACGCCGTGACGGCGTATTTCAGCACGGGGGGAAGCTCCTTCTTCGCGTGAGCGGTTTCTTGTCCATCGGCCCATTTTATAATCTAATGAAGCGTTTTGAACCGTCTCCGCGGAAAGGAGCCGCTCCCCATGAACAAGGCGCAGTTCGCGACGCTGTCCGAGGCGGTCGCCGAGATCCCGTCCGGGTCGCAGGTCGTCATCGGCGGAGCGATGGTCATGAGCCCGATGGCGGTCGTCCGCGAGCTCGTCCGGCAGGGCAAGAAGGATCTCGCCCTCGTCTGCTCCCCCATCGGCGGGATCAACATCGACATGCTCGCCGGCGCCGGCTCCGCCCGGTCGGTCGAGTTCCCCCAGGTCTCGATGGGCGAGTTCGGGATGGCACCCAACTTCCGCCGGGCGGTCGAATCGGGACGGGTCAAGACGCGCGAGCACTCCTGACCCGGGATCCTCGCCGGGCTCCAGGCTGGAGCCGCCGGTCTTCCGTTCCACCCGGTCCTCGGGCTCGCCGGGACCGACTACGAGGCGGTGCGCCCCGACTTCCGGAAGGTGGCCGACCCGTACACGGGGAACGAGATCTTCGTCGTCCCGCCGATCCGCCCCGACTGGGCCGTCATCCACGCCCTGGCGGCCGACTCCTCGGGGAACGTGGTTTGCTCCGCCCTCGAGTCCGACCGGCTGGCGGTGCTCGCCGCCCGGCGGGCCCTCGTCACCGCGGAGGAGGTGGTGCCGGACGAGGCGCTCGTCGCGCGCCCGGGTGAAGTCTTCCTGTCGGCGCTTCACATCGACCTCGTCGTCGTCGCCCCGCTCGGGGCGCACCCCGCGGCCTGCGTCCACCGGTACGGGATCGACCGGGCGCACGTCGAAAAATACCTCGCGGCGTCGAAGACCGATGACGGGTTCCGCGCCTACCTCGCCGAGCACGTCACGGAAAAGACCGAGGCGGAATACCTCCGCGACGCCTGCGGAAAGGCGGTGTGAGACGATGCCATTCCATCTGCAGGGCGTGACGATCGAGGAGTTCCTGGCGTTCCAGGTCTCGCGCGAGGTGCGCGACTTCGAGCGGACAGCCGTGGGCACCCTGTCCCCCGTCCCGCTCCTCGGCGTGCTCCACGCCCGCGCGTCGCACGCGGCGCACGGGAAATTCCTCCTCCTGGGCGCCTCCGAAACCCCGATCACGGACGGGTCGAAGGAGCTGTTCGACCTCGCCCAGCGGGGAAAGCTCGACCTCTTCTTCCTCTCGGGGGCGCAGATCGACCGGCACGGGAACATCAACCTGACGGTGATCGGGGCCTACGATGCCCCGAAGGTCCGGCTTCCCGGCGGCGCCGGCTCGGCGATGCTCTATTACATGACGCGCCGCGTCGTCCTGTTCACCCTCGCCCACACCCCGCGCCTTTTCGTGGAGAAGTGCGACTTCATTACGTCGGCGGCCGCAAGCCCCGGCTACGCATGGCGCCGCGGAGGCCCCACCCGCCTCGTGACGCCTCTTTGCGCGATGGACTTCGACGCATCCGCGAGCGAGTGGCGGCTCTCTTCCCTTCACCCGGGCGTCACGTTCGAGGAAGCGCAGAAGGAGACCGGGTTCCCGCTTGTGCCGTCCGAGGTTCCTGTTACGCCGGGCCCGGGTCCCGACGACCTCGCCCTCCTGAGAGCCCAGATCCCGGTCGTCCGGAACTCCTACCCCGTGTTCGCGGAAAATCTCGAGGGAAAGATCGCCGCACCTCCCCGGTAGCCGATCTTCCTCTCGAAGAGGAATCGGGATCACCGTATTATGCGGTGACTCTTCCGGGTGCGTCCTGGATGGGAATCCGTCCGACGGGCCGTGGAAGGTCAGACGTCGATGGGCTTGAAGATCAGTACCACGGCCATTACGGCGAACACCATCGTTTCGGCGGCGGGTCCCCAGAACCTTCCCGTGATGGCGATCACCATCCCGAGCGCGAAGGAGGAGAGGAAGGTCCCCTGGAAGCTGCCCATCCCTCCCACGATGACGACCGCGAAAGAGATCAACAGGATCTGGAATCCCATGTAGGGATGGACCGAGGTTATCGGTGCGTAGAGTACCCCCCCAAGCGCGGCGAGGCCGCTCCCGATGAGAAAAACGATGGCGAAGTGCCGGTCCACATCGATGCCGAGGCTGCGCACTGCGTCCTTGTCCTCGAGGCCGGCGACCACGATTTTCCCCACGATCATCCTCTTGAAGAAGAGGGAGAGGCCAACGTGGATCGAGAGAGCCAACGCGATGATCAACAGGCGGTATAGGGGAAAGGAGACCCCGAACAGATCCACGTCCCTCCCGATGGGATCCGAAAGCGGGATGGGCGTCGCCCCGAAGACCCACTTGATGAGATCCACCCCGATCAGGAGCACGGCATATGTCGCGATGATCGCGTAGTCCAGCGACTCCCCGTACAGCCGGCGAATGACGAACCGCTCGATCCCGGCGGCGATGGGAAGCACCGCAACCGTCCCGACTACCGCAGCCGGCAGGAAGCCGAGGTCCAGGCGCCGCAGGGCGACGACCAGGAAATAGGCTCCGGCGGTGTAAACCAGCGCGTGAGCGAAGTTCACGATCCGCATAGACCCGAAGGTCAGCGACAGCCCGATGGACATTATGTAGAGGATCCCCCCGATGGTCAGTCCGTAGACCAGCGTCGTGATCATCGTCCCCCCTCCTTCCGGCGCGGCTGGAACATCTCGAGAGAGGACAACGTTCCCCAGATCCCCGCCCGAAATCGGAACACGAGAAGGAGCAGGCCGAAGCCGAGGAACATCTCCCAGCGGGGGACATACGTGGCCAGGTAATTACTGATCGCCATGAAGACCACACCCCCCGCCAGGGAACCGTAAACGCTTCCGGCCCCGCCGATGAGCGAAGCGAAGATCACCTCCACGTTGCGATTCGTGTCGATGAAACTGGGCGTGACATACCCGTAGTCCAGAACCGAGAGGGCGCCGGCAAACCCGGCAACGGCGGCGGAGAGCACGTACGCCGTCAATTTATACCGGAACGTGTCGTACCCCAGAAACTTGACCCTTGTCTCGTTCTCCTTGATCATCCGCAGCAGGATCCCGAACGGAGAACCGGCGAGCCGCTTCATCCCCCAGCAGGTCAGAAGGAGGCAAGACAGGCAAAAAGCGAACGCCATTCGCTTGTCCTGGAAGTCCAGGAATCCCGCCTTCGAGAAAATGGCCGCCATCCCGTCCTCCCCCCCGGTGAATCGCGCGAAGGCAATCAGGGCGAGGAAGTGGCCGATCTGGTTGAACGCCAGGTTGATGAGCGCGAACGCCGCCCCCGTCGCCCGGACGGCGATCGGACCCAGCAGGCCCCCCACCGCCGCGGCGGCAGCGATCGCAAACAGGATCGAAAGGAACGGGTTCGATGAAATGCGGTCCGCGAACAAGGCCGCCCCGTACGCGCCGGTACCCAGGAACAGCATGTGCCCGAACGAGAGGCGGCCCATATAACCGTAAAGGAGGTCGAAGGAAAGCACGAAAATGCAGAAGATGATAAAATCGGTCGCACGCTGGAACTTGAGGACCGGAAGAAGAAGAAGGAACGCGCCGGCGATCAGCAGGATGTCGATCCGTTTCAGCTTCTCTATCACAGGTTCTTCTCGACCGCTCCCGGCGCCTCGATCGCGGTGCGGGAGGCAAGTTCCTGGAAGATCTTTCCTTCCTTCATGACGTAGACCCGGTCGGCCAGCCGGGCGACAACCGGGAGGTTCTGCTCGACGAGCAGCATGGACAGGCGTCCCTTCATTTCCGAAAGGAGACGAAAGATGTCCTCGATCACCCCCGCCGCCAGCCCCTCGGTCGGCTCGTCGATCAGGAGGACCTTCGGGCGGCCCACCAGTGCGCGTCCGATCAGGAGGATCTGGCGCTGCCCCCCGCTCAAGGATCCCGCCTTGCTGTCAAGGAATCTCTCCATCGCCGGGTAGATCGAGACCACCCTTGCGACGACATCGCTCAGTCGCTCCCCGGAGGGGTATGCCGCCAGCTCGAGGTTTTCCCGGACCGTAAGCTTCGAAAACACGCGCTTGTCCTGGAAGACGTACCGCACCCCGAGACGCGCGACGTTTTCCGGGCGAATCCCCCGCAGGTCTCTCCCCTCCAAGCACACGGTGCCGGCCGAAGGAGCCAGGAAACCCGCGATCGTCTTGAGCAGCGTCGTCTTTCCCGCCCCGTTGCGACCGGCGATAAAAACCATTTCTCCGCCGTCCACCCGGATCGATACCTGGTGCAGTACCCGGGCGGAACCATATGCGGCATCGACGGCATCGACCGCCAGCAGGGGCGGGTTCACGCGCGACCCCAGTAGACCCGGCGCACGAAGGGATCGGCGAGGACCTCTCCGGGCTCGCCCTCCGCAATGAGCTTCCCCTCGGACATCACCGACAGCCTCGTCACGAGGTCCACGATGCGGGAGATCTTGTGCTCAATGATGACGAGGGTGAATTCCTTCCTGACCCGCCGGATCAGGTCGAGGACCTCCCCGATCTCCACGTCCGAGAGGCCGGCGAACGGCTCGTCCAACAGGAGGACATCGGGCCGCAGGCAGAGCGCGAGCGCGATCTCCAGCTTCCGCTTGTCGCCATAGGAAAGCTCCGAGGTCTTCCAGAGCGCCTTCTCCCGGAGGCCGACCATCCCCAGCGCCTTGTCGCACGGCTCGGAGAGGGTCCCGCTCCAGGCGTCCGACAGGAAGAACCCCGGTCTCGCCGCACGTCCTTTAACGGCCCGGATCAGGGCCAGGACGAGGTTTTCTCCCACGGTCAGGCGGTCGAACACCGAGACGAGCTGGAAGGTGCGGATGATCCCGCGGCACACTCTCCGGTGCGCGGGGACGCGTGTGATGTCGGCCCCCCGGTACAGCACCGTTCCCTCGGAGGGAGGGAACATCCCGGTCAACAGGTTGAAAAACGTGGTCTTGCCGGCTCCGTTGGGGCCGATGATCCCGGCCGCCTCCCCTTCCCGGAGACGGTAGTTCACCCCGGATACCGCCGTGAACCCGTCAAATCGTTTCGAGACCCCGCGGGTCTCGAGGATGATTTCTTCCGGCAACGAAGGTTTCCTCCGGAGGCGGGAAGGGGCCCCCCTTCCCCTTCCCGCCGATGCCGTCTAGTAGCCGAGACTGGACAGGGGAGGAAGGTAATCCTCTCCCGAATACATCCCCACGATCTTGACGAGGTCCCACTTTGGGTCCTTGCGCTCCTTCTCGCCCTTGCCCTGCACCACGAACGCGCCGTACTTGAACAAGGGCTGATGATCCGCCCGCCACGTCCCCGGCCCCTTCATCGAATCGAACCTCGGGGACTTCATCAGCGCCGCGGAAACGGCGCCCGGATCGGTCGACTGGGCGAGCTCGATACCCCGGAGGGCCTCCCGCGTGCCGATGTACGCCATGGCGCTGTAAGGATCCGGCGGGTAGCCGTACTCCTTCCGGAACTTCCGGCTGAACGCGTCCGCAGCCTTGACCAGCGCAGCGTCCTTGAACCCCTTCATGTCGTAGTACCAGGACATGAGCGAATAGACCCCCTCCAAAGCGTTGGCGGGGACGCCGCTCCCGAAGACGTTGGTCATCCAGTTGAACCAGATTTTCGTCTTTTTCTTGAGCCCGATCTCGTAGGACTGCTTGAGAACGTTGATCGCGTCCACCCCCCAGTGGGCAAGCATCACGATCTCCGGCTTCATCTCTGCAACCTTGGTGAGGTACGGGGTAAAGTCACTCGTCCCGACCGGGGACTCGAGGTACTCCGCCGTGGCGCCGAATTTTTTCACGGCATCCTTGGCGCCGGCCCATTGGTCCTGCCCGAACGCGTAGGCGGGTCCGAAGAACACGATCTTCCTGTAGCCGAGGTTCGTGATGATATAGGCCGCCCCGGCGTACCCCGCCGCGTAAGCGCTGCCGTGAACCGCGAAGGTCGTGGGCGCCATCTCGGCCTTGTCGAACATCTTTAACGCCACCACGTTGACCGGGAAGTAGAGCACCGGCGTCTTCTTCACTTCCTTGTTCAGCGCCGCGGAGATCGGGGCGAAGGTCTGCCCGACGACCAGATGGACCTTCTCCTCCGTCAGCAGCTCGCGGAATCGCCGGATCGCGATGTCCGGCTTCGTCTCGTCGTCGCGGACCACGAACTCCACGGGGATCTTCTTCCCGCCAAGCTTCACGCCGCCAGCGGCGTTGACTTCCTTGACGGCCAGCTTGGCGCCGTCCAGCTGCACCGGGCCCACCGGCGAGGCGGCCCCCGTCAGCCCGAACATGAACCCGATCTTGATCTTGTCGGGTGCCGCTGCCTGCCCCGCCGGCACGGCCGACAGCATCATTGCGGTGGCCAGCCCCAGGATCCGAACCCAAGAATTCCGTGCGCGCGTCATCCCTCGCCTCCTCTCGCTGTCCTTCCCTAATCCAGGGAGGAAAGCAATTCTTCGGACGTCATGACCTTCCCGATCTTCGGGAAGATCCACTTCTCGGCGTAGTTCTGCTCCTCGTCGGTATCGGTCCCCGTGCAATCGGAAATCACGATCACCCGGTACCCCTTGTCGTAGGCGGAGCGGGCCGACGACTCCACGCACCAGTTGGTGTGGAAGCCGGCGAACGCAACATACTCGATCTCGTTGGCCCGCAGCAGGTAGTCGAGCGCCGTGGAGTGGAAGGCGTCGAGGGTCTTCTTCCCCTCGACGATGATGTCGCCCGGCCGCGGAGTCAGGTCATCGATGATTTCCGGGCCGGGGGTCCCCTTCAACCACGCGCCGGTTCCCCAGTCGGCCTTCATATCCATCTCGATTCCCCGTAGCCCCTCGCAAGCCGGCCCCCCCTTCTTCAACTCGGGGAATCCCTTCTCGAACGGGTGGAACGGCACGTAGAAGACCTTCACCTTTCCCCGCGCCTTCGCGAGCAGGTTTTTCAGGTTCCTGATCACCCCGCGCTTGGCCAGCTGTTCCTTGATGTAGGCGTACATCGTGCCGCCCGGGGAAAGGAAGTCGTTCTGCGGCTCGATCAGAACGATTGCCGTCTTGCCCGCCGGGATTCTTGGCTTTGCCCTCGCTTTCGTCGTCATGGCTTCCTCCTTCTCGTTGGGATGTTGTTCTCGGCCGGATGCCTTTCTTGTTCTTCCCGCTTCAACAGCGCCAGGACCCTGCGGTTGTGCTCGCGGAAAACCGTCTCGGCAAGCAGCGGGTCGCGCAGGCGAAGGGCGCGGACGATCTCCCGGTGGTCCTTGAGCAGTTCCGAAAGGATCGGGGTAATCTGCATGGCGATCGGGCGGGCCTTCTGCTTGATGCTCTCCAGCATCTCCCGGAGGATCGTGTTGCCGCAGGCGGCGTAGATGCAGGCGTGGAACTCGAAGTCGGAGCGGGAATACGAAATGAGATCCTCGTCGGCGACGATCCTCTCCTGCGCCTGGAGCAGCCTCTCCATCTTGTCCAGCGTCTTGTCGGTGATTCCCTCGACGGCGAGACGGGCGGCCATCCCCTCGAGGACTTCCCGAACGGTGTACAGCTCGATGGCGGCCTGCGGGGTTAAAGCAACGAGGAAGACCCCGCGGTTCGGGACATTTTTCACCAGCCCTTCCTGCTCGAGCCTGCGGACGGCCTCCCAGATCGGGGTGCGGCTCGTCCCGAGGTCCCGGGCCAGATGCTCGACGTTGAGCCGGCTGCCGGGAGAGAAACGGTAGTCGGTGATCATTTTCTTGATTCTAACGTAGGCGCGTTCGCTCAGGTTGATGGGGACCAGCTTTCCCAATGTCGCATCCTCCGATGCCGTCGATGCACGGAACCATCTCAGCGCAGCCGCCGGCCGCTGTCAATTAATTTCATGAAACATGAAATATCCCGGAATAAATACCTACCAATAACAATCAGTTATACCATTGGGATATTCATGATAATTATTCGGAGCGCTGCGATCGAGGGGCCGCTATCCCGACGGCGATATCCATGACGTTGGTGCCGGTCGGGCCGGTGAAGACCAGATCGGACAGCGCCCGGAAAAACGGGTAGGCATCGTTTCCCTCCAGGCAACTCCGAGGGGAGAGCCCGAGCGCCGCGGCGCGCGCGCATGTCGTTCCGTCGGCAAACGCCCCCGCCGCGTCCGTGGGCCCGTCGACGCCGTCCGTCCCGCACGACAGGACAACCATTCCCTGCTCCCCGTCCATTTCGATCGCCGCGGCAAGGGCGAATTCCTGGTTTCTCCCACCGCTTCCTTCGCCGCGCACCGTGACCGTCGTCTCCCCTCCGGCGACGAGGACAACGGATTTTCCCGGAGGGATCCCCTCCGCCGCTTTCCTCAGCCCGGCAACGAAGGTCCGGGCGCATTCACGGGCCTCCCCCCGCAAGTATCCGGGAAGGACGTGAACGCACTCAACCCCGTCCTCCCTCGCCGCGGCCGCCGCAGCCTCCAGGGCAACCCGGTTCGAACCGATGACGGCGCAAGCAACCCGCTCGAAAATCGGGTCTCCGGGCTTCGGCGTTTCCGGAACGGCTCCGGCGACCCCCGCCTCGAAATACGCCCGGGACGCGTCGGGGATCGCCTCGAAGAGCCCCCGGCGGACGAGAACTTCCATTGCTTCTCCGTATGTCGTCTGGTCGGGGGAGAACGGTCCCGAGGCGATGACGGACGGGTCGTCGCCGGGCACGTCGGACAGCAGGAGCACCCATGCCCGCGCCGGGTGCGCGGCGCGGGCCAGCAGACCTCCCTTGACTCGAGAGAGGTGCCTGCGGACCGTGTTGAACTCGGCGATGTCCGCGCCCGACCGCAGCATCAGGCGGAACACCGCCTCCTTGTCCGCGGGAGAAACTCCCACGGGAGGGGCCGAGATCATCGCGGAACCGCCGCCGGAGATCAGCGCGATCACCAGGTCATCCTCCCCGGCCGGGGAGAGGAGATCCAGCATCGCCTGAGCCGCTTCCCGGCTTCCCCCGTCCGGGAGGGGGTGGCCGGACTCGATGAACCGAACGCAGCCCGCGGATCCGCCTGCCCTCCGCGGGACCGCGATCGCCCCAGCGGCAACCTTCCCTTCAAGGACCGCCGCCGCGGCTTCACCCATCGCCCGGCCTCCCTTCCCGCCTCCGATAAGGAAGATGCGCCGGACGGCGTCCCACCGGACAAAACCGGATGCTCCGGGGGCAACGAGGGCGATCCCCTCCGCGCCGCGGCGCAGCGCCCTCCGGACCAGTTGCGCAGGCTCCACGGCGCCGACGCCGGCGAGGAACATTTTTTCGAGGAGCGGTTTCGCCGGGGTCTTCATCTGATTTTCGCTTCCGGCTTCATATCATGCCGTTTCCACGGTTCATCGCGGGGCGAGAGACGCTGCACGAGGCCCCCTCGACGTAGCTCGAGTTGCCGATAATACGGACCGAGTTGCGACGGGCAAAAAAAACCCCGGTTCGCCGCGAGGCGCCCGGGGAGGTATCCATGCCCGCCTTCGCTGCTCGCGTCCGGAAAGACCGACGCTTCGGAGCTTCGGTGGGCGCCCTCCGTAGCTCAAGTCCCCCGGCTTCCCGTCACGGGCCTTGAGCGAAGGAGGGTGGAGCGCTCCAAGTGAAAGCATTCGAACCGCCTTCGAGATCCCCTTCGAAGTCGATCTTTTCGACGAAGAGCGAATTCCATTATACGTAAAGTTTTCCGAAAAAGTCATGCATCTTCAGCGGTTAGGGATGACTTACCGCCAGATGGGAAAACACCTTGGCTTGAGCAGGTGGTTTTGTAGAAAGGTGGCGCAAAAAGCCAAGGCCCGGGAGAATCAAAAGAAAGATTCCTGAAAGAGGCAAGCGGCGGGCAAACCGGTGTCGGGCAACCACGCCGGTTTGCCTTGCCTTTGCACGAGCGATGATAATATTGCGCCTCACCTTCGTCAGTCGTCAGTGGGAGCCATCTGTTTTTGCTGTTGCTTTGGTGAGCAACTCCAGTACGGACTTCGACCCCCCTCCCGATTCTGCTCCCCCTCTGGAATATCCGGTTTCTTGCGGAGCGAAAATACACGAAGCAGCGTGGGCCAAGACAATGTCCTCAGCACCCTTCGCTTGTGCCGCATCAGCAAGAGCCTTGTAGGTCAAGAGGGCGTTTTGGCGGTGCCGATTTACAACCGCATTGTGCTTGTGGGAAAGAAAATTCCTGGCTCCCAGTAACAACATGTAGCTTAGGACCGCGAAGATCAGCAACTTACTGCTGATCAGTTGTGCTGACTCGATCGAGGTGGCAGGAGCAATCCATGGGATCTTGTGCAGAAAAATACTGATCACTGCGAAAACTGCCACCAAAACTGCCTGCGTGGTCACCCGCTTTTCCCATGTCGCGGCCGCAGTTTCGTTCTTATCTGCCTCATCCTTGAAGTACTGCGCCTGTTGCGTTACTCCAACCTCAGCAGCCATAGATTTTATGTTTGCAAGAATGCTTTCTGCCCCATCACGTGTTTTTTTCAACTCATCAGCAATCGACGCAGACTGATCTTTAATTTCCTGGATTGTTGCCCGCGCTTCTCTCTCTATCACCTTGGTATCAGTTGTCCTAGCCACACCGTAGGCCAAGTACTGCCACAATGCCGTGAACGTTGCTTCGTAGGCTGCCCGAAGTTGGTTGATGAGGTTGCTTCGGTCTCCCGCGGGATTACCTTGGCTGGGGGAAAACTTATATATCCGGTCCAAGATGTTGTAGTCCGAATCCGCCTGTCTCTTCAGTGCTTCGAGTGGGTTGGTGGAAAGATCGTCCGTTATTGAGAGAGGAATCCTTTGGTAGAACGCAATCAACCGATCTGCGTCCGCAACCGCCTCCTTGAAACTGAGGGTCAAACCCAGTTCTTCAGTGCGCGAGATGCTTTCGGCATCAAAATCCTGGATTCGTTGTAGCGATTCCCGGCATGCTTTTATGGCATCAGCAGTAGGCATAGACCCTCCCGTACAGTTGGTTCTGTAGGTTTATTGCTACCATGCCTCCGACAACCTATCCACCATCATTCGGCCAGTGCGTCCCACCTCGGGTCTTGCAGTGCCGCGTCGATCTCCTTCATCATTGACCGTCCCTTGATCTGGTTGTCCGTGAGGTTGCTCGCAAAGGCGGCCAATTCCCGGCGGGTTTCGGTGTCCCACTCCGGGTATCCTCCCAGAACCTCCAGAGCCTTTTTCAGACGACGAGCTCCATCGAGGTCCCGGGTGATCATCTGGTAGAGGAAGTTGTTCAGGTCGTTGGTGTCAGCCCCCTGGCTGACGAGGTAACGACCGAGTTCCCGGGTTAAGCGGATCCGGGCAGCTTCCGTTTGGTTCAGAAGCCCCTGGCGCTCCTTCTCCGAAGCGGCAACTTCCATCTCCTGCAGACGTTGGGATGCCTCCCGTTTCCCGGTATCTCTTGCGCGAGCCCACTCCTCCGGGTCCGGATAGGTACCATCCCATCCGTCCACCCGGAACTTCACATCCTCCATCGAGTTGACCGGGGTGAGTTCCCCTTGGGACACCCAATAGGAGACCGAGCAGCGGAAGGCCCCTCGCTGGCAGGTTTCTATGACCAACGGAAGGCGTTCCCCGGGACGGCATAAACTTCTCGCCATCGTCAAGATCCCTTCGTCCATGGGGGACAAAGATCGAACCACCGGGCTCTCTTCAAGGATGCTTCTATCTCCCGTATAAATCACCTTTGGTAGTTCAGGGCAGGTCAATTCGTATCGCTTCCCACCATCCAGGATTTTCACCTTGGGGCCCACTTCGCCGTTCAAAGACGACAGGGCTTCCTTGATCTCGTCGATAGTCACGGGCGGATGGACGTCGTCCCTCACCTCCGGGGCGCTCTCCACGTAGGTTTCGCCGGCGACGGGGTCGCCTTCGACCTCGTGGGCGGTGCCTTCAAGCGTCCCAATGTCGATGATGTCCTGCCCCCCGAGCAGCATCCGGCGCGCTCTCGCAAGGACAGGCTGCATTGCCCCGACGAAATGTTCAAACAGCCCGCACCGCTCCCGGAGGACCCGGTAGACCTGCATGTCCACGCTGTTTTTGAGAAAGATGTTCACGACCCGGACGACAGGGTATTTCTGGCCGATCCGGTCGATTCGTCCGATACGCTGCTCGACCCGGCTCGGGTTCCACGGCAGGTCGTAGTTGATGATCGCCCCGGCCGCCTGGAGGTTGAGCCCTTCGCTCGCCGCGTCGGTGCAGATTAGAACCTTGACCTTCTTTTCGTTCAGGTGCTGGGTAATGACGCCTTTGGTCACGGTCTTCCATTCAGTACCATCCCAGACCAGTCCGCCCTCCCCGCTGTAGCACCAAAGGGATTTCCCATAGTGGGATATCAGCGCATCCCGCAGGTATTCCATCGTATCGGCGTATTCGGTGAAGACGAGTACCGAACGACCGTCGTCAGTGGCATCCCGTAACCTGTCGAAGAAGAAGTCCCGCTTTGTGTCGCGGTTGTTCAGGGCGCGAAGGTTATCGAGTATGCCGGCGATCTCGTTCATCTCGACCTCGGCAGCGCGAGGATCCGTCGGGTAGGCGGCCGAGATTTGCCCGATGTAATCGAATTCGCCGAGATCATCTAGGTCCGACGTATCGACGCCTTCGTTCCGATCGAGGTAGGCGTAGCTCGCCATCTTGGATGCGACCTGCCTCAACCCATCCCGACGGCGCTTGAGGCTCTGCTCAAGGGCGTACGGCGAACTGGAGGCCCGGCGCCGGTAGATGGTCATGACGAAACCCTTGCCCGGCTTCTCTTTTTCCAGTTCCTGGAACCGCTTGTTGATGTATTTCCCGATGGAGTCGTAAATCCTGCGCTCGTCCGGATCGTTGAAGTCGTAGATGCAGTCCTCGATGCCTCTTCTCGGGGGCGGGGCCTCCAGCAAACCTCGCTCGTAATACTGCTGGAGGGTTGCCCGCGTGTTCCGGTGCATCCGTCGGGAGAGCGGGGAACCCTTTCGGAGCCACTCCTCGACCTCTCGTCTACGGCTTTCCGGACAAAAAGCAATTTTTTGCGTAAGACTGGAAACCCGGTCGGAAAGGTCTCCGTCCACCCCCCCCAAAGCAAATTCGGCAGGTAAGGATGGGAATCGGGAATCCGTGGCGACCATCACGGCAGCTCCTCGCGCGGTTACCTGGTCGCATAGACCTGCCCTGAGACGTGCGATAGCCGAGTAAAAGGATCGGACATCGCCGAAATCGGAAAGCCACCGGCCACCCTCGCCCAGAACCCCTAGGAGATCCCAGGGTTCCCACGGGTGCGTCTGCATCGGCGTGGCGCTGACCAGGAAGATCCCCCGGGCCTTCCGTCGCAACTGGAGTTTCCGGATCAGGTTGAGAAGTAACGTCCCGTTGTTGAATTCCCCCTCCTCCTGCTTTCCCCGCCGGGCGGCATGCCCCTCGTCGAGGACCACTAGATCCCAGGGGGCCGCATCCAGCAGGACGAGGAGGTTGCCGTCCGTCCGGGCAGTCTCCCGGCTCATGATGAGCGCGTCCTCCCGAAGGGATTCAGCCAATCCCGTCGTTTTTCTTTCGAGGCCGTCCGGATACACAAGCGTGGTGGGATTTTCGAGGCGAGGGAATACCAGCCCGCCCTTTTCCCTGAGTTCCCCCTGCCACTGCTTGAGCAAGCCTGCCGGGAGGAGGATCAGAACCCGTTTCACCCCACGCCCCGCCATGAGCCGCCGGAGGGCAAGGATCACCTCGATTGTCTTTCCCATGCCCACTTCGTCGCAAAACAGCCTTCCTGAAGGCCACGCTCCAGCGACTTCCCGCACAACGTGTTTTTGGTGGGGCCAGAGGGTCACCGTCGCGGTCGCGTCGCAGGCGCTGTCCCCGTCGGGGAGGAAGGGTGCCTCGGTGATGAAATGCCAGATCATGGCCGTTTTCTGCCGGGCAAGCGCGTTCGAAGGTTCAAGCGCCGGCGGCGTCTTCGGCGCGAACTTGATGAGTTTCAGGCGGACCGCCTCTGGAAGGGTTACCGTGTGGACGTCAGGGTGCTTGTCCGTCCAAAGGGAGGCGAACTCCTTCGTGTACTCATTGTGCCGCTCGGGGTCTTCCCAGGACGTGGAGACCTCAAGGCGCTCGTAGTTGGCAGTCAGCCCCTGTGCGGACTCGTTTCCGCTCCCTGCGAAGACAACGGAGTCCCCGGACTGGTCGGTCGTGATGCCGAACTTTCCGTGGACGATCCCGCCGCCTCGCCGCATGACCCCGACCCGTATATCGAGGAGACCCTCTTTGACCAACCACGCCAGCATCGCCAGTCGCTGCTTTTCAAGGATCTCCTTTGGGGACTTCAGACGTTTTAGGAGCAGGGTCTCCAACGCGGAGGTGTCTCCCGTCTCCACGACGGCGCGGACATCGTCCTCGTCGAGTTCCTCGTTCACCACGAGGCGTATTGCCGGATGCGGGGCAGCATCGCCGAGGGCACCGAGACGCTCGATCAGTTTCGCGAACCCCCTCGCGGCGGCGGAGAGGACGGAACTGGAGAAGTAAGCACAGCACCGGTCATACCGGAGAGTTTCCCCGAGGGCCGGGACGTACAAGCGCTCCAGTAGCATCTGGTCCGGGCCCGAAATGAACCGGAGCCACTCATGCTTTTTCATGCTTCCCGGAGCAGGAGGGACGGGTACTTGGGCTGGCACCTTCTTCTTCACCCTTCCTCCTCGCTGTCGGACTCCTCTTCCTCCTCGATCGTTTCCTTGAAGGGCAACCCGATGACCGCCTCCAATTTTTTCTTCCAATCCGGAGGCTTAATTCCGAACAGAGGGAGGAGCAGGGCGTGCCAGGCACGGAACTCCGGGTACTGCGCGGCCACGGATTTCTTGCCGGCCTCATGGCGAACTGCCTCGGGTGCCGCGTGGACGAGTGCTTCTATCAGACGTGCTTCCTTGGAATCTTTTGTCCACCGTTGCTGGTTCGCCAACGACTTGGCCGAACCGATGCCGCCAGCCCCTCCCCCAGCTTCGATGTAACGGAGGGCCAAGGCATGGCAAGCGTCGAGAGCCGTCCGGAATGCGGGATCATTGGGGTGGACTTTTAAGGCGCTCTTCTTCGAGGCACGTTTCTTCGCGACGACGATTGGGCCGAACAGAGTTTGCACCTCGACGCTGTCCGGTTCGAGGGCCTTGTCGCGCCGCCGGTCCCCGGCGGACAGGATCTGGACCTTGTCGCCGGTCTTGGTGACCAGCCCGGCCGCCACGAGTTGGTCCACGTCCATCCCCACGGCATTGCCGAGGAGCTTGGCCTCATTGAACCGGAACTCGACTGCCCCCAGTACGTCCCAGCAGAGCAGCGTGAACTTCCCTTCCGACTCCACTCCTTCGAGCCCCCGATCGGACAACTTCTGGACGCGCCATTCGCTCACTGCGTCGGCCGCCAGGTCGATGGCTTTGTCGACCCCAACTGGGACACCAGTATCCGTGCGGACTTCGGAATGCCGGCTGTACACTTCCATGGCCGGCCCAAAGGACCCGACAAGCTGATCCACCGGGTTGAGGCCTTCTCCCTCTAGGCGTTCCGCCGTGGATCGGGCCTTTTCGCGAATCTCCCGTCTCATGGCGTTATCGAAGTAACCAACACCGGCTTCCTTCGGTCTTTTCCGGGCGACAAGGATCACCGTGCTCTGGGCCGCATTCTTTTTCGCCTGGTGGAGGGAGTGCTCACTCTCCGTCTTGATCGGCCACGTGGCGGTAATGGTAAACCCGGCTTGAATCAGGGATGTGAACAGGGCCTCCCACGCCTCCTGCTTTTTATGGGTGAACATAACGGTGAGAACACCGTCGTCCCGAAGGATGCGCCGAGACTCCCGAAACACGTCTGTCATCAAGCCTTGGTAAAAGGCGTGGGCCTTGGTTTTTGCCTCTGCGGAGGAGCCATCTCTCTTGCTCTTCTTGTTGGGAGTCCTGCTGTTCTCACGATGCCGTGTGATATTGACGACCGCCTCTTGATCGTGTTCGCAGAGGTAGGTTGAGAACCACTCCGGTCGACGATGCCCCTGTGTCCGCTTCAGCCAGACGTAAAAGAAGTCGGCCAGTTCGGAATACTGGACGTTGTCGGCGTAAGGGGGATCGACAACAACTGCCGTGATCGTACCGTCGTGTACGGAAGGAATACTTGTGGCAGAACCGAGGGAGATTTCTACCGGCTTGGAAGATGGATGATGAGGAAGTTCGCTGACCTGTTCATACGCTTCCAGGACACTGTCGATGGCCCATTCAAAACCGCCACCAGCATTACATGCGGCCATCTCGGCAAAAGTTGGCTTGAAGGAAAAATCATGGCGATCAAAGACGCTCCTCATTACCGCGTGAGGAGCGTGCCATGAACCGAGCACACTGTTATAGTTCATGAGTTTGTCGAGGACAAAACCCAAAAGGTGAATTACCGCCTCCCCTTCTTCCTTCCCTTCAACCCTGACGACTTCCACATATAACTTCTTCAACTCTTCGGCGAGAACACCAAAGCTCAGGAGTTGCCGGGGGGAGAACATGTCGGCCCACCGGGGCATACCGTACAGCCTTGGACGTTCATCGCTTGAGACTTCCGGATACAATTCCGTCGGGATAATATTCCCTTTTTCCCACCCCGGGCGCAGGCGTCCCAGTTCCTTTTCAGCCTCTTCCAGTGCCTTAAGGTCGGCCAGTTCCGGAGGTTGGAAAGTCAGCCCTTTCGCTTTCAAAGCAACCGCGTAGAGACAATTTCTCATTTCACCCGCTTGAGCTTTGGCCTTGATGTAATCCGCAGGGATCTGCCGTCCGGCCCAGACACCGTCGACCATCTGCCCGGAGAAAAGCGAAACCCCTTTCCCATCGTCGTACGTTGGCGGTGGAGCCTGCCGAATCTGCCCTGCCCCGCGGCCGATTGGCCTTACTTGGACAGACCAAGTTCCTTTCTTTCGGTCCACAATCGGTTCGGCTACAACCCGCCCATGTTCCGTTTTGGGTTTCAGGAGATGCCAGTCCGGTACAAGGGGAGTATGGAACTGCGTGTCGGGACACGGAACTGTCCTGGTAAAAACGTAGGCGTGCACCTTTGCAAAACGATAGGCAGGGTAGAATTGCGCAAGGCGCTTCTCGATTCTTTCGCTCCAGATCTTCGCCCATTTCCGCGCTTTCTTTCCAATCTTTTCGCCGAAAAAGAACGGATAACCGACCGTAGCTTCGAGCACGGAACACGCCACAGGGTTGTATTCATTCGCAAGTGTATGGAACCCCAGGCGGGTGGATTCAAGCGGGATCGACCCACCGCCAGACATCGGGTCAATTACGCTGATCTCCGAACCCCATATCATCTCGGACGAGTTCCTCATTTTTTCGAGGTCGCCGTCCCGGAATCCCCGCTTGAACGCCCGATCGCAGTTGAATCCGCCTTCGAGACGAACTCCTTCGTCCATCCGCCGCCGAATTTCGACGAGATCCTTTCCAGGAAGACCAAATCCCAACAAGCGCTCGAAAACATCCCGAGGGAAATCTGGAGGAAGAAGGGAACCCAAAACAGCAGCACGTGCAACTGTCAGTGGTCGCCGTGCCCACCAAACGTGGAGTCGTTTGTCGGGAGGTTGCTGTCCCGTAGACCGTTCCCGGATGCATTCCACCCCTATTGCTCCAGCCGGGAGCCAGCCCTCGATCAGGAGCCGTGGAGGCTTCTTCACTTCACGGCCTCGATAAGGATGCGCATTGCCCGGATCACGCGTCTCTTCTTCCCGTTCACCATGAGTCCGAACCACCAGGCTGCCTCGGGTCCATCGGCGTGGTACATGTGATCCGCCGCCTTATGGAGCCGCTCGGGATTCCGCAGACCTGAGGCGGTGAGGGCGTAACAGGCTACCCGTGCCCCCCAGTCCGGATCGAGCGCGTGGAAGGGACCGGTGGTCAGCTTCGTACCCGGGCCTGCCGTCGCCCGGACGGCTTCCCGCAGAAGCTTCGTGCCGGCAGAGAAGGCAATGGGGGAGATCGGCGCGATCCTCGTCAGGCGTTCGTTCTGGTTCGCGTCAAGGGTCCTGCGGTACAGGACCCCTGCATCCCCTTCCCTCCGACGCACAACACGGAGCGCGAAGGATGCCGCCCGGATGTTCATGCGACACCCCCCACAGGTAAATCGAACGTTGCCTTGGGGGTTACCCCCGAGGGCCTACTCTCGATCAGGTTCTTGATCTGCTCTTCAAGTCCCGTCCGCCCCGCGGTCCCGAACTTCAATTTAAGGACCGCCTCGTAGGTGGCGCCGTTCTCCTCGATGGAGTTGAAGAGGGTCTGGGCCACG
>JAMDBZ010000023.1 GCA_023488945.1 Deltaproteobacteria bacterium
GCCGGCTGCGTTGCGCTCCCTCGCCGTACTCAACGGTACGCCTCGGTCGCGCGCCTTGCCGGACGCGGCGCATCGACGCTCTCGGTGCGGTCTCGAAATGAAATACGTCGCCGTAATTATGAAGTGCCGCACTTAGGCATTGAGTATAGCAGATTACGCTATAATGGGTCCGTTGCCGGGACCGCCCCCAACCCGTTCTTTCCGGAAAGGAGGCCCCCATGCGGAAAAACGGTCTGGTCCTTCCACTCGTCGCTTTGCTGGCCGCGTTCGCCCTCTTCCCCGCGATCGCCGAAGGCGGGGGGGCGTCGTCGGCCGCCGCTCCGGGCGGCGCCCCGGCGGCGGTGGCCCCGGCCCCGCCGGCCGCCTCGCCGCTGTTCGGGGTCACCATCCCCGAGGGATATCGCGGGTGGGAGGTCGTGGCGCCGTCGCACCGCACGGACAACAACGAGGTCCGCGTCATCCTGGGGAACGAGATCGCCATGAAGGCGTACCGCGGCGGAACGCTCCCGTTCCCCGACGGGGCAATCCTCGCGAAGCTCGCCTGGGAACGGGTCGAGTCGACGGAGTTCAAGAACGCCTTCGTCCCCGGCAAGCCGAAGCGGATCGAGTTCATGGTCAAGGACGCGAAGAAATACTCCGCGACGGGCGGATGGGGCTTCGGCCGGTTCGTGGAGGGGAAGCCGGCGGACGAAGCGGCGCACAGGACCTGCTTCCCGTGCCACCAGGCGAATGTCAAGGACCACGATTTCGTCTTCACGCGGTTTGCGCCGTAAGGGACGGGTCGCGCCGTTGCACTACAGGACGGGCACGATCGGACGGGTCCTGCTGGCCCGTTTCGACCACGGGGAACCTGTCATTCCGGCCCTGACCGAACTTTGTCGGAGAGAAGGAATCCGCGCGGGATGGTTCTTCCTGATCGGGGCGGTCACGGGCGGCTCCCTCGTCACCGGCCCCCGCACGGCGGCGCTTCCTCCCGAGCCGGTGTGGACCGGATTCCCGGAGCCGCACGAGATCGTCGGGATGGGGAGCGTCGCCGAGCAGGATGGCGCTCCCTCCCTCCACCTCCACGCGTCGCTGGGCCGGGGAGAAGATGTCCTCACCGGGTGCATCCGGAAGGAGGGCGCCGTGTACCTCCTCGTGGAGGCGATTCTCCTGGAGATCGCCGGTCTCGCCGCCGTGCGCCGGCCCGACGCACGATCCGGCCTGGAGCTGCTCTCCGTTGAATAGACTCTCCGTCGTCCCCCTGCGCAGCGGCAGCTCCGGCAACATGACGCTGGTCGAGCACGCGGGGACCTCGCTCCTCGTCGACGCGGGGATCCCGTCCCAGAAGAGGCTCTCCCTGGCGCTGTCCGAATGCGGCCGCTCCTGGGACGACATCGACGCCGTCCTCGTCTCGCACCTCCACGCCGACCATATCCACGCCGCGGGAGCCGTCTGCTGCGCGCGCCACGGCGTGCCGATCCTCCTCCACGAGCGGAACGTCCGGGCCTTCTCCCGCCGGGTCCTTTCCCGGGCCCCCGCGGCGGCCCCCGTGCGGGCCTTCGGGCTCGAGCCGTTCTCGGTGGGGACGATCCTCGTCCGGCCATTCGCCGTTCCCCACGACGCGGAAGGAGTGACCTGCGGCTTCATTTTCTCCGCTCCCGCCGCGACAGGGGAGGCGCGCGTCGCCATGGCGACCGACCTCGGGCACGGGGGGAACGGACTGTTCGAGGAGTTCGTCGACAGCGACCTCATCCTCATCGAGTCGAACTACGACCCGGCGACGTTGTCCCGGAGCGCACGGCACGACAAGGCGCGGGTCGACTCCGACATGGGGCATCTCTCGAACGAACAGGCGGGCCGGTTCCTCGCGCGGGTGATGACGGCGAGCCGGCGGCCCCCGCGGGCCGTGATCCTGTGCCACCTCTCGGCGGACCACAACACGCCGTCGCGGGCCACGGCGACGGTCCGGGAGATCCTCTCCCGGCACGGGTTCGGGCACGTGCCGGTCCATGCCGCCCGCAGGAATTCGTCGCTCCCCCGATTCTTTGCGGTGGATGAGGAGGGGGGCTATAATCGATGAATACGGACGCCCGTCGCCACGTCCAATGGATTATCGGAGGAATCCCATGAGGAAAGCAGTGCGCCTGGGGGTGGCCCTCGTATTCCTTGCGGCCATTGCGTCCGGCTGCGCCGAGACGAGCCGGACCGTCCAGAGGAACCCGAAAACCACGATCGGCGCGGGCGCGGGGGCGGTGGGGGGCGCCGTCATCGGCGGGCTCGTCGGCGGGAAGCGGGGGGCCGTCGTCGGAGGCCTCCTCGGGGCGCTGACCGGCGGGGTCGTCGGGCACTACCTCGACGAGCAGGAACGGGGCCGGGCCGAGACGAACCGGCAGTACGGCTACTCCCCCGCGGAGGGGACGCGGCTCAGGATCGAGAAGGTCCGGGCCAACCCGGCCGTGCTCGACCCCGGGGAAACGGTCAACATCCACGTCACTTACGCCGTCCTCACGCCGAGGCCCGAGGCCCAGGTCCTCGTCAAGGAAACGCGGGAAATCCTGGTGAACGGGACCCGGGTCGGCGAGACATCCATCGAGATCACCCGGGAGGGGGGAACGTGGCGGAGCACCGTCCCCGTCACGCTGCCCGCGAACGCCGCCCCCGGCAGCTACCGGATCGTCGCCTCCGTGGAGACCCACGGCGGAGGCAAGGACATCGAGGAGACCCACTTCAAGGTCCGGCGGAACTGAACACAAGGCAACGTCTCGCAAGCAATCGGCCATTCGAAACCGTTTCCGTGCAAAGGGCGCAAGGTCGTAGCGGAGAGGAAGCCCCCCGCAAGCCCGTGCCCGGATCGAGGGGGACGAGGCTCCCCGGGATTTCCCCTTTTCCCTTCCATTTCCGCTAAAATGGACGGCCATGACCGGCACCCTCCGGAGAGAGGATATCGAGCAGCTCGCGGGGGCCAGGCACTGGGATCCCTTCTCGGTCCTCGGACCCCACGTCGTCACCGTCGGCAGCAAGAGGGCGACGGCGATCCGGGCGATCCTCCCCCAGGCCGACCGGGCCTTCGTCCTGACCTTTGAGGAAGGACGGAAACGCCGGACCGAGATGGCGCGGCTCCACCCCGACGGGGTGTTCGAGGCGCTCTTTCCGCATACGCAGCAGCCGTTCCCCTACCGGATCGAGATCTTGAACTCCGCGGGGCACCGCTGGCAGCAGGACGACGCCTACCGGTTCGGATGCGTCCTCTCCGACTTCGACATCCACCTCCTCGCCGAGGGGACCCACCTCGAGCAGTACGAGAAGCTCGGAAGCCGTCCCATCACGGTCGGAGGTGTGAAAGGAGTCGCCTTCGCCGTGTGGGCCCCCAACGCAGAGCGGGTCTCCGTGGTTGGAGACTTCAACCGTTGGGACGGGCGCGCCCACCCGATGCGAAACCGGGGGGAAAGCGGAATCTGGGAGATCTTCATCCCCGAACTGTGCGAGGGGGAGGTCTACAAATACGAGATCCGGTCCAGACCCTCCGGGGACGTGTTCGTCAAGGCGGACCCGTACGCCTTCCGGTTCGAGGTGCCCCCCCGCTCGGCCTCCATCGTCTGGAACATCGACGGGTACGAGTGGGGGGACCGGGAATGGATGGAGGCGAGGACGCGCCGCGCCCCCCTCGACGCCCCGGTGGCGGTCTACGAGGTCCACCTGGGATCGTGGAAGCGCAAAGGCGACGAGGGGAGCCGCCCCCTGACCTACGCGGAGCTGGCGGACGAGCTGATCCCCTACGTGAAGGAGATGGGGTTCACCCACCTCGAACTGCTCCCGGTCACCGAGCACCCGTTCGACGGCTCCTGGGGGTACCAGACGCTGGGGTACTTCGCGCCTTCCTCCCGGTTCGGCCTCCCCCGGGACTTCATGGCTTTCGTGGACCGGTGCCACCGGGAGGGGATCGGCGTAATCCTCGACTGGGTCCCCGCCCACTTCCCGAAGGACGCCCACGGGCTCGCCTGGTTCGATGGAACGCACCTGTACGAGCACGCCGACCCGCGGAAGGGAGAGCATCGGGACTGGGGAACCCTGATCTTCAACTACGGCCGGAGGGAGGTCGCGAACTTCCTGTTGTCGAGCACCCTTTTCTGGCTGGAGAAGTACCACATCGACGGCCTGCGGGTGGACGCGGTGGCCTCGATGCTGTACCTCGACTACTCGCGGAACGATGGAGAATGGATCCCGAACGAGTTTGGAGGGAGGGAGAACCTGGAAGCCATCGCCTTCCTGAAGCGGATGAACGAACTCGTCCATGAGAAACACCCGGGAGCCGTGACCGTGGCGGAGGAATCCACCGCCTGGCCGATGGTGTCCCGGCCCGTTTATCTCGGGGGGCTGGGGTTCACCTTCAAGTGGAACATGGGATGGATGCACGACACCCTGGACTTCTTCACCAAGGAGCCGGTGCACCGGAAGTTCCACTTCGGGCAGCTCACCTTCTCCCTGCTGTATGCCTTCCACGAGAACTTCGTGCTCCCCTTCTCCCACGACGAGGTGGTCCACGGGAAGCGATCGCTTCTGGACAAGATGCCGGGGACGCTGGAGGAGAAGTTCTCGAACCTGCGGCTCCTGTACGCCTACATGTACGCCCATCCGGGGAAGAAGCTCCTCTTCATGGGGAACGAGATCGGGCAGTGGCACGAGTGGGACCACAACGCGCAGCTCCAGTGGAATCTCCTGGAATGGGAGACCCACCGGGGCATCCGGGCGTTCCTCAAGGACCTGAACCGGCTCTACGCCTCCTCCCCGTCCCTGCACGAAGTGGACTTCAGGCCGGAAGGTTTCGAATGGATCGACTTCCGCGACGTCGACAACAGCGTCGTCGCCTTCCTGCGGCGGGCGAAGGACCCGGCCGACGTCACCGTCTGCGTCTTCAACTTCACCCCCGTTCCCCGGGAAGCGTACCGCGTCGGGGTGCCCGTGCCCGGATTCTACCGGGAAACCCTCAACAGCGATTCCGATTATTACGGCGGGAGGAACCTCGGGAACGCCGGGGGCGTGGCCGCGGAAGCGGTCCCCTGGATGGGGCGCCCCGCCTCCGTCTCCCTCACCCTGCCGCCCCTCGGCGCCCTCTACCTCCGCCGGACGGAGTAATTCCTTGAGGACCGCCGCTCCACCCGGGACCGGGCCCGCCGGCGCGGCTCCCATCCCGCCCGCCCGCTCCGCCGGGCCCTCCACGTTCCAGGCGCTCCGGCACCGGAACTTCCGGCTCTGGTTCTTCGGCCAGCTCACCTCCCTCGTCGGGACGTGGATGCAGACGATCGCCCAGAACTGGCTCGTCTACCAGCTCACCGGGTCGGCGCGGGACTTGGGACTCGTGAATTTCGTGGGCGCGATTCCGCTCGTCCCCCTGACGCTGTACGCGGGAGCGATCGCGGACCGGTTCTCCAAGCGGCGGATCATCTTCGCGATGCAGGCGGCAATGATGGTCCAGGCGTTCATCCTGGCGCTGCTCTGCTGGACGGGGGTCGTGACGCTGTGGCACGTCCTGGTCCTGGCCTTTCTGCTCGGCGCGGCCCAGGCGCTCGACACGCCGGCGCGGCAGGCGTTCGTCGTCGAGCTGGTGGGGAAGGAGGACCTCTCCAACGCGATCGCGCTCAACTCCGGGATCTTCCACGCCGCCCGCGTCCTCGGGCCGGCGCTCGCCGGGATCCTCGTGGCCACCGCCGGGGTGGCCGGCGCCTTCTTCCTCAACGGAGCGAGCTTCCTGGCGGTCCTTCTCGGGCTGTACCTCATGGACGCCTCCCTCATCCGTCGCCTCCGGGCCGAAGGGGACGAGGGGAAGGACCTCTGGGGCGGGGTGCGCTACCTCCGGGAGAACCGGGGGCCCCGGGCCGTCGTCCTCCTCATCACCTCTTCCGCGCTGCTCGCGATGCCTTACTACGTCCTCATCCCGATCTTCGCGAAGGAGGTCTTCGGCCGCGGCGCCGGGAGCTACGGCGTCCTGATGTCGGCGGCGGGCGGCGGCGCGGTGCTCGGATCCCTTTACGCCGCCACGGGCCCGGCGGTGAAACGGAAGGGGGCGATGCTCACCGCGGCGAGCTTCGCCTTCCCCCTCCTGCTCGCCGGCTTCGCCTACACGCGGAACTACCCCCTCGCCATCCTCCTCCTCGTCGCGATCGGCTTCGCGTTCGTCCTCCAGAACGCTCCCGCGAACTCCCTGCTCCAGGCACTCGTCCCGGACACGCTCCGCGGCCGGGTCCTGGCGATCTACGTCTCCCTGCTCCTCGGGATGATGCGGGTGGGCAGCCTGCTCCTCGGCGTCCTCGCCGCCGCCCTCTCGGCGCAGGCGGCCCTCGCGATCGCCGGGGGCGCGAGTCTTGTCGGCGGGGTCATCATCTCGCTGAAATACCCGGAAATCCGCCGCGCGTCCTGAAAAGTCGCGTAAGCGCCCGCGGATCGTGACGCCCGGGGACTCCGGAAGCGATTCATCCCCGCCGGCAAGATAAAACCAGGCGGGTGAGCCCAAGGCCCCGCTGCGGAGAAGATAAAAAAACCCGGGAGGTCCGGAGCGGGCCCCCCGGGTCGGATCTTCTCCCTCCTTGCGGACTCCCGCGTGTGGAACGGGCGCCCGGGAGATCAAGACCCGCTGTGGTGATCCCCCGACTGCCCGATCTCGTTCTCCATATCGACCTTGGTGGCCCGGATCACCGCGTTCGGGAATGTCCCGGTGGCGGGCGCGTTCGTCTCTATCTCCACGAACAGGCCGTTCGCGAGGCCTCCCGCCGGCATGTCCTCCATCATCGCGCCCATGTAATCGACCGTCACGGTCCCGACGCCCGACGAGGGCCCCAGGCGGAAGGTGTTGTCGGCCGTCGGCAGGCCGCCGAGGAACCCCTTGATCTCGAAGGTGGTCCTGCTGCCCGCCGGCATCACCTCGATGTAAGTCGCGTGGATGACGCCGTTGACGTCCGGCAGCCCGCTGACTTCCACGATGGCGCCCGGGGAAAGAGTCGCGTCCCCCGAGAACTCGAAATGCGTCGTGTTGTCGTAAACGACTTTCTGGCCCAGGGCCTGGAACGAGTTGTCCACGGCGTTCACCGATTCCACCGGCCCTTCGAGGTTGTCTTCGTACTCGATCTCCGTCGCGTTGTCGTCGTCGGGCCCGTGGTGGACGGTGACCACCATTCCGACCCGGAACACCTCGTTGTCGTGGCCGGGGGCATCGCCCGGGCCCTCGTCGAGCATCCTCCGGTGGGTCTGCGCGCCGGTCTGGAACTCGATGCCGTTGACGAATACGCTGCCGAAGCCGGTGATCGGCCCCCGGGTCGTGGTTGTCCCGGTCCCTGCACCCCCACCGCCGCACGCGGCGAGTCCGATGCCCAGCACGAACGGCAGGGCCCACCAAACCTTGGATACCATGGTCCGATTCCGTATCATCTTTTTCTCCTTCTCCCTTCCCCTCGATCCGTTGTTGACACTGGACGCCTGTCATATCTCCACCCGGCGTCACCGAACCGCTGCTTCCCATTCCGTTTTTTCCCTTCTGCCGCACCTCCTGAATCCGGGATGAGCGGGCGTTTCCCTTCGCCCGCAGGTCGCGCGATCCGTTTTCTCTCACCGGAACGTGATTGTATCCGCGCTCAGCACTCCCGCCGCGTAGCTCCCTTCCGCCTTGAGGCGGGTCGTCGCGGTCACGGATGCGAAGCTGTTTCGCGGTCCGCCGGTGGCGTCGACATAGCGGGTGTCCGCCGAAGTCGTCACCCGGACGGCGTTCAGATCGAAGGTCTCCGCCGTGTTGTCGATGTTCGCGGGGAACCCCTCCATCGAGAGGCGCGCGACTCCCGCCGCCTCGTCGGCCTCGGAATCCCGGCCCTCGACATTCCGTGCCGAGATCATCGGCCCCGCGGTGGAAAGCGTCTCGACCTCCACGAAAATTCCGTCGGCAAGCCCGCCCGGCGGCAGGTTCTCGAACATTGCGTTCTCGTACGCCACCACGACCGTCCCCGTGTTCGGCAGGGGCCCGATCGTGAACCGCTTCGTCGCCGTATCGAGCCCGCTGACGTACCCCTTGATCTCGTACATCCCCCCTTGCGGGGCCGGTCGCTTCCTCTCGATGAAGGTCGCGTGGATGACGCCGGCCTGGTCGGCGAGGCCGCTCACCTGAAGAACGTTGTTGTCCCCGATGTCGGCGAACGAGCCGAACGGCGGCGTCCCGGTGTCGTCGTAGAAATGAGTCCCGCCGTCCACGAGAACCGCTTGCCCGAGGATGTCGAAGGTGTTATCCGGGTTCTTCCCGGAGACGGGCCCCTCGAGATCGTCCAGGAAGTCGATCCGGGTGGCGATGTTGTCGTCGGCCCCGTGATGGATCCGGACCACCATCCCGATCCGGAACGCGACGTTGTCCGCGGTGCCGGTGTCGTCCATCCCCTCGACGATTTTCATCGTGCGGAACCTCGGACCGACCTGGTTGTCCGTCAGGTAATGGACGTCGTCGATGACCACGCTCCCGAACGCCGCGATCACCCCGGTGGAAAGTCCCGTCCCCCCGATCCCGCCACCGGCGAAAAGGGCCGCTCCGCCTCCGCAACCGGATGCCAATAAGGAGATCGCGAGGAGCGGCCACAAAACGGACCGCCCGGGAATCCGACTGCCGACACGACCGCACCTCATGACTTCCCCTCCTCGCCGTAATCCTCTTCGAAATAGTAGATCCCGATCCCAGCCCGCTTCCGGCCCGTTCCGCCCGCCGCCGGGGTGGCATCCCGGTCACGCGCGGAGAGCCACCGGTCGAGATCCTCGAGGAGCGCCTGCCCCCGTTCGCCCGCCAGCTTCCGCAGCTCCGGCATCGCCTCGGCGGGCAGGTTGTCGTACGACACCTTCCGCTGGATCACCGGCCGCTCGGGGTTCCGGATGTTGTGGTCGATCGTCGCGACCAGGTCGGCGACATCGGTCCCCAGGATGGCGATCTTTTCGGTCTCGCCCGTCCGGGGGACGTACGCCCGTCCGACGAGGCGGACGTTCCCTTCAACCGTGCGCTCCACCGCCCCGACCCGGAGGAGCTCATCCAGGACCGCGCGGGGCGTCGCGTCGCCGCTGTAGGTCCGGACCAGCGCGGCGAGGGTGCCGCCCTCCCCTTCGAACGGCAGGTCGGCGGGGTTCCCGTCCGCCGCCTGGAACCGCCCGTCGCGCAACCAGCCGCCGATCACCCGGGCGGCCCGGTTGTAGCGCGCGATCGCCTCGGAGTCGTCGTGCGCGGGGAGCCGCGTGACCCGGAGGACCTCCTTCCGGGATAAGCCGGTCAGGATCGCCACCCGGGACTTCGACTGCTTCCGCCCCGGGATCCCGAATTCTTCCGTCGCAACGTCCACATAAATCCGCTTTGCGATATCGGCGAACGCGCCGTACGGGATCCCATTCCGGAGGAGGACACGGACCAGGGGCCGCAGGATCCTCGCGACGGCGGATGAGACGGCTCTTGCGATCTGCGGTTTCATAATTGGGAAAATTATCCCAAATTTAAATTTTTCGTAAGATAACCTTTCCTGAAAAAAGTTTCAAGAAAAAAATTTCTCAAGAGCATGGCGGTGTCCCGAAGAGGCGGGACGAGGGGTCACGCCCGACTCGGGAACCGTGTAACAAGTTGAAACAGAAATAAAAAAGGCGCCGGTGGTGTCCCGGCGCCCAGGGAAGAACCTTGTTTTTCGGTTTGAGGGGCGTTTACGACCCGGACGCGGGCAAGGCCTCCGGCGAGGCTCCTGTCCCGCCATTCCCTTCCTCCCGCATCTCCTTCCACGGCGGCAGGACCTTCATGAGGACCGTCAGGATGATCAACGGGAGCATGAGGAGCCCGAGGGCGTAGAGGAGCCCCTCGATCCCGGTGACCTCCATCTTGTAGGTCGTCAGGCCCCGGAAGCTCTTCGAGAACATCTGCCCCCCGATGACGACGTTCCACCGCATTGTGAAGATGCCGAACTGGATGAGGAGAACGGAGATGAAATAGAGCATCTTCCGCAGATCCTCGTTCAGGCTGAACCGCTTCTTGAAGATCTTGATGATGCTGATGACGCCCATCGGAAGGATCATCCCGAGCAACACCTGGATGATGACCAGGCTCATGAAGAGCTTGCTCATGATCATCTCGGAGAGGATCTTGATCTCCTCCTCGCTCTGGTAGATCCGGTGGATGAAGTCGACGAACTCGATCGAGAAGTCGACGATGACGGCGTAATAGAGGAAGTCGACCGCCTTGTCGACGCACTTCATGTTGATCTTCCCGCCGGTGAGCGGCGTGATGACCATGTAGAAGAGGATGACCAGGGCCACTCCCGACACGATGGCCGAGCACAGGAAGGCGATCGGGATCAGCACGCTGCTCCACCAGGGGTTCGCCTTGATGGAGCCGAAGATGAAGCCGACGTACCCGTGCAGCAGGAAGGCCGACGGGATCCCGACGATGGTGATCGTCTTGAGCGCCTTCGAGTCGAAGGCCCGCCCCGCCTCGCTCGTGTCCTTCGAGTACAGGGCGAGCGTCCGGTGGATCCATCGCATCGCGCCCGTCTCCTGCTCCGCCCACGCGATCATGTCGGTCCGGTAGACGAACCAGATCTCGAGGAGCAGGACCGCCATGAGGTACCAGGCGTAGACGAAGCCGAACATCGCCATCGCGGAGGAGGGCTGCGGGGTCAGGAAGATCTCGAAGCTCCGCTCGGGGTGGCCGAGGTGAGACAACAGCGGCAGCGGCGCCACGAGGAGGTACGACAGGGCGGTGAGGAGCGACAGCCGGTAGAGCGGCTGCACCTCCTTGACGTTGAACACCTTCACGAGGGAGGCCAGGATGAACGCTCCCGCGACGACGCCGGTGACGTACGGGTAGACGACGATCAGCAGGCCCCAGTGGATCTCGATCTCGTTCGGGTAGATGTACCCCTGGATCTGGGGCAGGAGCTCGTAGAGGGTTCGCATCATCTCGTGGCTCATCGGACCTCTCCGTCAAGGCTCGCGTAGTAGACTTTCGGCTCCGTGTTCAGCGCCGGCTTGAGGACGTGGATCTTGTTCATCCGCTGGAACCGCTCCAGGGGGCTCGCCACGCTGTTCAGGTTCCCGAAGATCCGGGCCTGGGTCGGGCAGACCTCGACGCAGGCCGGGAGCAGGTCCTGCGAGATCCTGTGGTAGCAGAAGGTGCACTTGTCCGCGGTGCGGGTCCGGGGATTGAGATACCGCGCGCCGTACGGACAGGCCTGGATGCAGTAGCGGCAGCCGATGCACTTCCTGTCGTTGACGAGGACGACCCCGTCATCGGTCTGGAACGTCGCCCCGACGGGGCAGACCTGGACGCAGGGCGGGTTCGCGCACTGGTTGCACAGCTTCGGGACGAAGAAGCTCCGGAGGATTTCCCGGTCGGCCGCGGTCTCGGGCACCCCTTCCGCGCTCGGCTCGATGGCCTTGACGATGACGTCGCCGTTCGTCTTGATGATGTAGCGCTCGACCCAGGTCCGGAAGAAGAACGGCTCCGGGGGGACGTTGTTCTCCGTCTTGCACGCCTCCATGCAGCGGGCGCATCCGATGCACTTGTCCACCGAGACGCCGAAGCCGTACCACTTTCCCTTCCGGGGGTTTTCCTTCGCCCAGGCTTTCCCGGGCATGGTCTTGAGGATCCCCCCGATCGCGCTCCCGGAAACGAGGAACGCGAGGAGATCCCGGAGGAACTTTCTGCGGCCGTTCACTGTCCCACCTCCGGCGAATGGGGATAATGACATTGCCAGCACACGTACTTCTCCCCGTGCGTGGCCAGGTCGATCTTCGGGGCGTTCCTGGCCATCCGGTCCTTCGCGTCCTTGGCGTGGCACTTCCCGCAGAACTCGCGGGTCTGCGGCTTCGTCGGCCTGACGCTCCGCGGCGAGATCTTGTGCTGCTGCGGCGTCTGGTGGCACGTGGTGCACGCGAGCAGGACATGGCGCGAAACCGCCTTGGTCCGGGCGATCTCCCCGTGGCACGCCGAGCACTCCTTCGGGGTGGTCGGCGGCTTCGGATCGTGCGGGTTGTGGCACGATGCGCACGCTTTCAGCGGGTTGTGGACCACCGGGTTGATCTGGGGGAAACCGCGGGGGCGGGACGGGTTGTAGGCGTGGCACTGCGGGCAGAACGACCGCGCCTGCGGGACGACCGGCTTGACGTTGTCGGGGTCCAGGGTGTGCGCCTTGGCGGGACCGTGGCACGTCTCGCACGAGAGGTCGCGGTGGTACCCCGTCTTCTTCTTCGCGTAGATCTCCTCGTGGCACTCCGCGCAGGCCTGGAAGCCGGCGTACCTGACCGGCTTGGCCTGCTCCCGCTTGATGTCCTCCGCCCACTGGATGCGGACGTCCTTCATCGGCTTGGGGATCAGCACGATCACCACGAAGGCGCCGAGGATCGCCAGCCCCAGGAAGACGACCAGCAGCCGGACGAGGGAGTCCGGCATCTTCTGCAGGAAGCGTCTCATCTTCGCGTTCATCCTCCTCGTGACATCGTTTCGTAAACGGGCACGGCCGCCGGCCCGCGCCGGCCCGCCGTCACTTCCTCCCGCCCATCGCCTCCACCGGGGAGACCAGGAACAGCTCGTCCGCGATGACGGGCGTCACGCCGTCCTCCCCGACATGGAAGTCGCCGTTCAATATCGGCACCGCCACCCGCAGGAGCATGGTGTAGACGAACAGCCCCGTCGCCCAGATGCCGAGCGTCAGGAGCATCTCGGTGCCGGTGGGCGAATAGTCGTAAATCTCTCCCAGGACGTCGGGCGCCAGGCCGGGGATGACGAGCCCCATCCCCTTCTCGATGTAGACGCCGATGAAGATGAGGAAGCAGCCGATGTTGAGCGTCACGTAATTCTCCCGCGTCTGCGGGATGAGGAAGAGCAGGAACGCCGTGACGTTGAAGATCATCGCCGTCCAGATGTACGGGACGAGCGACGAGTGCCCGTGCCATCCCTGGAACAGGTATTTCATCGGCGCCAGGTGAACGGTGTTGGAGTAGTACTCCTTGAACACCTCGGCCCCGAGAAGGAACAGGTTGATGAACATCGAGTAGGCGATCAGCTCCGCCACCTTGAAGATCGCCTCGTCCTTGATCTCGGTCCTGGTGTACTTCCGGATGATCTGGAAAAGGATGATCATGAAGGCCGGCCCCGAGCAGAAGGCCGACGCAAGGAACCGCGGGGCCAGGATGGAGGCGTTCCAGAAGTCGCGGGCGCTGAGACCGTTGTAGAGGAACGCCGTCACCGTGTGGATGGAGACCGCCGCCGGGATGGAGAAGAGGATGAGCGGCGTCGTGAACGACTTGTTCGGCTCCCGCCGGTGGTAGAGGTTGTAGAGGATATAGACGGCGATGACGAGGTTCAGCACGAGGTAGGTGTTCAGGACGACCACGTCCCACGCCAGGAGCGACTGCGGGAAGTTGAGGATTCCCACCTTGGGGATCAGGTGCCAGAACCGGTCGGGCCGGCCGATGTCCACCGTCACGAAGAGCAGGCACATCACCATGGCCGAGACGGCGAGCATCTCCCCGAGGACCGCGATCTCCTTGATCGGCTTCCAGTTGTAGACGTAGGCCGGGATGACGAGCAGGACGGCCGCCGCCGCCACGCCGACCAGGAAGGTGAAGTTGGAGATGTAGAAGCCCCACGACACCTGGTCCCTCATGGCGGTGACGATCAGCCCGTTCCGGAGCTGGTGGACGTAGGCCATGGCCCCGATCGTCATGACAGCCAGGAGCGTGAAGATCCAGGCGTAGTACGTCTTGCTCCCCCGCACACAGAGGACCAGCGTCCCCTTGAAGAATGCCCACGCCTTCTTCATGCGTCCCCCCCGCCGGTCACGTCGCGTAGAAGTAGTAGAACTTCGGCACGGTGTTCAGGTCCTCCTTGAAGATGAACACCCGCTTGTTCTCGATGATGTAGCGGATCTCGCTGTCCGGGTCGAGGAGGTTCCCGAACTTCCGGGCGCCGACCGGACAGATCTCGACGCAGGCCGGGTAGCGCCCCGGGTTCTCCCGCGTCCGCTGGATGCAGAAGGTGCACTTCTCGACCACGCCGATCGGTCTCGGCCTGTTCCCCAGGTAGTGCGTGTCGGGGTTGAGCTCGGCGGCGGGCAGCCCCGGCTTCTTCCAGTTGAAATGCCGCGCCCCGTAGGGGCAAGCGGCCATGCAGTACCGGCAGCCGATGCACCAGTTGTAGTCGACCACCACGATCCCGTCGGTCTCGGACCAGGTGGCCTGGACCGGGCAGACCTTGGTGCACGGCGGCTTGCGGCACTGGTGGCACTGGACCGGCATGTAGAAATGCCCCGGCTCGGGGACCTTGGCGGGGTTGTAATAGGGCTGCGCCGCCTCGATGTCGACGCCCTTCTCCTTGTCCATCTGGAGGACCCGGATCCACTGGATCTGGGGGTCGCGGGACTGGTTGTTCTCCTTCACGCAGGCGTAGACGCACCGCCGGCAGCCGATGCAGCGGGACAGGTCGAGCCCGTAGGCGAAGAGCACCCCCTCGATCGGGGGGGTGGCCTTCACCGTGACCGGCCTGCCGAACCGGGCGCTGTACTCCTTCTCCAGCCGGGCGAGGATCGTCCGGATATCCTCCGGGCGAAGCTGCCGGAAGTTCTCCTGGAAGAAGACATCCCAGGCCGCGGCCGACGCCTCCCGGCGGGGGAGCGCCAGGGCGGCAACCCCGGCGGCCAGCCCCTTCAGTGCCTTCCGGCGCGAGAGCCGGAAGGCACGCCCATCGCGAATCGCCTGTTCCTTATCCGACATGATCCGTCTCCTTCGCCATGGCGTCCGCCGCAGCCCCCCTCAGCGGATATGTTCCGGCCGCACGGGCGGCGGCATCGGCGAAAGCGGCTTGAACCGCGGGTCGTGCGGGTTGTGGCAGTGGGCGCACAGCAGGTACTCCTTCTTCCCGTTCCAGTAACCGGTCCGCTTCCCGTGGACGCCGACTTTCCAGTCCCGGTACTTGTCGCCGTGGCACTGGCCGCAGAGGCGGTACGACTCCGAGAAGTCGATCTTCTCCCCGGATATCAGGTGCAGCCTGTCGCGGTTGGCGAGGTCGTGGCAGTCGAGGCACCAGCGTCCCGGGCCGTGGTTCAGGACGATGTTGGTGTGCTCCTCCGTGAGGACCCGGCGCTTCGGGTTCGGCTTCATCTCCTTGTGACAATCCGAGCAGGGGAAGATCCCCTCGGAGAAGGGCGGTGGCGGGACCGGGAACTCGTGCCGGGCCACGTTAGCCGGCGCGGTCTTGCGCGGCGCCGGATCCTTGGACGCGGCCGGGGACGGGCCCGCCAGGAACGGAATCGCCGCGGCGGCGATGACCAGGATCCAAACGCAGTACGTCCTTGGACTTTTCATGCGACCCCCGACTGGGCGTGGCGAGACGAGGAATTTCGATGGAAGGAACGGATCTCCGTTGCCCCGTTTACGCCCTACTCCCCCATCCGGAGGCCGGAGGCCTCCAGGTAATCCAGATATTCGTAGACCACGTTGAAGTGGCTCTGCTCCTCGGCCGAGAGAAGGTTGAAAAATTTCTTCTCCTGGGGATGGACCGCCCCCTTCGCCATCCTCAGGTACATCTCGCGCCCCTCCGCCTCGAAAGCGAGCGCCTTCCGCATGGCGTCGGCCGCGCCGCCCGTGATCATCTTCTGTTTCCGGACCTGGCGGAGCGCCTTCGCGAAGATCCGCATCCGCTCTTCCGAGGGCGCCGAGGAGACCGCCGGGAACTTCCCGCTTTCTTCCAGCCGGGCGGAGATCGCCCGGATGTCCTGCATGTGCCGGTCCTCGAGGCCCGCCAGGAGGAGGAAGACCTCCTTCGCGTACGGGTCCGCGCTCCTGGCCGCCGACATGAGGAAGAACCGCTTCCCGGCCTTCTCGAACCGGAGAGCCCGCGTCAGCGCGCTCGAGGAATCCCGTTCCCCCTTCGGCGGCCTGTTGCCCGGCATCGCCACCCCCTGAAGAAAAAAAAATCTTTCCCATTATGCCTACCCCGCGGGGAAATTTCAAAGGAAGTTTGCGAAGGGGCAACGCTCCCTCGCGGGGAACATCCCCCGAGGGAAACCGCGGGCGGCGATCCGTCACCCGCTCCCGAGGCCCGGGAGGGCCGCGGCCGCACCGTCTACTCCGCTCCGGGAGAGGCCCCGCGTCCCCCTTCCGCCAGGAGCTCGCCGACCTTCCGGCCCAGGTCGCGGCGCCGGAACGGCTTCTGGAGGAACCCGCCGAACCCCTTCGCCTCGATTTCCCGCACCCGCCCGCTCTCGTCGTAGCCGCTGGCGAGGAGTCCGCGGACGGAGGGGGCGATCCGGCGCATCTCGGCGAACGCTTCCTCGCCCGTCATCCGCGGCATCATCAGGTCCAGCAGGACGAGATCGATCTCCGCGTGGCGGTCCTTGAAGATCGCCACCGCCTCCGCTCCGTCGCGCGCCTCGATCACCCGGTGGCCGAACGACTCGAGCATCGCCCGCGTCATCGCGCGGACGTCCTCTTCGTCGTCGGCCACCAGCACGGCGCCCGACCGCGGCGCGGCGGACGGCTCCGGCGGGAGCTCCTCGGCCGCCGCCTCCCGCGCCGCCGGAAACCCGATCGAGACGCGGGTCCCCTTCCGCGCCTCCGAAAAGACGCGGATCACGCCGTCGTGGGTCTCCACGATGCCGCGGACCGCGGCGAGCCCCATTCCCCGGCCGACGAACTTCGTGGAATAGAACGGCTCGAAGATGCGGGCGATCGTCTTCTCATCCATCCCGCACCCGGCGTCGACGACCTCGAGGACGGCGAGCGGCCCCGGAAGGGGTCCCCCGGACCGCACCCGCCGCTCGAAGCCCCCACCGACCGCCTTCACGCTGTCCTCGCCGCCGCCGGCAGGGCCCTCGTCCCGCCGGACGGATATGGTCAGGACGCCGCCGTCGGGCATCGCCTCCGCGGCGTTGAGGCACAGGCTCATCACGACCTGCTTGAGCTGCGCGATGTCGGCCGCCACGGGCGGGGCGGCCTCGTCGACGTCCAGTTTGAGCTCCACCGCCGCGGGGAGGGCCGCCTTGAGGAGAGGGAGATCCTCGACGACGGCGCGGGAAAGGCGCAGGACGCGCGGGCGGTACTGCCCGCGCCGCGCGTACGCCAGGAGCTGCCGCGTGAGCTCCACCGCGCGGGCCCCGCTCCGCTCGATCATCGCGAGGTACTTCCCGGCCTCGGCGTTCCCGGCCAGGAGGAGCGCCAGCATCTCCGCGGCCCCGTTGATGCCGACGAGGAGGTTGTTGAACTCGTGCGCCACGCCGCCCGCGAGCATCCCGATCGTCTCGAGCTTCTGGCTTTCGAAGAAGCGGGTCTCCATCCGCTTCCGCTCGGTGACGTCGCGGGTGATCCGGAGGACCTGGCGGATCGCGCCCCGCTTGTCCGTGACCCCCGAGGAGATGGTCTCCACCTCCGCGTAGCTTCCGTCCTTCCGGCGGAGACGGTACTGGAGCGTCACGGCGGAGACCGTCCCCGCCACGAGACGCCCGTTCTCTTCGAGGACCCGGTCCCGGTCGTCGGGGTGCAGAAACGCCGTGATCGGGACGCCGGTCATCGCCTCGGCGCGGTAACCGAGCATCCGGGAGGCCGCGGGGCTCGCGTACAGGTATTTCCCGTCCGGATCGTGGAGGGAGATGAAATCGAGCGCGTTCTCCGCGAGAAACCGGTACCGCGCCTCCGAGGCCCGGAGCCGCTCCTCCATCTTCCGGCGGTCGAGCGCCGCGCCGATGACGGGGGCCACGATCTTCTCGACGAGGGAGACGGAGGCCGTCTCCCAGGCGCGGGGGCGGTTGACGGCATGAAGGGCCAGGACGCCGAGGAGGCGGGTCCCGAACTTGAGGGGAGCGAGAAAGACCGAGCGGACGGAATACGGTTCATAAAGGGCCCGGACCGGGTCGTCCGGCGAGAGCCGCGACAGGTCGGGAACGACGCACGGGCCGGCCGACCGGAGACGATCGACCACCGCCTCCCAGGCGGGACCGGGCCGGAAAGCCTCCGCCAGGTCCGTCCCCTCGGCCGTCAAGGCCGAGGACCAGACGTCCGGCGGCGACGGGGCGTCCGCAGGGATGGAGACGATCCAGACCGATTCCGCCCCGGAAAGGGCCAGGACCTCGCGGCACACTTCGCCGATCAGTTCCTCGAGCGCGAGCCCCAGGGCGCAGATCCGCGCGATGCGCGAGACCGCGTCGAAGGGGATCTCCCGGGTGGACGGCTCCGCGGCGCAGCCCGCCCCTTTCCCGCGAAAAGGCACCGGCGTCGACATGATGCCCCCTGCCTCCACGTGCAAAAACGGTGGACCTCATTTATAGGAAGAAGAATGCCCGTTGTCAATGAATCCGCGGGGCCTGATCCTTCCAGTGCGCCTTCTCGTATCGGCGGATCTTTCCGATCCGCCGCCGGTGCCGGCCGCCGTCGAACGGGGACGAGAGCCAGGTCTCGACGATCCGGCGGGCGCGGCGCGCGGACAGCTCGTTGGCCGACAGGACCAGGACGTTGGCGTCGTTGTGACGCCGGGACAGCTCGGCCTCGGCCGGCGTGCGGACGAGGGCGGCCCGCACCCCCGCCGACTTGTTGGCGCAGATGGCCATCCCGATCCCGGACTTGCAGATGAGGATCGCCCGGTCGGCCTTCCCGAGACGGATCGCCCGGGCGGCGGCGAAGGCGTATTCCGGATAATCCACAGGCTCCGTCGTGTCCGTTCCGAGGTCGCGGACAGGGTACCCCCACCCGTCCAGTCGCCGGAGCAGGTCCGCCTTCAGGGCGACGCCCCCGTGGTCGGCCGCCAGGACGAGGCGAGGGAGCCTCCTCCTTCCTTTCACCGCCGCTCTCATGTCCCTTCCTCCTCCCGGGCCAGGGCATACCGGGCGGCGCCGACGAGGACGGCGCGGCCGGAGAGGATCGCGCGGACCGGGATCCCCGCGAGAAAATCGCGGAACCGCCCTTTGTCACGGAACGACGACAGGAAGGGCCCCCGTCTCAGGAGGGGAAGGACGGCGGGCGCCAGGCCCCCCGCGAGATACACCCCCCCCGCGGCCGCCCCCTGCAGCGCCGCGTTGCCGGCGACGGCGCCGTACAGGGAGACGAACAGGCGGAGCGCCTCGCGGCACGCCCTCGAGCGGCGCCCCTGCCCTTCCTGGGCGATGACGAACGGCGCATCCTCCGCGGCGAAGCGCGCCGCCACGGGGGGGACCTCCCGGACCCTTTCCGCCTCCGTGACGAAACGATACACCGCGTGGAGCCCGGGACCGGACACCACGCGCTCCGCGCTGACGTGCCCGTACCGGGACTGAAGATATCCCAGAAGGCGGAACTCGCGCTCGTTCCGCGGCGCGAAATCGACATGACCCCCTTCGGTCGCGACCGGCAGGAGGCGGTCGCCCGCCCGGACGAGGAACGCCTGCCCCAGCCCCGTGCCGGCCGCCACCACGGCGATCGTCGCCCGCGGCTCCCTGCGGCCCGGCTGCACGACCGCCACGTCCCGCCGGGACAGGAACGGGATGGAGAAGGCCGTGGCCTGGAGGTCGTTGATGAGGTAGACCCGCGAGGCCCCGCAGGCCCTCCGGATCTCCGTTTCGCTGGCCACCCAGGACAGGTTCGTGAACCGGACCTCCCCCCCGCGGACGGGTCCCGCCGCGCCGACGGACGCCAGGCCGGGGCGCGCCCCGTCGCGCAGGAAATCGGCGATGATCGCCGGCAGCGACGGGTACTCGCGGCTCGGGAAGGAACGGAACCGGGCCGGGAGCAGCCGCTTCCCCGCGAGGCGATAGAGCGCCAGGTTGGTCTTGGTCCCCCCGCAGTCGCCGGCCAGGATCATCGCGCCGCCTCGTCCCCGGCGGGCGCCGCCAGGGACGCGGCACCGGCATCGGCCAGGAACGTCACCTGCCCCCGCGAAGGGGTCACCCGCGCCGCGGGAGGCCAGCCCGTCCGGTCGCCCTCGGGGGAGAGGACCTTCTTCAGGATCCCGGCCTTTCCCTTTCCGCTCACCAGGAAGATCACCTGCGCCGCGGAAGACAGGACGGGAAGCGTGAGCGTCACGCGGGACAGCCCCGGATCGGGGCCCGGGACCGCGGCCGCCCACGCCGTCCTCTCGTCCAGCGCCGGCGACCCCGGGAACAGGGAGGCGGTATGCCCGTCCTGCCCGATCCCCAGCAGGATCGCGTCGAACCGGGGGAATCCGCCGGTCCCGGGCGAAAGCGTCGCCCGGAGCGTCTCCTCGTACCCGCGCGCCCCCGAGGCCGGATCGGCGAGCGACGTGTCGACCGGGTGGAAGTTCCCGGGCGGGACGGGCGCCCGCGACAGGAGCGTTTCCCGGATCATCCGCCGGTTGCTCGCGGGGTCGCCGGCCGGGACCCACCGCTCGTCCACCTGGAAGAAATGGACGGACGCCCAGGGGAACAGGCTGCGGTACGGCTCGGAAGCGAGAAGCTCGTATGTCCGCCGCGGCGTCTCCCCCCCCGACAGCACCACGGCGACGCGCGGCTCCCCGGACCCCTTCCGTCCGAGGAGCGCCATCCGCTCCCGGACGATCCCCCCAGAGCCGCCCCGCCGCCGCGCGCGCCAGCGCTTCGGGCGTGGGGAGGACGAAGAGACGCTCCGCCCGTCCCCGTCCCGGCCCGGAATTTTTCACGGCGTCCTCCACTGCGCCCCTCCGGCCGCCGGGAGACGGTCGGCCTCCTTCGGCCCCCAGCTCCCGGCCGGATAGAAGAACAGGTCGCGGCCCGGGTCCTCGCGCCACCGGGAGAGGAACGGCGCCAGGATCGACCAGGCGGTCTCGACGGCGTCCTCGCCCGGGAAGAGCGTCGGGTCCCCCAACATCACGTCGAGCAGCAGGCGCCCGTAGGCCGGCGGGCTCTTGATCCCGAACGCCTCGCGGTAGGTGAACTCGAGCTCCACGGGGGCGACGCGGATCGCGGGCCCGGGGACCTTCGCCCCGAACCGGAGGGAGATCCCCTCGTCCGGCTGGATGTTGATCACGAGGAGGTTGGCCGTCATCCGGCCGCACGCCGTCTCCCGGAACAGGAGGGAGGGAGCCGGGCGGAACTGGATCGCGATCTCGGTCACGCCCCGCGCCAGCCGCTTTCCCGTGCGAAGGTAGAAGGGGACGCCGCCCCAGCGCCAGTTGTCGATCAGGAGCTTGAGGGCGACGTACGTCTCCGTGAGGGAAGTCGGCGGGACGTTCTTCTCCGCCCGGTACGCGGGGACGGGGCGGCCGGCGATCTCCCCCGCCGCGTACTGCCCGCGGACGCACGCCTCGCCCGCTCCCTCCTCGGAAACGCGCTCCACGGACTGCAGGAGCTTGAGCTTCTCCCGGCGGACATTCTCCCCCGACACGGAGAGGGGCGGCTCCATCGCCACGAGGGCGAGAAGCTGGAAGAGGTGGTTCTGGACCATGTCGCGCATGGCGCCGGCGCCGTCGTAGAAGTCGGCGCGCGACTCCACGCCGAGGCTCTCCGCCGCGGTGATCTGGACGTGGTCGATGTAGTTGCGGTTCCAGAGCGGCTCGAAGATCCCGTTCCCGAACCGGAAGACGAAGAGGTTCTGGACCGTCTCCTTCCCGAGGTAGTGGTCGATCCGGAAGACCGCGTTGTCCGGGAAGACGGCGAGGATCTCGCGGTTGAGCAACCGGGCGCTCTCTTCGTCGTTCCCGAACGGCTTCTCGACCACGAGGCGGCGGAAGCCGGGGAGCGCCTCGGAAGCGGCCGCCAGTCCGGCCTCGCCCAGCCGCCGGACCAGCTCGACGTAATGCTTCGGCGCAACGGCGGCGTAGAACAGGAGGTTCCCGGGGATGCCGCGGGCGGCGCACAAGGTCCGGATCCGGTCGCCCAGGATCGCGAAGCCGGCCCGGTCGGAGACGTCGGCGCCCTGGAAGAAGATCCGTGGCGCGAACCGGGCCCACGCGTCGGCGTCGAACGCCTGCGGGGCGAGCCCGCGGACCGCGTTCGCCAGGACCTCGCGGAACGCGCCGTCCGTGTGCGGGGTCCGCGAAACGCCCAGGAGGGCAAAGCCGTCCGGCAGGAGCCCTTCCCGGAACAGATCAAGGAGGGCCGGGACGAGGAGCCGGCGGGT